>DASYGS010000118.1:0-6545 GCA_035999465.1 Blastococcus sp. | reverse complement strand
GTCGCGTAGTAGTGGTGCAGCGGCACCGGGCGCTCGGCGTTGGCGACCAGCGCGGTGGGTCGGCCGGTGCGGCGGGTGAGGTCCTCGCGCAGGAACGTGACGTCGCCGAGGGTGGCGCTCATCAGCAGGAACTGCGCCTTCGGCAGCTCGAGCAGCGGCACCTGCCAGGCCCAGCCGCGGTCGGGGTCGCCGTAGAAGTGGAACTCGTCCATCACGACGAGCCCGATGTCGGCGTCCGCTCCTTCTCGGAGGGCGATGTTGGCCAGCACCTCGGCCGTGCACGCGATGATCGGGGCGTCGTGGTTCACCGCCGCGTCGCCGGTGAGCATGCCGACGTTGGCCGCGCCGAACACCGCGCAGAGCGCGAAGAACTTCTCGCTGACCAGCGCCTTGATCGGCGCGGTGTAGTAGCTGCGCCGTCCGGCCGCCAGCGCCGCGTACTGCGCTCCGGTGGCCACCAGCGACTTGCCGGAGCCCGTCGGCGTCGCCAATACGACGTTCGCGCCGCTGACCAGCTCGATCAGCGCCTCCTCCTGCGCCGGGTAGAGCACCGTGCCGTTGCCCTCGGCCCACGCGGCGAAGGAGGCGAACAGGTCGTCGGGGTCGCCACCGCGGGCGCGCAGCGACGAGAGATCGCCCGGGTCGGGGATCAGGGGAGTGGCGGTCAGCGAGGAGGACATCGTGGGCAACAGCGTGCCCGACGCCGTTTCACTTCCCGCGCAGGTGTCCGGGATCAGCGGGTCTGCGCGGTCGGGATGGTGCTCAGCCGCGGGCGGGGGTGGCGGCCGGCACGAGGCACGTGCCCCAGGCCTTCGCCCGCTCGAGCTCACCCGGCCGCGCCGGTCCGGTCATGTCCACCACGACGAACCCCTCCGGCTCGGCCACCATGTCGTATCCCTTGTGCGCGAGCCGGTGGGCGATGCGGACCGCGGCGCTCCCGTGCAGCAGCTTGTCCAGCCGGGTGTCGAACGCCGCGGCGCGACGGCCCACCGGGACCTGCGGCAGCTCCTCCAGCCACGCGCGCAGGCCGCCGTTCTCGGCCGGCTGAGGGGTGCGGCCCGCTGCCTCGGCCGCCTCGTCGAACCTCTCGGCCATGTGCCGGGTGCGGTCGGACGCCAGACCCAGGAAGTGGGTCGGCCCACCCACGACGAGCAGATCCGCCTCCGCCGACGTCGCGTCCTGCACCGGGAGGCAGTCGACGACGGCATCGGGTCTGACCTCGCGGATCCCCTCTGCTACAGCGTGCGCGATCTCCGCGGTGTTGCCGAACATGCTCTCGTAGACGACGACGACTCGCATGTGCCGATGATCTCGGCCGGGCCGGGACGAGGGCAGGGACTTTCGGCGTCGAAAGTCCCGGTCGCGGCGGGGTGGCGCCGGCACGTCGGCGTCGTTCGCTCTGCGCCCCGGACCGTCGGCCCGCAGGATCGACCCATGGTGTTCATCTGGGGAAGCGGTTGGGGCCCCCGCCGCCGTCGTGGGTACGGACCGCCGCCGGGCTGGGGCGGCGGCTACGGCCCGCCGCCCGGCTACGGCTACGGGGGGCGCGGCTACGGGGGGCGCGGCTACGGACGGCGCGGATACGGCGGGGGCGGCGGCTCCTGCCTGCGCGACCTGCTCCTGCTGGACGCAGGCTGCTGCATCGCCGAGTCGATCGGCTGCGGCGCCAACATGGTCCTGCTCGCCCCGACCACGGTGCGGCACGTGCACGCCGCCACGGGGGAGCGAGGGCGGATGACGGAGCGCCTGATCGCCGCCGTCCGCGTGTACCAGCGCGAGGTCAGTCCGAAGCGTGCCCCGTGCTGCAAGTACAGCCCCACCTGCTCGGCCTACGCGGTCGAGGCGCTGGAGCAGCACGGCGCCCGCCGTGGCACGTGGCTGACCCTGCGCCGGCTGCTCCGCTGTCGCCCCGGCGCGGCCGGGGGAGCGGACCCGGTCCCCGTTTCCTGACTCCTCTGGAGGAAACCGCCGTGACCCGCGCGGTGGGGTCGGCGACACTGTGCGCATGGCCGGCCCCGACGACGCCGCCGGTGACCTCCCGGTCACCGGCAGCGTGGTCGTCCCCGCCGCCGCGCTGAGCTGGCGGTTCTCGCGCTCCTCCGGACCGGGCGGCCAGGGCGTCAACACCGCCGACAGCCGGGTCGAGCTCTCCGTCGCGCCGCTGGAGCTGCCGGGTCTCAGCGATCCCCAGCGGCAGCGGCTGACCGAGCGGCTCGGCGCCCGGCTGGTCGACGGCGTGCTGACCATCGCGGCCAGCGAGCACCGGCAGCAGCTGCGCAATCGGCAGGCCGCGCGCGAGCGACTGGCCGCCGTCCTGCGGGCCGCGCTCGCCCCGCCGCCCCGCGCGCGCCGGCGCACCAAGCCGACCCGCGGGTCGCAGGAGCGACGGATCGAGGCCAAGAAGCAGCGCGGGCAGCTGAAGAAGCAGCGCCGCAGCTGGGACTAGCCGCTCAGGCGCCCGGCGAGCCAGGCCTCCCGATCGGCCAGCGCCGCTCGTGCCATGCCGGTCGGGTGGCCGGTGAAGCCGTGCGGCGACTCGGGGTAGATGCGGAGATCGACGTCCCCGCCCGCTGCGGAGAGCCGGGCCGCCATGGCCAGGTTGTCCTCGAGCAGGACGTCGGCCGCCCCGACGATCAGCAGGGTGGGCGGCAGGTTCCGCAGGTCGCCGAAGACGGGTGACACGTCGGGAACGGTGCGGTCGGCGACGTGGCCGGCGTAGGCCTCGAGGAAGTACTCGTCGGCGATCAGCCGGCCCGCGGGGGTCCGGCCGCTCAGGTCGTAGGTGCCGAACTGCAGGGCGGCGCCGGCGAACGAGTCCGCGTGGCCCGTGTCCCGGAGCCGGAGCAGTGTGGTCATGGCGAGCGTGGCTCCGGCCGAGCTGCCGCCGATCGTCAGATGCGCGGTGCCGAATCGGGCGTCGGCCTGGTCGATGAGCCAGCGCGCGGCGGTCTCGCAGTCGTCCGGCGCGGCCGGCCAGGGGTGCTCGGGCGCGAGCCGGTAGCCGACGCCGACCACGGCGATCCCGAGCGACTCGGCGAGCGCGGCGTTGCGTGCGTCCCCGCCCGCAGTCGGCCCGAGGTAGAAGCCGCCGCCGGGGATCTCGAGGTGCACGCCCCGCACCTGCGTGTTCGACGGCATGGAGATCCGCACGGGGATCGTGCGGCCGGATCCGTCCACCATCTGTTCGACGCCGACCCCGCCGGGCAGCGGAGCAGGGACAGTGGCGGCGCGCGTCTCCCGCAGCTCCTCGAGGGACGCCGGGCCCCGCCGTTCCCCTCGCGCGGCATAGAACGCCCGGGACTCCGGGACGTGCCTCGCGAGGTCCGCGGGAACCAGCCTGTTCAGCCCGACCTGCACGCGCTCTCCTCAGCTGCCGGCGGGAGTCGATAGGAGGCGTGCCATTACCGGAATCCCTGGTCGAGGTGGTCTACTGCCCGCACCAGGACACGGGGAGATGAGCATGGCATCGCCGGAGAACGAGCAGGTCGAGGCGTCCGTCGGCGACGACGACGATGCCACCGGCTCCACCCGTGCCCGTGCCCGTGCCCGTGCTCGCTCCCGTGGCCGGACGGCTGCCACGGTATCCGTGCTCGTGGTCCTGGTCGTTGCGGGCGTGGTCGTTGCGGGCGTGGTCGTGGCGGGCGTGGCGGTGGGGCGCTCGCCCGTGGCCGCACCGGCCCTCTCGCCCATCGCGACCACCAGGGTGCCTCTCGGGTCCGCGCCATCCATCGGGACGGCGGCGCCCACCCCGGTCCCGACGCCGTCCGCGGCACGGACCGTGTCCCCGCCGGCGAAGAAGATCACTCCGCCGGCGATGTCGGCCGAGCAGTACGCCAGGACCCGCACCGAGCTCACCGCGCTCGCGGTCAGGCTGCCCGCCGCCCTCCGGCTGACCGCCCCCGCGAGCTGGGCACCCTACGCCGGGCGGACGCCGGAATACCGCGACGACATCGTCAGCTGTCCGCACATCGCCGCCAGGCTCGGTGCCGACCTCGGCGCCCGGTGGACCTACACCTTCGGCAAGCTCCCGACCGGGCCGGGCGGGTGCTTCTGGACCCCGGTGCCGTGGATTCCCGACGTCAGCCGGTTCTTCGTCAGCATCGGCTACCAGACCGGCGACGTGCCGAGCCTGATGCACGGCATGGACTCCTGCGCGGGCGGGGTGGAGGCTCCGCGGCTGAACGTGCCGGCGGTCGGGCGCGGGGCCGTGCTGTACGGCTGCGACGACGCCAACGGTGCAGGCTACGACCTCGCGGTGCCGGACACCGGCGGCACCGGGGTGTTCTTCCTGAGCGCTTCGGGTGGTGCGCACCAATCGCCGGCGCAGGTCGCGGACGCCATGCGGGCGGTCATCGACGGCGCCGGGCACGCCTACGCCTGAGGCGGTCCGTGAGTCCGGCGGCACGGTGTGGAGCTGCCGGAGAAGTCGCGGCTCGACTGCGACCCGACCGGTGCGCAGTGCTCGAGCGACGCCCGGGCGCTGGTTCGCCTCGGCGATCGCGGCCGCCTCGTCCCGGTCGTGCTCCGCGGTGTGGAGGCAGCCGACTTCGGGCTGCTCCGACCGGTCGGCCGGGCAGCACTCAGTCAGAGGGGCGGTGGGTCGGCCGGTGGTGGGAGTGCGTCGACGGCGGCGCGTGCCCAGGCGGGTGGGCCCGGTGGTGCGGGCAGCGCCGGGAGGTCGGTGAGGCTGCCATGCATGCCCGGTGGTCGGGTGGTGCGGGTGATCCCGCTGGGGGTGGTCACTCTCAGGACGCCGTGGGCGGTGAGGACGAACCGCCAGCCCGGGGCGAAGGTCTTCAGCCGGTGGTGCCAGCGGCACAGGCAGCACAAGTTGGCGCAGTCGGTCGGGCCGCCGTCGGCGTAGGCCAGGCAGTGGTCCAGGTCGGCGCGGGCGGCCGGGCGGCCGCAGCCGGGATGCCGGCAGGTGCGGTCGCGGGTGCGGGTGAACCGCTCCTGCGCCGGGCTCGGGCGGTACCGGTCGACCGCGGCCGGCGCCCGCAGCAGCGGGCAGTCGCAGGTGGCGCCTGGCTGCCCGGGGTCGTCGGGGTGGTCGGGGCAGCCGCGGCGGCCCAGCCGCTCCAGTTCGGGGCGCGTGGTGGTGGCCAGCAGCACCCCGTCGGCGTCGGTGACCGAGATCTGCAGCGTGCCGCCGGTGGGTGCCTGCAGCCCGCCGGGGCAGACGGCGTCGAGCTGGGTGAGCAGTTCGCGCAGGTGGGCGGCGGTGATCGGCTGCCCGTTCACCTCACCGGGCGCCTGCGCCTGGAGGGTGTCTCCGGGCATGGGTGGCCGCAGGGAGGGCAGCGGGGCGAGCACGTCCAGGGTGGCGGTCACCGGTGGGCGGGTGGTGTCCCAGGGGCGCAGGATCAGGTCGGCCATCGTCAGGGTGCGCAGCTGCCCGATCGGCCGGTCGTCGCCGTCCTGCCTGCGCATCCGGGCCAGCTCGTCGAGCGTCGACCAGCAGGCGGCGGCCACCGGGGCGGGCAGGTCGGCGACCAGCGCCGCCATGCCCGGCTCGGTCGGATAGGTGCGTACGTCGGCCCGTTTCTCTGCCGCCGCCCGGCGCTGCTCGGCGAACTCGGCGTCGGCGGCGAGCACCGCCCGGGTCAGTGCCGCCCGCAACCGGCCGGGCGACAGCTCCGTGGCCGTGGGCAGCAGTGTCGCGGCCACCGGGCCGGCGACCTCGGCGCGGACCGGGCCGAGCACGTCGGTGAACACCCGCGCCCGCCCGGAGTCCAGTTCCCCGTCGGCCAGCGCCGCCCACACCGCCGGCAGGTGGGCCCGCAGCGTGAACGCCTCCTCCGCCAGCCGCCCGGCCGCCCCCGGCGGGCAGTTGAGCACCGCGGCGAGCTCCGCGACGAAGAACTCACTCGCCCCCGGGACCGGGGAGCGGCCGGAACCTTCCGCCCACGGGCGATCCGGCCGGTCGGGCTCCTCCGGGGACTGCGCGGCCAGGCCCAGCACCAGCTCGGCCTCGTACGCGGCCAGTGCCGCCCTGGCCTGCTGCACCCGCTGCAGTTCCAGCGCGTTGTCGGCCCGTGACCGCCCGGCCACCGGCAGCACCTCGCTCAACCGCGCCGGCCGCTCCGGCGGGAACCCGCCCGGGGGCTCGGCCCCAGCCCAGTCCAGGGCGACCGGCCGCACAGCCAGCGCCACCCCGAAACCCTCGAACACATGGTCGAACATAAGGGAGGGGTCTGACATTGTGGGCTGCGCGGCGAGGGGTGCGCCGTCATTCTCAGCGATTGCTGCAGCGCGGGGGACCGGCGACGTCGCTGGGCCCAGGACCGATGCGACACGATCGGCGGATGGCCGACATCTCGCCGCCGATCGAGCCCGTGGAGCTGCACGCCGGCGGCCTCCTGTTGCGCCGCTGGCGCGAGGAGGACGCCGACCCCTACTGGGCAGCCCTCCGAGCGCCCGGTGGCCGGCTCTGGCACGGTTCGAACCTGGAGACCCGGGACGACGTGGCCGCCGCGCTGGGCCGCCGTCGGGACTGGACCATCGGCGACCACGCCTCCTGGGCACTCGTCGACGGCGCCGAACTG
>DASYGS010000117.1:0-2424 GCA_035999465.1 Blastococcus sp. | reverse complement strand
TTCGAGGTGACCCCCTCGACGGTGATCGGCTTCCTCACCATCCTCGGGTTCTCCCTCTACGACACCGTGGTCGTCTTCGACAAGGTCGACGAGAACGTGAAGGACCTGGACCGCGGTGCGCGCATGACGTGGAGCGAGGCGGCCAACCTGGCGATCAACCAGACCCTCATGCGGTCGATCAACACGTCGGTCATCGCGCTGCTGCCCGTGGCCGGTCTGCTGTTCGTCGGCGCCGGCCTGCTCGGGGTCGGCACGCTCAAGGACCTGGCACTGGTGCTGTTCGTCGGCCTCGCCGCCGGCACGTACTCGTCGATCTTCCTGGCCACCCCGATCGTCGCCGACCTCAAGGAGCGCGAGCCCGCCCAGGTGGCGCTCCGCCGTCGCGTGCTGGCCCGCCGGTCGGCAGCCGGACGCAAGGCGGCCGCCGCTCCCGGCCCGGTCGCGAGCGCCCGGCGTGCCCGGAGCGGGTCGTCGGTCGCCGTGGCCGAGCGCGAGCTCCCGGGCCAGGTGGCCGGCGACGTTGTCGTCGAGTCACCGACCTCCGTGCGGCGGGAGCCCGGCACCGGCGGGACGTCCACGCCGCGACCGGGTGTGCGGCCCCAGCGACCCGGCGGCCGGTCGTCCGGGAAGCGTCGCCGGTGACGGCAGCCGCCGAGCAGCCGCTCGACGAACTGATCGCGAGCATCGCGGTCGACGTCCCGGACTACCCCGAACCCGGGGTGCTCTTCCGCGACCTCACCCCGGTGTTCGCGGACGGGCCCGCCTTCCGGCGCGTGGTGGACGGCCTCGCGTCGCCCTCGCTGTCCGATCCCCGGGCGGCCGCGGTGGCCGAGGAGGACGCCCACGCGGCGAGCGACCCGGGGTTCGACGTGGTCGTCGGCGTCGAGGCCCGCGGGTTCCTGCTGGCCGCCGCCGTGGCCTACGACGCGGGGGTCGGGGTGGTGCTGGCCCGCAAGGCCGGCAAGCTGCCGCGCGAGCGCATGGCGGCCGACTACGCCCTCGAGTACGGCACGGCGACCCTGGAGCTGCACGCCGACTCGCTGCGTCCGGGACAGCGCGTGCTGATCGTCGACGACGTGCTGGCCACCGGTGGGACCCTCGGCGCGGCGATCGCCCTCGTCGAGCAGACCGGGGCGGTCATCACGGCGGTGTCGGTGGTCATCGAGCTGGTCGCGCTGGGCGGTCGGCAGCGGATCGCCCCGCACACCGTGCACTCCCTCTGGACCACCTGACCGGGGGAGTCACCAGCCCGTGCGGGCTCCGGGGACCGGCGGGCGGCACTAGCATGGAGAGGGTCCTCCCTCTCCTCGGACACGAAGGAGTCGCCGTGGCCTCGGAAGTCGCCGCCGATGCGGCTCCCGCGCGCCCCGGCGAGCCCGCCGTGCCGGCCGCCCCGCCGGTCTCCGGCGCCCCAGCGGCGCCGGTCGTCCGCCCTCCGCTGCCCGACCGGCCCGTCGTCCGCCGGCCCGACGACGTCGGGTCCGAACCGGGCGAGTCCGACGGCACCCCGCGCCGCCGCGTGCGCGACCGGCTGGCCCGGCGCATCGTCGCCGGTCAGCGCAGCCCCGTCGTCCGGCCGGTGCTCGAGCCGCTCGCCGCCCTGCACCGGCAGAGCCATCCCAAGGCCGACCTCGTGCTGCTGCAGCGCGCCTACGACGTGGCCGAGGCGGCGCACGCGGGGCAGAAGCGCAAGAGCGGCGATCCGTACATCACCCACCCGCTCGCCGTCGCCACGGTGCTGGCCGGCCTCGGCATGGACACCACGACCCTGGTCGCGGCGCTGCTGCACGACACGGTCGAGGACACCGGCGTCACGCTGGACACGATCACCGCCGAGTTCGGCTCGGAGGTCACCCACCTCGTCGACGGCGTCACCAAGATCGACAAGGTGAAGCTGGGCGACGCCGCCCAGGCCGAGACGATCCGCAAGATGATCGTGGCGATGGCCCGTGACCCGCGGGTGCTGGTCATCAAGCTCGCCGACCGCCTGCACAACATGCGCACGCTGCGCTTCCTCCCGCCCGAGAAGCAGGAGAAGAAGGCGCGCGAGACGCTGGAGATCCTCGCCCCGCTGGCCCACCGGCTGGGTATGAACACGATCAAGTGGGAGCTGGAGGACCTCGCGTTCGCGACCCTCTACCCGAAGCGCTACGACGAGATCGTCCGGCTGGTCGCCGAGCGCGCGCCGTCGCGGGACACCTACCTCGCCGAGGTGACCTCCACGGTCAAGGAGCAGCTCAACACGGCCAAGATCGAGGCCGTCGTCACGGGCCGGCCCAAGCACTACTACTCGATCTACCAGAAGATGATCGTCCGCGGCCGCGACTTCACCGACATCTGGGACCTCGTCGGCATCCGGATCCTGGTCGACTCGGTGCGCGACTGCTACGCGGCGCTGGGCATCATGCACGCGCACTGGCAGCC
>DASYGS010000109.1:0-7991 GCA_035999465.1 Blastococcus sp. | reverse complement strand
TTTGGGGGCACCCGACACGGTGCCCGCCGGGAAGGTCGCGTCGAACACGTCGAGGGCGTCGTGCCCGGGCGCCACCTCCCCCGACACGGTCGAGACCAGGTGCATGACGTGGCTGTACTGCTCGACCCGCATGAAGTCGGGCACCTCGACGCTGCCCGGCACGCAGACGCGGCCCAGGTCGTTGCGGGCCAGGTCGACCAGCATCACGTGCTCGGCCCGCTCCTTGGGGTCGGCCAGCAACTCGGCGGCCAGCCGCACGTCCTCCTCCTCCGTCGCGCCGCGCGGCCGGGTGCCGGCCGGCGGGTGGACGACGGCCGACGTCCCGGTGACCGTGACCAGCGCCTCCGGCGAGGAGCCGACGACGTCGAACGGGCTCTCCCGCCCGGCGAAGCGCAGCAGGTACATGTACGGCGACGGGTTGGTCGCGCGGAGCACGCGGTAGACGTCGAGGGCATCGACGGCGGTCGGCGTCTCGAACCGCTGGGCGAGCACCACCTGGAAGGCGTCGCCGGCGCGGATGTGCTCGCGGATCCGCTCGACGCCCTTCTCGTACACCCCGGCCGCCATGTTGCTGGCCGCCGGCGGCGGGACGACCGGCTCGAGCACCGCGACCCCGGGGGGCGCGGCGTGCAGCAGGTCCGCGGCCATGGCGTCGAGCCGGGCGACCGCGTCGGCGTAGCCCGCGGGCCCCCGGAAGGCGTTGGCGATCAGCAGCACCGTGCCGTCGGTGTGGTCGAGCACGGCGAGGTCGGTGACCAGCATCATCGCCAGCTCGGGCATGCCGAGGTCGTCGGTGCTGGTCCGCGGCAGCCGCTCCAGCCGGCGCACGACGTCGTAGCCGAGGTACCCGACGAGCCCGCCGGTCAGCGGCGGCAGGCCCGGGGTGCGCGGCGAGCGCAGCCGCCGGGCCAGGGTGCGGACGGCGTCGAGGGGGTCGGACGGGAGGTCGTCGGTGATGCCCGGCAGCGGGTCGCCCAGCCACTGGGTGACGCCGTCGCGCTCGGTGAGCACCCCCGCGCTGCGGACCCCCACGAAGCTGTACCGCGACCACCGCTTGCCCTGCTCGGCCGATTCGAGCAGCACCGTGCCCGGCCGGTTGCGGGCCAGCTTCCGGTACACGCCGACCGCCGTCTCGCTGTCGGCCAGCAGCCGCCGGGTGACCGGGACCATGGCCCGGCCGGCCCCCGCCCCGTCGAGCGCCGCGAACTCCGCCTCCGTGGGCGAGGTGGTGGCTGTGGTCACCGACGGTCCCCCTGGACGGCGGGCAGCTCGCGGGAGAAGCAGCTGCGGGCGCCGGTGTGGCAGGCCGGGCCCTCCTGGTCGACCAGCAGGAGCAGTGCGTCGCCGTCGCAGTCGACGCGGACCTCGCGCACCCACTGGCGGTGGCCCGAGGTCTCGCCCTTCGTCCAGTACTCGCCGCGGCTGCGCGACCAGTAGGTGGCCCGGCCGGTGGTGAGGGTGCGGCGCAGCGCCTCGTCGTCCATCCACGCGAGCATGAGCACCTCGAGGGTGTCGTGCTGCTGGGCGACGGCGGCGACCAGGCCACCGGGATCGCGGCGCAGCAGCGCGGCGACCCCGGGGTCGAGGGCAGGCTCGGGCGGTGGCACGGCGGGCATGCCTGCCAGTGTGCCGTGCGGACCGGCTACGGCCGCGGGGCGCCGTCGAACCAGCGCCGGCCCGGGCCGACCGCGACCAGCCCGATCGCGACCACCGGTGCCGCGGCGAAGAAGACCGTGAAAACGGCGAGGGCGCCGGTCGGGCCCGGGTCGGGCACCGCGCCGAGCACCGCCTGCAACCGGACCGCCCAGTAGCCGGCCAGCACGACCTGGAGCCCGGAGGCCCCGAGCAGCAGCAGCCACGCCGGGCGGGCGCGGCGGGTGAGCGCGCCGGCCCCCGCGACGACGAGCAGCACGACCGAGATCACCTGCACGACGGCCAGCACCGTGCCCTCCGTGACCAGCGCGTCGCCGAGCCGGGTGGGCGCCCGCCGCATCGCGAGGCCGGCGAGGGAGAGCAGCATCCAGACGTAGAGGGTCGCGAACAGCACGAGCGCCGCCTGCACGAACGACAGCACCGCGGCGGTGATCACCTGCGCGGGGCGGCCCATGCCCCGCGGCGGGGGCGGGCCCCACGGCGCCGGGTAGCCGTACGGCGGGGCGGCCCACGGCGGGGGCGGCCCCCACGCAGCCGGCTGTCCGTGCGGGGGTGGTCCGTAGGAGGGCGGCGCGTACGGGTTCGGCTGCGTCGCCGGCGGCCCGCCGTAGGGCTGCTCGGTCACACCGCCGCCGCGGCCGCGCGGCCGGCCACCCGGCCGGAGAACAGGCAGCCGCCGAGGAAGGTGCCCTCCAGCGACCGGTAGCCGTGCATGCCACCGCCGCCGAACCCGGCGATCTCCCCCGCGGCGTAGAGACCGGGGAAGACCCCGCCGCCCGGCCGCAGCACCCGGCCGGAGAGATCGGTCTCGAGCCCGCCGAGCGTCTTGCGCGTGATCAGGTTCAGCCGGACGGCGATCAGCGGGCCGGCGTCGGGGTCGAGCAGCCGGTGCGGTGCGGCCACCCGGATCAGCTTGTCGCCGAGGTAGTTGCGGGCGCCGCGGACGGCGGTGATCTGCGAGTCCTTCGTGAACGGGTTCGCGATCTCGCGGTCGCGGGCGAGCACCTCGCGCTCGACGTCGGCCAGGCGCAGCTCCGGCGTCCCCCCGGTGATCCGGTTCATCCCGGCGACCAGCTCGGCCAGGCCCGTGGCGACCACGAAGTCCTCGCCCCGGTCGAGGAAGGCCTGCACGGGCGCGGGCACCCCGGCCCGCGCGCGGCCGAGCAGCAGCTTCACGTCCTTGCCGGTGAGGTCGGGGTTCTGCTCGGAACCGGAGAGCGCGAACTCCTTCTCGACGATCTTGTGCGTGGCGATGAACCAGGTGTGCTCGTGGCCGGTCCGCCCGATGTGGGCCAGCGTGCCGAGGGTGTCGAAGCCGGGGAACAGCGGCACCGGCAGTCGGTTGCCGACGGCGTCCAGCCAGAGGGACGACGGCCCGGGCAGGATCCGGATGCCGTGGTCCGCCCACACCGGCGAGTGGTTGGCGATGCCCTCGGTGTAATGCCACATGCGGTCGCGGTTGACCACGCTGGCGCCCGCGGCCTCGGTGGCCTCCAGCATCGCGCCGTCGACGTGCGCCGGAACGCCGGAGAGCAGGCGCCGCGGCGCCGGGCCCAGCCGGGCCGGCCAGTTGCGCCGCACGAGCTCGTGGTTGCCCCCGATGCCACCCGCCGTGACGACGACGGCCTGCCCGGCGATCTCGAACTCGCCCACCTCGGTGCGCGAGCTGGCCTCGCCGCGGGCGACGTCGCTGGGCTCGAGGACCGCGCCCCGGACGCCGGTGACCGTGCCGTCGGTGACGACCAGCTCGGAGACGCGGTGACGGAAGCGCAGCTGCAGGCGCCCGGTGGCGGCCGCGGCCCGGACCCGGCGGGCGAACGGCGCGACGACCCCCGGGCCGGTGCCCCACACGATGTGGAAGCGCGGCACCGAGTTGCCGGGACCGGTGGCGCCGTACCCGCCGCGCTCGGCCCAGCCGACCACCGGGAAGAACCCGACACCCTGCTCCTTGAGCCACGACCGCTTCTCCCCCGCGGCGAACTGCAGGTACGCCTCCGCCCACTGGCGCGGCCAGTGGTCCTCGGTGCGGTCGAAGCCCGCCGTCCCGAACCAGTCCTGCCGGGCCAGCTCGAGGGAGTCGTGCACCCGGAGGTGTCGCTGTTCCGGGGAGTCGACGAGGAACAGCCCGCCGAACGACCACCAGGCCTGCCCGCCGAACGACGCCTCGGGCTCCTGGTCGAGCAGCACCACGCGCCGGCCCGCATCGGCGAGCTCTGCGGCGGCGACGAGACCGGCCAGGCCGGCCCCCACCACGACGACGTCGGCGCTCTCGGTGCTCACGGCCCCGACGCTAGCGGGCCGCCCGGGTACCGCGCCGTCCCCCCGGAGGGCGATTCGCCCGTCCGGTGCCGCACCACTCCCGCACGGGCCGCTGCAGCGCCAGCACGAGCGTGACCAGCGGCCCGAGCGCCAGGGCCACCGCGCCCCACGTCTGGGCGCCGGCCCCGAACGACCCGAGCACGAAGACCAGCGCGAGGAGCGCGAGCAGCGGCAGGACGGCCGCACCCGCGAGCACCGCCGATCCCCTGCGCGCCCCCCGCAGGACGAGCACCGCGCCGAGCGCGACCGCCCCGGCCAGCAGCAGCGGGACGACGAGGAAGCCGTCGACCGACCGGTCGGGCTCCCACAGCAGGAAGCCCAGGAACAGCACCTCGGCGGTCAGGAGGAACCCGAGCGCGGCGGCGAACGGGACGACGAGGGGACGCTGCTGCGCGCCGGCCGGGGGTCTCCCGTGCGGCCGGAGGGAGGTCGACGGCACGAACCGGACTGTAGGACGGGCTCCTCAGGGCGCGGGCGTGGCCGCCCGCCGGCGACCGGCCACCCACTGCCGTACCGGCGGCAGGAGGGTGAGCAGCAGCGCGAGCAGCGGAGCCCCGAGGGCGAGGGTGAACCAGCCGAGCCCGCGTCCGGTGCCGTCGACGGCGAGGACGGAGACGAGGTAGCCGAAGAACGCCGAACCCGGCAGGCACGCCAGCGCGAGCACCCGCCAGCTGCGGCCGCTCAGGAGCCGGATGGCCCCCCACAGCTGCGCGACCGGGGCCGCGAGCAGCGGGTAGAGCCACCACTTCACGCCGGTGGTGTCCCAGAGGCCGCCGAACGCCACCGCGTCGCCGACCAGCAGCGCGAGGGGCAGCGCGCCGGCGATGCCGAGGACGCCGGCGACGACGACCGGCACCGGGGCCGGACGCGCCACCCCGGTCGCCGGGGGCCGGCGGGTGCGGGCCTCCGGGAAGGGCCGGTCCGGACCCGCATAGGGATAGGCGTACGGGCCGGGGTAGGGCCCGAGCCGGGGGGTCCCGCCCGAGCGGGACACCCCGTGCGGGCCCTCCTGCCGGGGCGTGGAGGAGGGCGGCTGCACGGTGCGCAGGCTAGGGGCTCCCCCTGCGCGGCGGAACGGTTCTGGTCGCGGTCAGCCGCGGATCCGGTCCAGGAGACAGGGCGCGCTGAGGTCGATGAGCCCGGTCGGACGGGTGCTGCGGTCCGCTGACGCTAACCCGCCGGCGACGCTTCCCGGCGCATCGCCGGTGCGCGGGGGCCGGTTGGGACTGCCGCGCCTCAGGCGACGGGGGAACCCGCCGACGAGCGCCGCCACGAGGCGTGCAGGCGCGCGTAGGGCCCCTCGGCGCCGACCAGCTCGGCGTGCGTGCCGCGCTGCACGACCCGGCCGGCGTCGACCACCAGCACCTCGTCGGCCCGTTCCGCCGTCGACAGGCGGTGGGCGATCGTGAGCGTCGTCCGGCCGTCGGTGAGCGTGTCGAGCGCGCGTGTGAGCCGCTGCTCGGTGGCCGGGTCGACCGCGCTGGTCGCCTCGTCGAGAACCAGCAGGTCGGGGTCGGCGACGTAGGCCCGCGCGATCGCGACCAGCTGCCGCTCCCCCGCCGACAGCGAGTCCCCGCGCTGGCCGACCCGCGTCGCGACGCCGTCGGGGAGCCCCGCGAGCCAGTCGCCCAGCCCCAGCTCGCCGAACGCGGCGGTCACCGCGGCGTCGGGAAGCCCGGGCCGGCCGTACCGGACGTTGTCGGCCACCGTGGTGTCGAAGAGGAACCCGTCCTGCGGGACCATCACCACCCGCGACCGCAGCGAGGCGAACGCCACCTGGTCCAGCGGCACCCACCCGCCGACGTCGGAGCCGAGCAGGACGCGCCCGGCCACCGGGTCCATCAGACGGGTGACCAGCTTGGCGAAGGTCGTCTTGCCCGAGCCGGTCTCACCCACGATCGCCACGCGCCGCCGGGGCACGAGGGTCAGGTCGACGTCCTCCAGCGCCGCCCGGCTGCCGGGGGCGTAGCGGAACGTGACGTGCTCGAAGCGGACGCCGAGCGGCCCGGCGGGCAGCTCGTGCACGCGGCCGTCGTCGTCGAGCGCGGGGTCGCGGATGTCGGGCTCGGTGTCGATCACGTCGAGCACCCGGCGGAACCCTGCGACGGCGTTCTGGGCCTCGTTGAGCACCTCGCTGGCGGTCTGCACCGGCGCGACGAACAGCGTGACCAGGAACAGGAAGGCGACCAGGGTGCCGGCGGTGATGTTCCCGGCCAGACCGAGCAGCACGCCGACGACGACCACGGCGGCGTTGGCCAGCGCGGCGACGAACTCGCCGCTCACGAACACCGCGGCGGTCACCCGCTGTGCGTCCACCGCGGCCCGGTAGTGCCGGTCGATGGCCGCGTCGATGCGCTCCGCCGTCCGGGCGCGGACGCCGTAGGCGCGCACCGTCGATGCCCCGACGACCGACTCGGAGACGGCGGCCAGCACGTCGCCGATCCGCTCGCGCACCAGGCCGTAGACGTCGGCGAGCTTGCGGGCGAACACGCGCACCGCGACGCCGAGCGGGATGAAGCAGGCGAGCACCAGCAGGGTGAGCTGCCACGAGTAGATCGCCATCACGACCGTGGCGACGACGAGCTGGCCGACGCTGACCAGCCCCAGGACGCCGCCCCACTGCATGAACACCGACAGCTGGTCGACGTCGCTGGTGACCCGGGAGACCAGCGAGCCGCGCCGCTCGCCCTGCTGGTGCAGCACCGAGAGGTCGTGCACGTGCCGGAAGGCGCGCACCCGCAGCCCGGCCAGCGCGGTCTCCGTCGTCCGGAAGAGGCGGACGTTCATGCGGAACACGGCGACGGCGGTGACCAGCACCACGACCGCGCTGAGCAGCACCAGCTCGGTGACCAGGCCCAGGTCGGGGCCGTCGGGCCCACGCAGGCCCCGGTCGAGCACCTGCTGGACGGCGATCGGCACGACGACGCGGCCGACCGTGGCCACCAGCGCGAGGGAGAACGTCGCCGGCAGGCCGCGCCGGAACTCCGGCATCATCCGCAGCCCGCGGCGCAGGGTCTGCAGCGCGCTCTCCGACCGGCGCCGGGCCTGCTGCGCAGCGTCGGTCACGGCGTCGGAGACGGCGTCGGTCACGCCGCCACCTCCGCCTGCGAGTAGGCCCGTACGAGCGCGGCGTAACCGGGCACCTCGGCGAGCAGCTCCTCGTGGCCGCCGCGGGCGACGGTCCGGCCGCGCTCGAGCCAGACCACCTCGTCGGCCAGCGCGATCGTCGCCTGCCGGTAGGCGACGACGACGACGGTGGCGGGGTGCTCGCTGCTGCGGAGGGCGTCGAGGATGCGGGCCTCGACGGCCGGGTCGACCGCGCTCGTGGCATCGTCCAGGACGAGCAGCCGGGGGCGCCGGACGACGGCCCGGGCCAGCGCCAGCCGCTGCCGCTGGCCACCGGAGAGCGACGCGCCGCGCTCGCCGACCCGGGTGTCGAGCCCGGCCGGAAGGTCCACCACGAAGTCGTCGGCGGCCGCCACCCGCAGTGCGGCCCAGACCTCGTCGTCGGAGAAGTCCCCGCCGAGGGTGACGTTGCCGCGCACCGTGTCGTCGAAGAGGAAGGTGCTCTGGGCGACGAACGAGGCCTGGTCGCTGAGCTCGCCCTCGCGCAGCCGGCGCAGGTCGACCCCGTCGAGCCGGACCTCGCCGTCGGCCGGGTCGACCAGCCGGACCAGCAGGCCCGCGAGCGTCGACTTGCCCGAGCCCGTGGGCCCGACGACGGCGACGGTCGTGCCGGCCGGAACGTCGAACGTGGCCCCGCTGAGGGTGTTGCGGGGGGCGTCCGCGAACGCGAAGTCGACGTCCGCCACGCCGATCCGCGCCCCGCCGCCGCCGGCCGGCGCGGCCTCGGGGCCGTAGGGGGTCTCCCCCGTCGCGTCGAGGACGGGCATGACGCGGTCGAAGCCGGCCAGCGCCCGGGGCAGATCGGCGAGCACCCACCCGATCGCGCGGATCGGCAGGGCCAGCAGGGTGAACAGGTAGGCGATGGACACCAGGTCGCCGGCCGTGGTCGCCCC
>DASYGS010000034.1:0-6590 GCA_035999465.1 Blastococcus sp. | reverse complement strand
AGCGGGGTGACCCGGCCGGCGGCGGCCAGGTGCAGGCTCCAGGTGCCGTCGATCGCGTCGTCGAACTCCAGCTGCAGCGCCTCGGCCCAGGCGTCGTCGTCGGCCGTGACCTCCGGTGGCCCAGGCCGGCAGAGGGCGAACCCGATGTGCCCGTCGTCGGAGCTCAGGTGCTCGGCGAGGACGCCGTCGCTCATGATGAGCAGGCTCCTGACCAGGGCGCGGTCGGGGACCGCGGGCACGTCGTCGATCGGCACGACCACCGGCAGCATCAGACCGTCGTCGTCGAGCCACAGCACCCAGAGGCTGCGGTGGCCGAAGACGGGCGGGTCGAGCACGTCGGCCCAGCGGGCCGTCAGGTCGTCGGCGGAACGGATCGGGATCTGGGCGGGGGCCGGCTTCGTCATGCGGGGATCGTGGCCGCCGGAATGTGCAGGGAACCGGCTGTCCACAGGGGAATCCGCTGCCCACAGGCCGGGCGGCCGTCGACGGCCGGGAGAGGGCCCGATGTGCTATCGGCCGACCCGCCCCCGGGGAGACGGACCTCACCGGCGCAGACTGCGACGGTGCAGAACCCCTTCGACATGAGCGGCACCCGAGTCGACGGCGACGGCATCCGCCGCTACGAGGGCCTCCGGCGCAACGTCGTCCAGATGCTGCGCGAGGTGACCGAGCGCTGGCCCGACCGCACCGCGATCGTCGAGCTGGGCGGTCCGTCGGCGACCTACGCCCAGCTGTGGGAGCGGGCCCGGCGCGTCGCCGGTGGCCTCCGCGACGCCGGCATCGAGCCCGGCGACCGGGTCGCGATCGGTCTGCCCAACGGCCTGGACTGGGTGCTCGCCTTCTGGGGCGCGCAACTGGCCGGCGCCGTCGCCGTGCCGCTGAACACGCGGCTGTCGGAGGCGGAGGCGGCGTTCATCGTCAGCGACTGCGCCGCCGGCCACGTCGTCCGGCCGGGGGAGCCGCTGCCCGACGGTGAGCCGGTCGAGCCGGCCGACCCCGCGCACCGCGACGTCGCCGCGCTGTTCTACACGAGCGGCACCACCGGTCGCCCCAAGGGCGCGATGACCACGCACGAGAACTTTCTGTCCAACATCGAGAGCGTGATGCGCTGCCGCGAGCTCGACCGCGACCCGGCCGTCCGGAACGCCACGCTGATCTCGGTGCCGCTGTTCCACGTCACCGGCTGCAACTCCCAGCTGATGACCCAGGTCGCCCTCGGCGGCACGTCGGTGCTGATGCCGCGGTTCGAGCCGATCGCCTTCCTGGCCGCGATCGCCGAGTACCGGATCACGCTGCTCACCAGCGTGCCGACGATCTACGAGCTGGTGCTGCGGAACCCGCAGATCGCGACCACCGACGTCTCCTCGGTGCGCACGCTCAGCTACGGCGGCGCGCCCATCGCCCCCGAGCTCGTGCACCGGCTGCTGGCCGCCTTCCCGAACGCACGGCTGGGCAACGGCTTCGGGCTGTCGGAGACCTCCGCGCTGGCGACCTTCCTGCCGCACGAGTACGCCGCCACCCACGCCGACTCGGTGGGCTTCCCGGCCCCGGTCGTCGACGTGCGGCTCGACGCGGCCGACCCGGTGTCCGGGGTGGGGGAGCTGCTGGTGCGGGGCCCGAACGTCGTCGCCGGCTACTGGGGCGACCCGGTGCGGACGGCGGAGACGTTCGTCGACGGCTGGCTGCACACCGGCGACCTCGCGCGCATCGACGACGGGTTCGTGCGGATCGTCGACCGCGCCAAGGACATGATCAACCGCGGCGGCGAGAACGTGTACAGCGTCGAGGTGGAGAACGTGCTGGCCGAGCACCCCGACGTCCTCGAGGTGGCGGCGGTCGGCGTCCCCGACCCGGTGATGGGCGAGAAGGTGGGCGCCGTCGTCCTGCCGCGGGCCGGGGTGGACGCCGACGCGCTGGTGCCGTCGCTGATCGCGTTCGCCCGCACCCAGCTGGCCGATTTCAAGGTGCCGCAGTTCGTCCGCGTGCTCGACGGACCGCTCCCGCGCAACGCCGGCGGCAAGGTGCTCAAGCCCGCCCTGCGGGCGGGGACCGACTGGATCGCCGTCCCCCGCTGAACCGGCCGACACGGATCCGGAATTCTCGCGACACTCCGTACACCCCTGGTCGCACGGCGTTCCGGATGGCATGGTCCGCGGCATGCGCCGACCCACCTTCGCCGCCGTGACCGCGGCGGCCGTCCTGTGTCTCTCCACGATTGCGCTGGCGCCCTCCGCCGACGCCGCCCCGGGCCGGAGCGGCCCGCACCGCAACGTGCACGTGTGTGCTTCGCCCGCGAAGGGCAGCGCCGGCTGCGACGCGATCCGGAGCGACCCGGTCGCCGCGTCGGGGCAGGCCACGCCCATGGCGTCGACGCCGTCGGGCTACGGGCCGGCCGACATCCAGTCCGCCTACGCCCTCACCGGGCTCACCAGCGGCAAGAAGACCGTCGCGATCGTCGACGCCTACAACGCCCCGAACGCCGAGGCCGACCTCGGCGTCTACCGGTCGCACTTCGGCCTGCCGGCGTGCACGACGGCCAACGGCTGCTTCAGGAAGGTCAACCAGACCGGCGGCACGGGCTCGCTCCCGCACACCGACGGCGGCTGGGCGCAGGAGATCTCCCTCGACCTGGACATGGTCTCGGCGGCCTGCCCCGACTGCAAGATCCTGCTGGTGGAGGCGAAGACCTCCTCGTTCGCGAACCTGGCCGCGGCGGTGAACACGGCCGCCAAGCTCGGCGCTGCCGCGATCAGCAACAGCTACGGCGGCGGCGACACGACCAGCTACGCGTCGTCCTACAACCACCCCGGCATCGCGATCACGGCCTCGACCGGTGACAACGGCTACGCCATCTCGGCGCCGGCGTCCCTCCCGGGCGTCGTCGCGGTCGGCGGCACCTCGCTGACCAGGGACTCCTCGACCCGCGGCTGGAACGAGGCGGCGTGGAGCGGCGCAGGGTCCGGGTGCTCGACGGTGAACGCGAAGCCGAGCTACCAGACGTCGGCCACCCAGTGCGCCGGCAAGGCGACCGCGGACGTCTCCGCCGTGGCCGACCCGAACACCGGCGTCGCGGTCTACGACTCCTACGCCTACCAGGGCTACTCGGGCTGGATGCAGTTCGGTGGCACCAGCGCCTCCTCGCCGATCATCGCCGGCGTCTACGCGCTGGGGACGGCGGCCACCGGCAGCTACCCGGCCGCCTACACCTGGGGCCACGCCGGTCAGCTCAACGACGTGACCACGGGCTCGAACGGCACCTGCACCACCACGGTCTGGTGCACCTCGGGCAGCGGCTGGGACGGCCCGACCGGCCTCGGCACCCCGAACGGCGCGGGCGCTTTCTGACCCGATCGACTCCGGCCCGGTACCCCGCGTGGGCGCCGGGCCGGTGTCGCGTCGATGTGACGAGGGACGAACGATTTCGGCTCCCGATCGCCCCTCAGGTGGGATCGTCTCGGCATGCGCCGAGGGGTCTTCGCCGCGTTGTCCGCGGCCGCCGTGCTGTGCCTGACCGCGATCGCACCGGCGGCACCCGCAGGCGCGGCCCCCGTCCCGGCGTACGGCAACGTGCGCGTCTGCGCCGCAGCCCACGTCGGTTCCGCCGCCTGTTCGGCCATACGTAGCGACCCGGTCACCGCCGGGGCGACGGCCCAGCCGCGCGCCACGAGTCCGGTGGGCTACGTCCCGGCGGACCTCCGGACGGCCTACGGCCTCGACTCGGCCACCGGGAACGGCGCGACGGTGGCGATCGTCGACGCGTTCGACGACCCGACGGCCGAGGCGGACCTCGGCGTCTACCGCTCGGAGTTCGGCCTGACCCCGTGCACGACCGGGAACGGCTGCTTCCGCAAGGTCGGCCAGACGGGCAGCCCGACGGCCCTGCCGAACCCGGACGGCGGCTGGGCGCAGGAGATCTCGCTGGACGTGGACATGGTGTCCGCCATCTGCCCCGACTGCCGCATCCTCCTGGTCGAGGCCCTCAGTCCCGCCTTCGGCGACCTGGCCGCGGCCGTGCGGTCCGCGGCGTCCCAGCCGGGTGTCGTGGCGATCAGCAACAGCTACGGGGGCCCGGACTTCAGCGATCCCCTCGCGGCCGCGTACGACCAGCCCGGGATCGCTGTGACGGCCGCCAGCGGGGACAGCGGATACGGGGTCTCCGCGCCGGCCTCCTTCCCGACGGTGATCGCGGTCGGAGGCACGGCGCTCCAGATCGGGGCCGCGGGTGTGACCGAGTCGGCCTGGAGCGGTTCCGGGTCCGGCTGCTCGACGCTGCACGCCAACCCCGGCTATCAGACCGGCACCGGCTGTCCGGGAAAGGCGGAGGCGGACGTCTCGGCCGTGGCGGATCCGGTCACCGGGGTGGCGGTCTACGACAACTTCGCCTTCCAGGGGGACGCGGGCTGGCTGCGGTTCGGCGGCACGAGCGTGTCCAGCCCGATCATCGCCGCCGTCTACGCGATGGGTACCGCCGTGCACGCGGGCGGCTACCCGGGCGCTGTCACCTGGGCGCACGCGGGGGACGCCGCTGCGCTCGACGACGTGACGGGCGGTGCCAACGGCGACTGCCCCGTGGTCCTGTGGTGCCGGTCCGGCCCCGGCTGGGACGGCCCGACGGGGCTCGGTTCCCCGCGTGGCACGGGCGCCTTCTGACCGGTCCGCACCGGGCCCGGGTGTCAGAGCCGGCTCGTCGTCCCGTCGTCGGGACGGTCGCCGAAGTACCGGTGCAGGACGTCGCGGAAAGCGCGCTCGTGCGGGCCGGCGCGGGCGAACAGCGTCATCGACGAGTGCAGCTTCTGGGCGTCGACGGGTCCGAGCACGCGGACGGCGTCGGGGTGGCGGTGGGCGGTGAGGGCGCGGGCGCACTCGACCAGCCGCGGCCCCAGCACCGGGTGCGCGAGGTAGGCCTTCGCCTCGTCCAGGCCGGAGAGGCCGTAGAAGTGGGCCATCGCGCTGTGCCCGAGCCCGTCGAGCTGCGGGAACACGAACCACATCCAGTGCCCGCGCTTCTGCCCGGCCCGGAGCTCGGCGAGGGCGGAGTCGTAGATCCGGCCGTTGTCCTGCGCGTCGACGAACCGCTGCAGGTCGAACGGATCGGTCACGGACCCAGGCTGGCGCTCCGGCCGGGCACGGGCAATACCGGCGACGACGGGTCCGGGCATTTCGTCCGTAGACCCGGGCGGGGCGCGCGAGCAGAGTTCGCGGCGCCGGAGCGCGCTCCCGCCTCCGGCGCAGGGGAGGAGCAGCAGATGGCCAGCATCGAGACCAGGAGCATGGACCGACCCGACGAGATGCGGACCCCGGAGAAGACGAGGGTGAGCGTCGTCCACCTCGGGGGCGCCAGCGTCGCGCGGCTCACGGTGGAACCCGGCTGGAGCTGGGTGGAGTGCATCAAGCCGGTGGCCGGCACCGACAGCTGCCAGGCGGCACACCTCGGGTACGTCGTGTCGGGGACGCTGCACATCACCGCGGACGACGGCACCGAGGCCGACCTCACCCCGGGCGACAGCTACCGCCTCGAGCCGGGGCACAACGCCCGGGTGGTGGGCGACGAGCAGTTCGTGGCGCTGGAGTTCGAGAGCAAGACCGCCGACACCTACGCGAAGAGCTGACCCGCACCGGGCCCGCCGGACCGATGAGTCCGGCGTGCTCGGCCGGTCGGACCAGCATGGAGACGACGATGCTCGACCTCGGCCCGGCGGCGACGACCGTGGCGCGCGTGGTGGCCGGGGTCCGCGACGACCAGTTGACCGACCCGACCCCGTGCACGGGGACGTCGGTGGCGGGCATGCTCGACCACCTGGTCGGCCTCACGCTGGCCTTCCGGCTGGGCGCGGAGAAGAAGCCGCAGGCCGGGGGCCCCTCGGCCGACGCGAGGAGCCTGCCGGCCGACTGGCGCACCCGCCTGCCCGCGCAGCTCGACGCGCTGGTCGAGGCGTGGAAGGTCCCGGCGGCGTGGGAGGGGATGACCGAGGTCGGCGGCGCGCAGCTGCCGGGCGCGGCGATGGGGGTGGTCGCGCTGAACGAGGTGCTGGTGCACGGCTGGGACCTCGCGGTGGCGACCGGTCAGCCGTACCCGGCCGATCCGGCGTCCGCCGAGGCGTGTCTCGCGTTCGTGTCCGGCGGCCCGGAGGGGGGTGACGGGATCTTCGGGCCGGTGGTGCCGGTGCCCGACGACGCGCCGGTGCTCGAGAGCCTGCTGGGGCGGACGGGGCGATCGCCGGCCTGGACGCCGTCCCGATGAGGATCGTTGCGCGCCGGGACCTTCCGAAACGGGCCGCTGACCTCTAGTTTCCCCGCCATGGAGCTCGACCCGCTGCGTTCAGTGCTGCCCTCGCCGTCCCTCCCGCAGCCGGGCAGTGTGACGGCCGAGCTCGCCCAGGCGCGCACGAAGCTGCGGGAGAGCAGCCCGCCCAACCGGTGGGACGCCGTCATGGCCGAGGTGACCCGGTTGCAGGTCGACCAGGCGATGTCGCCGCTGGCCGCGATGCGCGCCGTCCAGGCCAAGCTGGCGTCGGGCTGGCAGCCGCGCGCCTGACCCGCCGGCTCAGCTGCGGGAGGTGACCGGCTGGCGGCCCGCCCACATCAGGAAC
>DASYGS010000039.1:0-62734 GCA_035999465.1 Blastococcus sp. | reverse complement strand
CGCCGCCTCGGGCGTCGAGCTGTCGACCTACGGCCGGCTGGCCGACACGGCGTCCGTCTGCCTGTCGAAGGGGCTCGGTGCCCCGGTCGGGTCGGTGCTGGTGTCCTCGGCCGAGCGGATCGCGACCGCCCGGCTGTGGCGTAAGCGGCTCGGTGGCGGCATGCGGCAGGCCGGCGTCCTCGCGGCGGCGGGGCTGCACGCGCTCGACGTCCACCTGCCGCGGCTGGGGGAGGACCACGAGCACGCCCAGCTCCTCGCCAAGCGCCTCGGCGCCGACCCGTCGTCCGTCGAGACCAACATGGTGGTGCTCGACGACGTCGCGGCTCCCGTGGTCGCCGAGGCCGCCAAGGCCCAGGGCGTGCTGGTCAGCCAGGTGAGCGCCCGCCGGCTCCGCCTGGTCACCCACCTCGACGTCGACCGCGCCGCGATCGACCGCGCCGCCGACGTGCTGGCGCCGCTGCTGTAACACCGCGGTCCTCCGGGCCGCACCGTGGTGCGGCCGTGTTCCTCAGGCGAAGCCGTTGGTGACGATCGCCCGGAGGCCGCCGTCACGCAGCGCTGTCATCACCTGGCGCTCGTGCGGGACCACGGGGTCCGGTAGCGCGGTCAGGTCGAACCACCGCAGATCCGCGGACTTGTCCGCCTCCTGGATCCGTGGCTCGCCCACCCAGCGGCGGCACTCGAAGAAGAAGTCGACCCGTTCGTCGATCGGGCCGTGGGGAGCGACGGTCCGGTGCATCGCGCACAGCGGCACCAGGTCGTCGGGGTCGACCCGGATACCGAGCTCCTCCACTGCCTCCCGGACGGCGGCCTCCAGCACGGACTCGCCCGCCTCGACGTGACCGGCGGCCGCGGCGGCCCAGTGTCCGTCCATATAGCCGGTGCCGTCCCTCAGCTGGAGCAGCAGCTGCTCGGCGCCGTCCTCGGTGCGCCGCAGGAACACGTACGCCGCCGGCACGACCTGGAACCGCACGCCGTCCCCTTCCAGTGATCGAATGCGACGAACTCGTGGTGATCGGCGCCTGATGGCCACGAGTTCGTCGCACTCGCGTCCCGTCGCTCAGGCCGCGGGGGACTCCTCCGCCGCGGCATCTCCCAGCGAGCGGAGCAGGGCGATGTCGCGGGCGTGGCCGCCCCAGGTGGTCCCGTCCAGCTCGGACGGCGTCTCCACCACGATGGGGACGCCGTCCATCGAGGGGTGGGCCAGCAGCTCGGCGAACGGCGCGACCCCGATCGAGCCCTCGCCGATCGTGGTGTGCCGGTCGCGCTTGGAGCCGCACGTGTCGAGCGAGTCGTTGGCGTGCACGAGCCCGAGGCGGCCCGGCCCGACGGTGGCGAGCAGCGCGTCGAGGGTCGCCGTCATCCCACCCGGCGCGGCGAGGTCGTGGCCGGCCGCCCAGGCGTGGCAGGTGTCGAAGCAGACGCCGACGAGCGGGTGGTCGTCGAGTGCCGCGAAGTAGGGGCCGAGGTCCTCGACGGTCGCGGCGAGCGCCTTGCCGCCGCCGGCGGTCGGCTCGATCAGCAGGCGCGGACCGTCGGCGGGCAGCGCGTCGAGCACCGGGAGGAGGCGCTCGCGGAGCTGGCGCAGCGCCGCCTCGTACCGGTCCTCGCCGACGGCCGAGCCGGCGTGCACGACGACCCCCTGACACCCGAGCTGGGCGCCGCGGGCGAGGTTGTGCGCGATCGAGGCGACCGACTGCTCGACGGTGGCCTCCGTGGGGGAGCCGACGTTGACCAGGAACGGTGTGTGGATGAAGGACGGGACGCCGCGGTCGGCGCAACCGGCGGTGAACAGGGCGTCCTGCGCGGGGTCGCCGTCGGTCAGCCGCCAGCCGCGCGGGTTGCCGACGAACACCTGCACGGCCCCGGCCCGGACGGCGTCGGCGTAGGGGAGACCGCCCTTGGCGAGGCCGCCCCGGGTCTGGATGTGCGCCCCGATGAGGGGTGCCGTCGTGCGCGGCAGCACCTAGAAACTGACCAGGATCCGCACGGTGGTGCCCTGGTCGACGACCTTGCCCGCCGCCGGCGCCTGACGGCGCACGTTGTCGCCGAAGAACGTGGTCGACTCGACCTTCAGACCCGCCTTCGTGAGCACCTGGGTGGCCTGCTCGGCGCTCATGCCGGTCACGTCGGGCACCGTCACCTGCGGCACGCCGATCGAGACCTGGATGCTCACCGTGCTGCCGTAGGGGGCCGACGCCGACGGCGCCGGGGTGGTGGCCATGACCGCGCCCTTGTCGACCGTGGCGCTGCGCCCGTCGGGGCCGCGCGTCACGACGAAGCCGAGCTTCTGCAGGTTCTGCGTGGCCTGGTCGGGCTTCTGGCCGGTGACGTCCGGTACGGCGACCGGCTCGTGGCCCTTGCTCACCAGCACGGTGACGACCTGGCCACGCTTGAGCTCGGTGCCCGCCGGCGGCACGAACCCGATCACCAGGCCGGCCTTCACGTCGTTGGCGTAGCGCTGCTCGCTGGTGAACTGGATCGCCGGCAGCGCCTCCTGCAGCTTCGCGGTGACGACCTCCTCGGGCTGGTTCACCAGCGCGGCGTCGACCCGGAAGCGCTCCGGCCCTTTCGACACGACCAGCCGGACGTTGCTGCCGCGGATGGCCTCGCCCGCCGGCGGGTTGGTCGAGATGACCTGGCCGGCCGGCACCTTCTCGCTCCACTGCTGGGTGCAGCAGTCGGCGTCGAGCCCGGCCTTCTGGACGAGGTTGATCGCGACGTCCTGCTGCTTGCCGAGGAGCTCGGGCACGTTGGTCCACCGCCCCGACCCCAGCCACCAGCCGACGGCGCCGATGGTGACCGCCAGCAGCAGCACGATCGCGAAGGCGAGGCGGGCCCGCCGCCGGCGGATGTGCTGGGGGACGCCGGGGCGCGGGCGCTCGGCGACCGGGCGGCGGCCGTTGGCGTGGGTCGTGGGGCCCGCGCCCATGCCGGGCAGCATGCTCGTGCGCCCGGCGGCGCGGTCGGAGCGGCCGAGGACCTCGGTCATCGGGTCGCTCGGGTGCCGCGGGCGCGTCGGCCGGTTCGTCGGGCGGAGCGTGCCGGGGCCGGCGGTGCTGCGGCCGGTGGGCACCGGCACGGGCTCGATGCCGAGGCGCTTGCGCAGGTCGGCGAGCTCGGCGAGGAACGCGCCGGCGTCGACCGGGCGGCCCGCCGGGTCGCGCCGCGTCGTGCGGGCGACGAGCTCGTCGACCTGCGGCGGGATGCCGGGGACGTCGGCCGACGGCGGGGGGACGTCGTGGTGGACGTGCTGGTAGGCGACGGCCAGCGGGGTGTCGCCGCCGTAGGGCGGGTGCCCGGTGAGCATCTCGTAGAGCACGATGCCGGCCGCGTAGATGTCGGTGCGGGCGTCGGCCCGGCCGCGCTCGAGCTGCTCGGGGGACAGGTAGGCGACCGTGCCGATGAGCACGCCGCCGGTCTGGCTCTGCCCGGTGCCGACGACGGCGCGGGCCAGCCCGAAGTCGGCGACCTTGACCACGCCGTCGACGCCGATGAGCACGTTCTCGGGCTTGATGTCGCGGTGCACGATCCCGGCGCGGTGGGCGGCGGTCAGCCCGGCGAGCACCGGCTCGAGGACGGCGAACGCCTCGCCGACGGTCAGTCGGCCGCGGGCGTGCAGCAGATCGCGCAGCGTGCGCCCGCGGACCAGTTCCATGACCAGGAAGACCAGGCCCTGGTCGCTGCCCTGGTCGCTGACCGAGACCACGTTGGGGTGGCTGAGCATCGCCGCGGCGCGGGCCTCGCGGGTGAAGCGGTCGACGAAGGTCGGATCGTGCACCAGGTGGTCGGCCATGATCTTGACGGCCACCGTGCGGTGCAGGCGGAGATCGGTGGCGGCGTAGACCGTCGACATGCCGCCGCGCGCCAGCCGTTCCTCGAGGCGGTAGCGCCCTTCGAGGACCAGGCCCACCACGGGGTCGGTCACGACGGTGTCCACTCGGCCGAGTCTACGAGCGCCGTGGCCGGGAGTTGGCGAACCACGCGGTTCAGGGGGCGGTCGGGGCGCCTGGTGCGCATGGTCAGGGAGCCGACCTCGCCGGCGTCACCGTGTCGCGGGGAACTCTCCGCACGTCGGGCAGGCCGCACAGGGCCATCGTGTGCGCCAGCTCGGCGCTGAGGCCGGTCAGCACTCCCGACACGCCGGAGGCACCGCCGGTCGCCAGGCCCCACACGGCCGGCCGGCCGACGAACACCCCGGTCGCGCCCAGGGCGAGCGCGGTGAGGACGTCGGATCCCGAGCGGATCCCGCCGTCGACGTACACCTCCACCTCGTCGGCCACCGCCGCGACCACCTCGGGCAGGGCGTGCGCGCTGGCGATCACCGGATCGGCCTGCCGGCCGCCGTGTGCCGACACCCAGACCGCGGCCGCTCCGGCCTCCACGCACCGGACGGCGTCGTCGCCGCGCAGCACGCCCTTGACGACCACCGGCAGCCCGGACAGCTCGCCGAACCGGCCGATGTCGTCGAAGGTCCAGACCGGGCTGTGGGCGGGCGGGCCCGAGCCCTCCGGAGCGAGGTTGGCCAGCGGGAGGTCGGCGGGCAGCGCGAAGTCGTGGGCCAGGTCGCGCAGCCGGCGGCCCATCACCGGCAGGTCGGCGGTGAGCACGAGCGCCCGGTAGCCGGCCCGACCGGCCCGCCGGGCCAGCTCGTCGGTGTGCGCGGGGGAGTGCCGCCGGTAGAGCTGGAACCACTTGGGCGCGTGCGGCTCGGCGGCCGCGACGTCGGCCAGCGCCGTGGTCGCTGCCGTCGACACCGTCATGAGCGCGCCGGCGCCGGCGGCGCCACGCGCGGTGCCGCGCTCGCCCTCGGGCGAGGCCATCACCTGGTAGCCCCACGGGGCCACCCCGATCGGCGTCGCGACCTCGCTGCCGAGCAGGGTGGTGCGCAGGTCGACCGCCGACACCCCGCGCAGGATCCGCGGCCGCAGCCGCCAGGACCGCCAGGCGGGGGTGGCCTCGCGCAGCGTGGTCTCGGTCTCGGCCCCACCGGCGTAGTAGTCGGCCACGTCGGGGGCGAGGATCCGGCGCGTCTCCGCCTCGAGGGCGGCGAGGTCGAGGACCTCCGGCCGCGCGACCTCATCCACGGGGGTGTCCTCCGGGGTCGCCGCCGCGCGCCGGCGCTGGCCGGGCGCGCCCGTGCCGCCGAGCCAGGAGCCGGGCTCCGTGGATGTGGTGTCGTCGGGCGCCATAGGCTCGCACCCTATGGACACGCTCACTCCCGCGGACGCGGCCAAGCTCCTGGGCGTCTCGCCCAACCGGGTCCGTCAGCTGCTGCGCGACGGCAAGCTGATGGCCGTGCCGGGCAGCGGCAACGGCAAGATCCCGGCCGACTTCGTGCAGGACGGCGCCGTCCTCAAGCACCTGCCCGGCCTGCTGACCGTGCTGCGCGACGGCGGGTTCAGCGACCAGGAGGCCTTCGACTGGCTGTTCCGGGAGGACGACTCGCTGCCCGGCACCCCGGTGCAGGCGCTGCGCGACGACCGGCACACCGAGGTCACCCGGCGCGCCCAGGCCATGGCCCTGTAGCTCGCCCATGGGGCACCTGACCTACCTGCTGCTGCTGGCCGGGTGCCTCGTCGTCACGGCGCCGCTGGAGCTGGTCCTGCGGGTGCGGGTGTACGCGCGCTGGCGCCGGTTCCTCGTGGCGGTGCTGCCGGAGTTCGTCGTCTTCGTCGGCTGGGTGCTGTACGCGATCGCCCGCCACCACTGGGCCTACGACGCCGGCCGCACCCTCGACGTGCGGCTGCCCGGCGGGATCCCGGTCGAGGAGGTGCTGTTCTTCCTCGTCGTCCCGCTGTGCGCGGTGCTGACGCTGGAGGCGGTGCGGAAGGTCACCGGCTGGGAGGCCGGCTATCCCGCCGAGGAGGAGTCGTGACCTACTCCGCGCTCGCCGTCACCGCGGTCGTGGCGGTCGTGCTGGCCGACCTGTTCGTGTTCCGCACCCGGATGGTCACGCGCAGGGCGTTCTGGCTGGCCTACGCGATCATCGTCGTCTTCCAGCTGCTGATGAACGGCGTCCTGACCGGGCTCGACGTCGTCACCTACGACCCGGCCGCCATCTGGGGCCCGCGGATCGCCTACGCGCCGGTCGAGGACCTGCTGTTCGGCTTCGCCATGGTCACCCTGACCCTGGCCAGCTGGGCGGCGGTCAACCGGCGGGCGAACACCGCCAGCCGGCGGGGTCGCGGCACCCGGACCCGGCGGTCGAGCACGCGGTAGTCCGCCCGCTCGATCTCGGTGAGGATGCCGCCGTAGAGCGCGGTCGCCGCCCGCACGCAGTCCCGCGACTCCGGTGCCAGCAGTGCGGTGCCCGGCGCCGCGTCGTCGTACCGGCGGCGGACGACGGCGATCATCTCCCGCATCAGCGCGGCGAACCCGGCGTCGAACCGCTTGGCCAGCACCTGCTCGCGGGTCACCCCGTGGGCGGCCATCAGGTCGGCGGGCAGGTACACGCGCCCGCGGTCGGCGTCCTCGGCGACGTCGCGCAGGAAGTTGGTCAGCTGGAACGCCTCGCCCAGGGCGATGGCGTACGGCTCGGCGTCCGCGCGGGGCAGGCCGCGGGCGGTGCCGAGGACCGGCAGCACCTGCAGGCCGATGACGGCGGCCGAGCCCCACATGTACCGGTCCAGCGCGGCGAGGTCGGCGTAGCCGGTGACGTCGAGGTCGCTGGACATCGCGGCCAGGAAGTCGACGAGGTGGTCGACGGCGATGTCGTAGCGGCGGTAGGTGTGCACGAGGGCCAGCCGCACCGGGTCGTCGGACCAGCCCGCCTCCAGCTCGGCCAGCAGCGCGCGGGACCAGCCGGCCAGCTCGGCGGCCGGGTCGGGCCCGGGCAGGTCGACGAGGTCGTCGGCGGTACGGGCGGCGGCGTAGAGGGCGTGCACGGCGGGCCGCCGGTCGGCCGTCAGCAGGCGGGTGGCCAGGTGGTAGCTCGTGCCGTGCCGGGCGGCGATGGCGGCGCAGTGCGCGTAGGCGGCGCGGAGCTGCTCCTGCCGGTCGGCCACGGCGGTCATCCGGTGATCCGCTCGGCAGCCAGTCGGCCGCTGATCAGCACCATCGGCACCCCCACGCCCGGCTGCACCGACGACCCGGCGAGCACGACGTTCTCGGGCCCGCGCCGGGGCAGGGTGGCGGGGCGGAAGGGACCGGTCTGCCCGAACGTGTGCGCGAGGGCGAACGGGGTGCCCGCTGCCATGCCCTGCGCGGCCCAGTCGGCCGGCGTGGCCATCTCCTCGACCTCGATCGCGCCGGTCAGCCCGGTCCAGCCGCGCGCCTCGAGCACGCAGAGGAGCTCGTCGCGGTAGCGGGGGCGCAGCGCCGTCCAGTCGAGGTCGGGGTTGCCGCCGCTCCGGCGGTCGAGGTTGGGGGTCGGCGCCACGACGCTGAGCACGTGACCGCCGTCGGGGGCCAGCGAGGGGTCGGTGCGCGACGGCATGCTGATCAGCAGGCTCGGGTCGCTCATGATCATTCCCCGCCGAGCCCCGGGACCCCCGCCGGGAAACGCGCCGTCACGGGTCAGCTCCCGGAACACCTCCCGCCACGCGCCGCCGAAGCTGATCGTGTGGTGCGCGTGGCCCGGCAGCCCGGCGCGGACGCCGAGGTGCAGCGCCACGCAGGAGGGGGAGTACACCGGGCGGCGGGGTCCACGCAGCCCCGGAACCAGGGCCTGGGGGGCGTCGGCGGTGACCACGACGGCGTCCGCGGGCAGCCGCTCGCCGTCGTCTAGGAGCACGCCGGTGACCCGCCGTCCCGCCGGCTCCAGCGCCCGCACCGCCGTGCCGTACCGGAAGGTCACGCCGGCGTCCGCCGCGGCCGCGGCCAGTGCCCGGGGGACGGCGGCCATCCCGCCCTCGGGGTGCCAGACGCCGGCCCCGATGTCGAGCTGGGCGATCACGGCGTAGGCGGCGACCGCCCGGTAGGGCGACACCCCCGCGTAGAGGGCCTGGAAGCTGAACAGCCGGCGGAGCCGCTCGTCGGTGAACGAGCGCTCCACGTACCGCGACAGCCGCCCGAAGCCGCCCCGGCGGGCGAGTGCGACGAGCTCGGGGCCGGCCAGATCGAGCGGCGAGTCGAGGTTGCGGTCGATGAACGTGGCCAGCTGCAGCCGGTAGAGGTCGGCGAGATCGGCGAGGTAGCGGCGCAGCGCGCCGGCCTCGGCGGCGCCGCAGACGCGCTCGACCTCGGCGGCGAACGCGTCGGGATCGGCATGCACGTCGAGGTGCGATCCGTCGGCGAACCGGGCGCGGTAGGTGGTGTCCAGGCGCAGCAGGGTGAGCCGGCGCTCGAGGGTGTCGCCGACGGCGGCGAGGGCGTCGGCCACGAGTTCCGGCGCGGTGAAGACCGACGGACCGGTGTCGAGGGCGTACCCGCCGCGGTCGATGCGGCCCGCGCGGCCGCCCGGGCCCGGGTCCCGTTCCACGACGGTCACCTCGCGCCCGGCGCCGCGCAGCCGCAGGGCGGCCGAGAGGCCGGCCAGGCCCGCGCCGACGACCACGACCCGATCGGTGCGGCCGGGGACGGTGCGCACGATCAGGCGGCGCGGGACGTCGCCGCGACCGCCAGGGCGTCGAGGGCCGCCCGGGCGTCGGCAGCGAGCGGGGCCGCGGCGATGGCGTCGCGCGCCTCCGAGGTCCGCTCGAGGATGCGCTCCTCGACGCGGGCCCGGGCGCCGGTCGACTCGAGCAGGCGGCGGACGGCGTCGAACTGCTCGGTCCCGGCGTCGGCGTCGCCCAGGACGTCGGCGAGCAGCCGGCGCCCGGCGTCGTCGGTCTCCTGCTCGGCCAGCGCGATCAGCAGGGTCTGCTTGCCCTCGCGCAGGTCGTCGTCGGCGGACTTGCCGGTCACCTCGGGATCGCCGAACACGCCGAGGACGTCGTCCCGCAGCTGGAACGCCTCGCCGAGGGGCAGCCCGATCGCGGTGCACGCCTCGACGACGTCCGGGCCGGCGCCGGCGATGGCCGCACCCAGCTGGAGCGGGCGCTGCACGGTGTACCCGGCGCTCTTGTAGCGGGCGACGGTCAGCGCGCCGTCGGGGCCGGGCAGGCCGCCGGCGGCCCGCAGCAGGTCGAGGTACTGGCCCGCGGTCACCTCGGTGCGCATCGTGTCCCAAACGGGGCGCGCGCGGCCGAGTGCCGCGGCCGAGAGCCCCGAGCAGCGGAGCAGTTCGTCGGACCACACCAGGGTCAGGTCGCCGACCAGGATCGCCGCGCCGGTGCCGAACATGACGCCGTCGCCGACGAGGGCGTCGGTCGTGTGCCGGGCGGCGAAGCCGATGTGGGTGGCCGGGCGGCCGCGTCGGGTGCGAGCGCCGTCCATGACGTCGTCGTGCACGAGTGCGCTGGCGTGCACGAACTCCAGCGCGGCGACGGCACGCAGCACGGCGGCGTCGTCCTCCCGGCCCTCGCCGGTGCCAGCGGCCCCGCGCCAGCCCCAGTAGGCGAACGAGGGCCGCAGCCGCTTGCCGCCGGCCGCCAGCGCCCGCACCTCCTCGACGATCGGCTCGAGCGCCGGGTCCATCGCGGCGAGGATGTCGCGCTGCCGGTCGAGGAAGTCGCCGAGCGCATCGCTCACCGCCGCGCGGATGCGGTCGACGTCGGCGGCCGCCAGGGGAGGCGTGGACTCGTCGTGCGTCCCGGCGGTCACCGCGCCAGTATCCCGCAGTCCGGCACGGTGGCTTCCGTACCCTCGAGTCCCGTGACCCGAACCGTTCGCGAGCTGCTCGCCTCGGAGCGCCCGACGTGGTCGTTCGAGTTCTTCCCGCCGAAGACGCCCGAGGCGCAGGTGCAGCTCTGGACGGCATTGCGGGAGTTGGAGCGGTTGCGCCCGTCGTTCGTCTCGGTCACCTACGGGGCCGGGGGTTCGACGCGGGAGGGCACCGTCTCGGTCACCGAGCGCATCGCCACCGAGACGACGATGACCCCGCTGGCCCACCTGACCGCCGTCGACCACAGCGTCGCCGAGCTGCGGCACGTGGTGAGCCGGCTGGCCGCGGCGGGGGTCCGCAACATGCTGGCGCTGCGCGGCGACCCGCCCGGCGCCGACCCGCAGGCCGAGTGGGTCGCGCATCCGGAGGGCCTGCACTACGCCTCGGAGCTGGTCGAGCTGATCGACTCGATGGGCGACTTCTCGGTCGGTGTCGCGGCGTTCCCCGAGCGGCATCCGCGGTCGCCGGACTTCGACACCGACGTGGAGATGTTCGTGGCCAAGTGCCGGGCCGGTGCCGACTTCGCGATCACCCAGATGTTCTTCCGCCCCGAGGACTACCTGCGGCTGCGGGACCGGGTGACCGCGCGCGGGTGCGAGGTGCCGATCATCGCGGGGGTCATGCCGGTGACCAACGTCCGGCAGATCACCCGGATCGTGCAGCTGTCGGGGCAGGCGTTCCCGGCCGACCTCGCCGAGCGGTTCGCCGCCGTCGACGGCGACCGGCCCGAGGACAAGGCCGCGGTGCGGGCGCTGGGCGTGGAGGTCGCGACCGATCTCTGCGCGCGGCTGCTGGCCGAGGGCGTGCCCGGCATCCACTTCATCACCATGAACCGGTCGACGGCGACCCGCGAGGTGTTCACCAACCTCTCGGCCGAGCCGCTGCCGGCTGCCGGCTGACCGCTACCGCCTGACCGCTACCGCCTGACCGCTACCGGCTTACCGCTACCGCCTGACCGCTACCGGCTGACCGCCCCGGCCAGCAGGCCGGCGGTGCGGGCGGCGGCGCGGCGAAGGCCCTCGCGCTCCGCGGCGTAGCCGCCCAGGACGCCGACCACGGGCAGGTTGGACAGCGCGCGGTGCCGCCACTTGCCCTTCGGGCGCGCGTCGAGGGCCTCGTCGATGCGCCCGAGCAGCCGGGAGACCCGCCAGAGCGTGCGCGCTGTGCCGGTCAGGCCCGAGCGGTCGGCGCCCAGCGCGTCGTCGCGGTAGGTGCCGCGGGCGTGGGTCAGCAGCGGCTCGACCCGGTCGGCCGGGAGCTCACGGCGGAGCAGCACCCGGGCGAGCAGGGACACGCGCTGCGCCGGGTCGGTGATCCCGTACTCCCCGGCGACGCCGAGGACGACGACCGCCTGCACCGCCGTCCCGACCGTGTTCTGCAGCGGCAGCAGGTCGGCGAGGCGACCCACGAACCGCGGAGCCGCCGACACGCCCGCCGCGAACCGCGACACCCGGTCGGCCCACCACTGGTCGCGTTCCTCCTGCGACAGGGCCGGCGGACGGCCGAGCCGGTCGGCCAGCGGGGTGGTCAACCGGTCGACCCGGCGGAGGACGTCGACGACGACGGCGTCACTGAGCGGAGGAGCCATGCGCACTGGGTGCCCCGGAGCGTGCGCTTTCACTCGCCGTAGCCGCCACGGGACGCTCAGAAGGGCGGTGGGCTGGTGGCGGCGACGAGGCCGGTCGGGGTGCTGACGGTGAGGGTCCCGTCGGGCTCGAGCCGGTACTCCCAGCCCGGTGCCTGGTGCTTGCCCCGATGGTCGGACGTGCAGTAGCCCACGAGGTTGGCGGCGCTGGTCGGTCCATCCGGATAGGGGAGGTGGTGGTCGAGCTCGCCACCCCTGGGCACGCGCCTGCGGCAGCCGGGGAACCGGCAGCGCCGATCGCGGGCACGCACCCAGCGGTCGAGTTCGGCCGAGGGCTGGTAGGCATCGGTGGGGCCGGGCGGACCCAGCCCGGGGCGGTCGCTGAGGTCGTGCGTGCACCTGTCCGGGTGCCGGCGGCACGTGCTGCGCCCGCAGGTGCCGGCCCGGGTCAGTCCCGGCAGGTCGGTCAATGCGAGCAGGGCGCCCGAGAGGGCGTCGACGAGCGCAATCCGGGGCCGCTCGGCCAGCCCGCCACCCCCGGTGCTCGCGAGCAGGTGGCCCAGTTGCAGGCGCTGGGCCTCCGTCGCCGACCGCAGCGCGGTGATCGCATCCTCGGCGTCCGTCACCCGTCCGCCCGGCCCGGCCTGCCAGGCGGACTCGTCGGCCGCGTCGGCGGCGGCCGCCGTGTGCACCAGCCGCCGGGCGTGGGCGAGCTTCTGCTCCACCCCGAGCAACGCCTGTCCTGCCTCGTCCACCGCCTCATCTGCGGCCGCCCACCAGCCGTCGTCGACCGACGAGCCGGGTTGCTGGTCCCTCGGGCCCGGCTCCGGCGGCTCGTCGTTCCCGCGCGACTTTGGCGGCTGGTCGGGGGGCAGTTCCTCACAGAGAGGGGCGAGCGGAACCTCGGGTGGCGTCGTGCGGGAGACGTCGTCAGCGGCGCTCGGCTCGGGGTACGGATCGACGAGTTCGTCGGCGAGGACGCGGCGCTCCATCTCGGTCCACCACCGCCCCAGCTCTTCCTGCTCTGCCTCCTGCCAGGTGATGGCGCCGGCGGCAACTACCTCACCGGGCGGCAGCGAGACCTCGGAGGTGGAGTGGCTACGCGCGCCGAGGCCGTCCAACAACTGGCGGATCATCTCGGCCGGGACCACCTGACCGTCGATCTCACCGGGGGCGTCCCCGCCGAGCAGGGTGCCGATCGACGCGACGATCGTCAGCAACACCTGCACCGGGGGCAGGTCGGTCTCGCCCGGGCGCAGCACCAGATCGATCAGGCAGTCGATCATCTTCTGCCCGCGGGTGCGCTGGTCGTCCTCGTCGTCGAGGGTTTCGGCGCACGCGGTGAGGGTCCGGTACAGCGCCTGCGCCTCGGGCATGGTGGCGACCATGGTGAGGACGCCCATTCCGTCGACCGCGTGGGGGCGCAGGTGGACACCGCGCCCCTTCAGGGCCTCCTGCAGTTGACGGGCGGCGGCCCTGGCGTCACGCCGGGCCACCTCGCGGCGCGCCTTGGCGCCGAGCTGTGCCGGGGTCACCACCCGGCCGGCGGCCCAGCGCAGCAACCCGGTCTCCACCTCGGTCCGGATACGGGCGTCGTCGATCGGTGCGACTTGCTCCAGCATCGTCCAGAGGTGCCCCGGGTGCAGCGCGCCGGCTTCGAGTGCGGCCAGAGTGGCGGGGAGCCGGTGCACCAGGGTCAGCGAACGCGTCAGCAGGGCGTCGGCGGCCTCCGCGGTGATCGACAGGGCCACCATCAGTTCGCGCCCCGCCCACTCGCTCACCGGGCGCAGGATCTCGGGGCGCGCGTTCCATCGCTCCGCGCTCATCGCGCCCGGTTCGCCCTGCGCCCGGTCGACGGTGGCCGGGCGGGTCGCGGCGAACTCGGCCACCGCGCGTGCACGTACGGCCGTCTGCCGCGCGATCTCGCGGTCGGCAGTCTGGACGGCACCGAGCGGGCCACTCGACAGTGCGACGGGTGGGGCGAACGCCGGCAGGTCGGTGGACGCGCGCGCGGCCTGGCCGCCTCGGCCATGCAGCTGCGCACGCCGGCACGCCTCGACGTACTCGTCGCCCGTGCGCACCTCCATCGGCATTGTTCGATCATACGTTCGAACAGAGGAGACGGCAAGTCGGCTGGGGAGAAGTATCTGCTGGTCAGGCGCGAGGGGCCCTGCGTGCCGGTCGGGATCGCGCCCGCTACCGTCGCTCCCGGGGACGAGCTGGGTGCACGTCGCGGTCTGGGTGCTGGCGGGCTACTTCCTGCTGGGGGCGGCGATGAACGCGGTGTCCCGCAGCAAGCCGGAGCGCATCGTGATGACCCCGGTGGCCCTGGGCCTCGCCGCGTGCTTCCTGATCGTGGCGGTGGGCTGACCCGGCCGTCGTACCGTGGCTGCATGGCGCGGCGCGGGCACGGCAAGGCGCTGCGCTGGACCGCCGTCGGCGCACTGGTCGCCGTCCTCGCGGCGCTGCCGTCGCTCGTCGGCGCGCTGCCGGCCTCCGACGCCGCGGTCAGTGCCGCCACCCTGCGCGCGCGGGTGCTGGCCAGTGCGGGAATCGCGTTCTCCGGGTACGCGGAGTCGGCAGGCGGCCTGGCGCTCCCGGTCACCGACCAGCTGACGTCGGTGGCGGACCTGTTCAGCGACCGGACGACGATGCGGGTCTGGTGGCGCGGGCCGGCCGACAACCGGGTCGACGTCGTCACCCCGACCGGCGAGACCGGCACCCACACCGGCTCCGGCGGCACCTGGACCTGGGAGTACGAGCGCGCGACCGCCGCCCGGACGACGGCGACGCCGCTGTCGCTGCCCGCCCCTCCCGACCTGCTGCCGAACGCGCTGGGCCGTCGCCTGGTCTCGGAGGCGACGCCGGCCGAGCTGTCCCGCACCGGTGCCCGGCGGGTCGCGGAGCGGAACGCGCTCGGGCTGCGCATCACGCCGTCGCAGCCGGCCTCGTCGGTGGCGCACGTCGACGTGTGGGTCGATGCGCGGAGCGGCCTGCCGCTGCAGGTGCAGATCGTGGGTCGGCAGGCGGGTCAGCCGGCGCTCGACACCCGGTTCCTGGACCTGGCCGTCGCCCGCCCCGCCGCGGCGACCACGGCGTTCACGCCGCCCTACGGCGCCACCGTCCGTGTGGGGCGGGAGAACGAGGTGCTGCTCGAGGCCGGGAAGCGGATCGAGACGGTGCCGCTCCCACCGAGCCTCGCCGGGCTGCCGCGCCGCCGGCTCGAGGGCGTTCCGCCGGGGATCGGGCTCTACGGCCGCGGGGCGACGCTGCTCGCCGTCGCCCCCGTTCCCGATCGGCTCGAGGACGGGCTGCGCCGCACGCTGGCCCAGAGCCCGACGGCGATCACCGACGCGTCGGGGATCCGGGTGGCTGCGGGACCGGTCGGGCTCATGCTCGTCCGGCGGCAGCGCAGCGGGCCCTACGTGCTGACCGGCACCGTCACACCCGACGCGCTGAAGGCCGCGGCCGACGCGCTGCCCGACCAGGGGGTCGCGCCGTGAACGGGGTCATCGTCACGCGCGGCCTGGTCAAGCAGTTCGGCCGGTTGCGGGCGGTCGACGGCATCGACCTCGACGTGCAGCCCGGCGACGTCTACGGCTTCCTCGGGGCCAACGGCTCCGGCAAGACGACCACGGTGCGCATGCTGCTCGGTCTCGTGCTGCCGACCCGCGGTGAGGTCGAGCTGCTCGGGGGCCGCATGCCCCGCGCGGGACGCCGGGTGCTGCCACGGATCGGTGCGCTGATCGAGGGGCCGGCCCACTACGGCCACCTGTCGGGCCGGGAGAACCTGGCCCTGCTCGACGCCTCGGGACCGGGCGGCCCGTGGCGCACCCGGCGCCGCCGGATCGCCGAGGTGCTCGACCAGGTCGGGCTCGCCGGCGTCGGCCGCAAGCCGGTCAAGGCCTACTCGCTGGGCATGCGGCAGCGGCTCGGTCTGGCCGGCGCGCTGCTGCGCCGTCCCGAGCTCCTGGTCCTCGACGAGCCCACGAACGGGCTCGACCCGCAGGGCATCACAGAGGTGCGCGAGTTGCTGCTCGACCTGCACCGCACCGGGACGACGATCTTCCTGTCCAGCCACCTGCTGGCCGAGGTCGAGCAGCTGTGCTCCCGGGTCGGCGTGCTCGACCGCGGCCGGCTCGTGCTGCAGGACGAGGTGGCCACGCTGACCGCCCCCACCGGCGCCACCGTGGTCGAGACGCCCTCGCCCGAGCGCGTACGGGCCACCCTCGACGGGCGGGTCACGTCGATCGACGGCAACCGGGTGGTCGTCCGCGGGGACGACCCCGCGGAGATCAACGCCCTGCTGGTCGGCGCCGGCGTGCGCGTCACCGGGCTGGCGCTCGAGCGGCCCAGCCTCGAGCAGGTGGTGCTCGCCGCGACCGGGGCCAGCACCGACCGGGTGGAGGCCCCCCGGTGATCCTCGTGGAGCTGCGCAAGATGTTCCGCCGGCCGCGCACCTGGGCGACCATCGGCGTCCTCAACGCGCTCCCGCTCGTCGTCGCGGTGCTGCTCGTGCTCACCGACCTGGCCCCGCGGCCCGGTCAGGGGCCGCCGTTCCTCTCCGCCGTCCTCTCCAACGGTGCCCTCTACCCGCTCGCCGCGCTGGCCATCGTGCTGCCGCTCTTCCTGCCGATCGCCGTGGCGGTCGTGGCCGGCGACTCGGTCGCGGGGGAGGCCCAGGCAGGCACGCTCCGCTACCTGCTGACCCGCCCGGCCGGCCGCACGCGCCTGCTGGTGGCCAAGCTGGTCGCCGTCCTGGCGTTCGTGCTGGTCACCGTCGTGATCGTCGCCGTGGTCGGCTACCTCGTGGGGACGACGCTCTTCCACGCCCAGCCGCTCGGCAGCACCGTCCTCCCCGGCACCGGGGGCGGGGCGGGCGTCGGCGGCACGTCGGTCTCGGGCACGGCGCTCACCCCGCAGGACATCACGAACCGCACCCTGATGGCGGTCGGCTACATCGCCGTCTCGATGCTCGGGGTCGCCGCCTTCGCGCTGTTCTTCTCCACGCTCACCGACTCACCGCTGGGCGCGACCCTGGGTGCACTGGCGGTGCTGGTCGCCTCGTCTCTGCTGTTCACCCTCGACGCGGCGTCCCCGATCGCGCCGTACCTGCCGACCCGGTACTGGCTCGCGTTCGTCGACTTCTTCCGCGATCCGATCCTCTGGCGCGACATCACCCGCGGGCTGGAACTGCAGGCCGTCTACGTCGTGGTGCTGCTCGGGGCCGCCTGGGCGAACTTCACGACGAAGGACGTCACCAGCTGACTCAGACGCCCTCGCCGTGGCGGCCGGCGCCGGCGGCGAACCGGGGGGCGCCGGACAGCCCGTCCTCGGTCAGCGAGATCATGCCGTGGCGGAACTCGTTGGCCACGGCGGCCTCCTCGTCCAGCCCGTCCTGCTCGAGCAGCGAGGCGCGGTCGCCGCGCAGGCAGGTCTGCGGGAAGGCGGCGATCCGCGCGGCGAGCGCCTGCGCCTCCTCGAGTGCCCGGCCGGGGGGCACCACCCGGTTGACCAGGCCGATCTGCAGGGCTTCGGCCGCGTCGACCGACCGGCCGGTGAGGATCAGGTCCATCGCCCGGCTCGCCCCGATCAGCCGGGGCAGCCGCACGGTGCCGCCGTCGATCAGGGGCACCCCCCACCGCCGGCAGTAGACGCCGAGCACCGCGGTCTCGTCGGCGACCCGCAGGTCGCACCACAGCGCGAGCTCGAGGCCACCGGCCACCGCGTGGCCGGCGATCGCGGCGATCACCGGCTTGGACAGCCGCAGCCGCGTCGGGCCCATGGGCCCGTCGCCGTCGGGCTCGGTGCGGTTGCCGGCCGCGGTGCCGACGGCGCGCAGGTCCGCGCCGGCGCAGAAGGTGCCGCCCTCACCGTGCAGGACGGCCACCGACGCCCCGGGATCGGCGTCGAACGCCCGGAAGGCGTCGGCGAGCGCGGCCGCGGTGACGCCGTCGACGGCGTTGCGCGCGTGCGGACGCGACAGGCGCACGGTGGTGACCGGACCGTCGCGCTCGACGGTGACCGCGTCGGGGGCCGTCACGGCCGCGCCCCCGCCGGCTCGTCGGCCCACAGCGGCTCGCGCAGCGCCCGCCGCAGCACCTTGCCGACCGGGGACAGGGGCAACTGGTCGACGACGTGCACGGTCTTGGGCACCTTGTACCCGGCGAGCACCGCGCGGACGGCGTCCTGGAGCTCGGCACCGCTGACCTCGGCCCCCGGTCGCAGCGTGACGAACGCGGTCACCGCCTCGACCCAGGTGGGGTCGGGGGCGCCGACGACCGCGGCGCCGGCGACGGCCGGGTGGGCCATGAGGGCGTCCTCGACCTCGCGCGGATAGACGTTGTAGCCGCCGGTGATGATCATGTCGCTGGTGCGGTCGACGAGGGTGAGGTAGCCGCGGTCGTCGAAGCGGGCCAGGTCGCGCGTGCGCACCCAGCCGTCGGCGTCGAGCGTCTCGGCGGTCAGCTCCGGGGCGTCGTGGTAGCCGGCCATCGCGAACGGGGCCCGGACCCGCAGCTCGCCGACCTCACCGACCGGCAGCGGCGTGCCGTCGGCTGCGGTGACCCGCACCTCGGCGTCGACGGAGGGCTGCCCGCACGACCCGGCGAGGGTCGGGTCGGTGTGGTCGGCCGCGTCGAGCACGGTGATCGCCAGCGGCGCCTCGGTCTGGCCGTAGTACTGCACGAGCCGGGGGCCCCAGAGCTCCAGCGTGCGGGCCAGGACGGGGGCGGGCATCGGGCTGGCGCCGTAGACCGCCGTGCGCAGGCTGGAGACGTCGGCGCGCTCGGCGGCTCCGGAGTTCAGCAGCATGCCCAGCATGGTCGGCACCAGGTTGATCTCGGTGGCCCGGTAGCGGGCCAGCGAGTCGAGGTAGCTGCCGGGATCGAAGGCCGGGAGGACGGCCGCCGCGCCGCCCCGGATCCAGTAGGGGAGCACGAAGGTGCCGCTGGCGTGGATGAGCGAGGCCGCGTGCAGCATCACCGAGTCGCGGCCGGGGGAGACCAGGTTGGCGAGGATGTTGGCGCAGATCGCCGCGTAGCTCGCCTGGGTGTGCACCACGGCCTTGAGGGCCCCGGTGGTGCCCGACGTGTAGAGCACCAGCACCGGGTCGCCCGGCTCGGCGGCCAGGTCGGGGTCGGCCGCGCTGGCCTGGGCCAGCTCGGCGAGCAGGTCGACCGCCTCGACGTCGGGGGAGGTGCCGAGACCGACCAGCCGCAACCCGTCGAGGCGCGTCGCCAGCTCCGCGGCCCGCTCGGCGAGGGCGGCGCCGAACACGAGGGTGCCGACCCCGGTCGCGGCCAGCATTCGGGCCTGCTCGTCGGCCGAGAGCCGCGCGTTGAGGGGCACCCGGACGGCGCCGGCCTTGAGGCAGGCGAAGTCGACCGGCACCGACCACAGGCCGTTGTCCACCAGCAACCCGACGGGCATGCCGCGCCGCACGCCGAGCCCGGCCAGCACGTGGGCCATCCGGTTGGCCGTCTGGTCGACCTCGCGGAAGGTCAGCGACTCGTCGCCGCTGAACACCGCCGTCCGGTTGCCGTGCCGTCGCGCGCCCCGCCGCACCAACTCCGTCGTCAGCACCGGCGACCACCTCCTCAGCGTCCGTCGCGGAGGCTACAGACAGGGACCGACTAACCGCCGAGCCGCGCGCAGTCGGCCGCGCCGAGGCGCACCGGCGGGCCCGCCCCGAGCTCGCTGAGCACCATCTGCTGCACCAGCGGGGAGCGGGGGAGGTCGCCGTGGGTGACCTGCGCCCGCGGGCAGACCGACTGGACGGTCATGTTCAGCGCCCCGCGGAGGCGGGCCGAGTCGGGCGGGGTGACGGTGCTGTCCTGCGTCGTCCAGATGGAGATCCAGGCCGGCCCGGCCGGCGTCTCGTCGCCCGCGTTCAGCCGCGCCAGGAGGGCGCTGGTGGAACCGAGCTCCGCGCAGGCGACCGGGCACTGGTCGGGCGCGACGTCGCCGGCGAGGTCGGCCAGAGCCGTTCCGTGGTGCGGCGAGCCGAGCGTGACCACCCGGCGGACGACGTCCGCGTGCCCGGCGGCGACCCAGAGCCGGGCGACCACGCCGCCGGCCGAGTACCCGACGACGTCCACGCTCTGCTCACCCGTGCGGGCCAGCGCCGCCCTCGCCGCCGCGCCGAGGGCGTTCGCCGACGCGGTCAGGTCGCCGGTGCCGTTGCCCGGCAGGTGCACGACGGTGGCGTCCCGGCCGGCGGCGGTCAGCCGGTCGGCGAGGGTCTGCAGCGCCCCGGTCGCCCCGCCGTAGCCGGGTACGAGCAGCACCGGCCCGGGCCGCAGGGAGGCAGCCGGGGTCGCGGCCCGTGCCGGACCGGGGGACCGGGACAGGACGACGGACGCGGTGAGCACGGCGATGCCGGCGAGCGCGAGGACCGCGACGGCGACGACCAGGCGCCGGCGGGCGGGGGCGAGTCCGGCGAGCATCCCCCTACTGTCCCTGCTGTCGGGCCGGGCGCCACCGTCCGGCGGGACCGGGGAAGGGCGGGGCGGTGCTGAGCAGGGACGAGTACCTGGCCGCCTGGTCGCGCTGGCACGGGGGTGCCGACGCCGCCCACGGCCTGGTGCGGGCGTGGCTGTCGGCCGTGTACGCGGTGGCGCGCCCGCTCGCCGGGCTGCCGCCGGTCGTCGTGACGGGTCTCGGGCTGGCTGTCGCCGCCGCGGCCGTCGCGCCGGCCGCGGCGGGAGGTGGATGGCTGGTCCTCGCGGGCGTGCTGGTCGGGCTCTCCGGACTGCTCGACTCCCTGGACGGCGCGCTGGCGATCGGCACGGGCCGGGCCTCACGGCGCGGGTTCGTGCTCGACTCCGCCGTCGACCGGCTCACCGAGGCAGCCTACGCGGCCGCCCTCTGGGTCGCGGGCGCACCCGGGTTCCTGGCCGCCGCGTTCGGGGCGCTCTGCTGGCTGCCCGACTACCTGCGCGCGCGGGCGGGGCAGGCCGGGGTCACCGAGACCGGGGCGCTCTCCGTGTGGGAGCGCCCGACCCGGGTGATCCTGGCCGGCCTCACCCTCGGCGGCGCCGGTGTCGTGCCGGCGCTGCATCTATCCGTGGTCACCGCGGGAACCGGTGCGGGCGTCGTGCTCGGGGTCGTGGCCGTGGTCCAGCTGGCGCGCTCCCTGGGGCGGGCCCTGCGGTGACCCACAGATCTGGCACGCCTCATACAGTTGCGCTGCCCAGACCAGCCGCTGGCCCCTACGCGGCCGGCCCCGAGCCGCCACCGAGGAGCAACCCGTGCCCGTCGCCGTCACCGGCTCGATCGCCACCGACCACCTGATGACCTTCCCCGGCAAGTTCACCGAGCAGTTCATCGAGGGGGAGCTGGAGAACGTCTCGCTGTCGTTCCTCGTCGACGACCTGGTCCAGCACCGCGGCGGGGCCGGCGCCAACATCGCCTACGGGCTCGGCCTGCTCGGCCTGGCGCCGGTGCTCGTCGGCGCCGTCGGCAGCGACTTCGCCGACTACGAGGCGTGGCTTCGCCGGCACGGGGTCGACACCCACAGCGTGCACTGGTCGGACCTCAAGCACACCGCCCGGTTCGTCTGCACGACCGACGCCGCCAACAACCAGATCGCGTCCTTCTACTCGGGGGCGATGGCCGAGGCGGCGGACATCGAGCTGGAGCCCGTGCACGCGCGGGTCGGCGGTCTGGATCTCGTCGTCATCGCCCCCAACGACCCGAAGGCGATGGTGCGGCACACCCAGGAGTGCCGCGCGAGCGGCTACCCCTTCGTGGCCGACCCGAGCCAGCAGCTGGCCTGGGCCGACGGCGAGATGATCCGCGACCTGGTCGCCGGCGCCGACGTGCTGTTCACCAACGAGTACGAGGCCGCGCTGCTGCTGCAGAAGACCGGGTGGAGCGCCGACGACGTGCTCGCCCGGGTGGGCACCTGGGTCACCACGCGCGCGGCGGACGGCGTCCTGGTGCGGTGCGCCGGCGAGGAACCGCTCTCGGTGATCGCCGTCCCCGAGACCAAGCCCGTCGAGCCGACCGGTGGCGGTGACGCGCTGCGTGCCGGGTTCATCGCCGGCCGCATGTGGGGCCTCGGCCTGGAGCGGGCGACCCAGCTCGGGTCGGCCGTGGCGACCGCCGCCGTCGAGGTGGTCGGCACGCAGGAGTACGACCTGCCGAGGGAGAGCTTCCTCGAGCGGTTCGCCGACGCGTTCGGCGCCGACGCCGCCGACGAGGTCGCGCCGTACCTCTAGTCGCGCCGTACCTCCAGTCGCGCTGTACCGCTAGTCGCCCCGCAGCTTCTCGCCGATCGAGGGGTCCTCGGCCCACGTCCGGTAGGGGATCCGGCGGATCTCGAGGACCTCGCCGATCGTCGTCCACTCGTTGCCGCCGAGCCGGGCCAGCGGCCGCAGCTCCTCGATCCGGGGCCGGCCGTCGCGGACCGCGCTCTCCCAGGCGCTGATCTGCAGCACCCGGCCGAAGACGACGGTGCTGTCACCGAGCCGCAGGGTGGAGTGCAGCTCGCACTCGAGCGCGACGGGCGACTCGGCGACCCGGGGGACGCCGACCCGGTCGCTGGGCTCCATGCGCACGCCGGTGTGCTCCGGCTCGCTCTCGTGGGCCGGGAAGTCCGTGCCGGTCGCGTTGATCTGCTCGAACAGCGACTCGGGGGTCAGGCTGACGGTGAACTCGCCGGTGGCCTCGACGTTGCGCAGCGAGTCCTTGCGGCCGACCGACGTGAACTGCACCACCGGCGGGTCGACGCACGACACCGTGTAGAAGGAGTGCGGCGCCAGGTTGAGCACGCCCTCGGCGGAGCGGCTGCACACCCAGGCGATCGGCCGGGGCACGACCACCGAGTTCAGCACCCGGTAGAACGCGGACGTCTCCATGTCGGCGGGATCGAAACGGACGCGGGGGTGGGCGTCGGGGGAGGTCACCGGTCCATCGTCGCCTACGCGCTGATCGGCCTCGTCGGCGCTCCGATGGGGCGCCCCCGCCAGCTGAGCGTGCCGCGCCGGTGCGCGGCCACCGAGCGCAGGACCAGGCCGTCGAACACCAGGATCGACAGCGGGTGCGCCAGCACGTCCGGCCACACCCGGCTGCCGGTGCGCATCGCGACCGCGGCCCGCCCGAGCACGCCCGCCAGGTAGCCGGCCACGCCCACCCGGGAGCCGCCGAGCGCGGCCACCGCCGGGAGCACCCACACCGCGGTGAGCACACCCGCGGCGGCGACGCTCGCCGCTGGGGAACCGCCCACGGCCGCCCACAGCGACTTGGTGTACCCGTCCCGGAGCGCCGGCCAGCCGTCGTACATCCGGCAGGCGGCCAGCCGCGAGCCGTCGATCGGGCCGCCCCGCCCGCCGGCGCGCTTCACCGACCGCAGCAGCGCGATGTCCTCCAGCACCGCCCCTCGCGCGGTCGCGTGCCCGCCGGCTCGCCGGTACCCGCGGCCGGTGACCACCAGGAACTGGCCGTTGGCGGCCGCGAGCGACGGGCGGGACGACCGTTCGGCCGGCCGGAGGGGGAGCGTGGTGGCCCACAGCCACGGGGCGAGCGGCTGCACGAGCCGCTCGGCCGCGCTCCCGGCGAGGGGGCGCGGCCACGGGGAGACCAGGTCCAGCGCCTGGGCGTCCAGGACGGCGACCGCGGCGGCGACCGCGTCCGGGAACAGGCGGACGTCGGCGTCCACGAACACCAGGACGGCGTCGTCCCCGGCCCGGCCGGCCGCCTCCGCCACCGCGACGCCCGTGGTGCAGGCCCAGGGCTTGCCGAGCCAGCCCGCCGGCGGCGGATCGGCGGTCACCAGCCGGACGCGCGGGTCGGTCTCGGCGCGCACGCGGGCCGCCGTGGCGTCGGTCGACCCGTCGTCGACGACGACGACCTGCAGATCGTCGACGCCCTGCTGCGCGAGCAGCGCGGCCAGGCAGGCCGCGACGTGGTCCTCCTCGTCGCGCACCGGGAGGACCACGGTGACCGCTCGCCGCACGGGCGGCGGCGGAGCCGGGGGGCGTCGGAGCAGGAGGACGTTCACCATCGCGTGCAGGGCGCCGAGCACGGAGAGCCCGGTCAGGACGCCGATGGTGCGACCGGCGCTCACCGGGGCATCTCCGCGCGCCGCCGCTGGACGACGAGCACTCCGCCGACCGGGACGGCCAGCCCCACCGCCCAGGCGGCGGAGCCGGGGAGACCGAGCCAGCCCACCTGTGCGAGCGCGCCGCCGAGCGTCATCCAGCCGAGGGCCAGCATCGGGGCCGTCGCGCCGACCCGGGGAGCGTCCGTGACGGAACTCCGGGCGACCTGGACGTCGAGCGCCGTCATCAGCACGAGACCCGCCAGGAGCCAGCCCGCCAGGTTGGTCAGCGGCACCGTGTCGATGCCGGGCAAGCCCGGATGCGGGTGCGCCCACCGCCAGTAGCCGGCCTGCACGAGCTGCGGATCGAGGACGACGTCCCAGCCGGCGAAGACCGCCGCGGCCACCGCGATCCGGACCGGCCGGCGCACGCGGGGTCCCAGCGGCCGGGACAGCAGGTCGGCCAGCAGCCAGCTCGGCCACGCCATCATCAGCCAGGCCAGGGGCACGAGAAAGGGGACGCCGAGCAGGGTCGGCCCGAGACCGTCGCCGTACGCGTACGAGCCGTACGGAAACCCGGTCGCCAGCCCCACGGCCTCGAACCCGATGGCGGTGACCGTCACCAGCAGCAGGACGGCGGCGGCCGTGCGGCCGCCCCGGCTGGCCGCCGCGTGGACGACCGACAGCACGGCGCCCAGCAGCACGATCGTCCACGTCACGGTGTCGCGGGCGCCGTGGGTGGCGAGCGGATAGGCGATCGCGCTCAGGACCAGCAGCCCCGCCAGAAGGAGGGGCAGCGCGCGCCGGGCGGGTAGCCGGTGCCCGCCCCGGGCGATCGCCGCGGTCACGAGGGACCCGGCCGTGCCCGCCGTACCGTCCGGACCACCCGGCCGGCGGCCGTCCGCGCACGGGAGAGCGGCTTCCGGTCGGCGAGGACGGTGCGCGCCGCCGTCCGCCCGGAGTTGCCCGACACCCCGCCGCCGGGATGGGTCGATGCCCCGGCCAGGTAGAGGCCCGGCAGGCCGGGCACCCGGTAGCCGGAGAGGGCCGGGGTCGGGCGGAACCCGAACATGCTGGCCAGCCCCATCTCCACGTGCATGACGTTGCCACGGGGCAGGGACAGTTCCCGCTCCAGCGCGACCGGCGTCTGTACGTACAGTCGCTGTACCGAGGCGGCGAAGCCCGGTGCGTAGCGGTCGACCGCCGCGACCAGCCGGGCGGCCTCCGCCTCGGCGAGACCGTCCCAGTCGGCGCCGTCCGCCATGGCGTACGGATACCACTGTCCCCAGATCGTGACCACGTGCTGCCCGGCCGGGGCGAGGGTGTCGTCGCTCGCCGAGAAGCACATCGCCAGGGGCACGGGTGCGCGCGGCAGCCGGCCCGCGCTCCAGTCGCCGTGGGCGGCGGCCAGGTCGGCCCGGTCGGTGCACAGGAGTTGCAGTCCCTGTAACGACTGGGCGGCCGGTACTCCCGGATAGGCGGGGGGAGCGTCGGTCAGCGCCCGGACGACGAGGCCGAAGCCGTTGCCGAGCGGCGGATCCGCCGCGGCCAGGGACGGCGGGGCGTGGTCGCCGGCCAGTGCGCGGGTGGCCCGGATGTGGCAGGCGGCGACGACCGCCGGTGCCCGCACCCGGCGCCCCGCGACCGTCTGCACGCCGGCGACGCGGCCGTCCTCGACGAGCAGGCGCGCGGCGCCGTCACCGAGCACCACCCGTCCGCCGTCGGACTCCAGCCTCCTGCGCAGGGCGTCGGTCAGCCCGCCGGAGCCGCCCACGGGATGCCCGGGAGGGACGTCGTGCAGCAGGGCCACCCACCCGACCATCGCGGCGGTGGCCGGCTCGGACATCGGCGGCCCCGACTGCGCGCCGAACCAGGCCAGGGCCGCCTTGAGCCGCTCGCTGGTGAACCAGCGGTCGAGCAGCGCGTTCCCCGAGCCGAGGAAGTCGACCGCGAGCTCGCCCCCGGGCGTCCTCGGGCGGCCATCGGACGGCGCGCCGAGCGGCCAGAAGGAGCGCACCAGCGCGCCCGGGCCGGGTCGGCCCGCGAACGCGTTCGCGACCGCGCGGCTGCGCGGCCGCCACACCGCCACGAACCGCCGGTAGGCGGCGGCGTCCGCCGGACCGCAGGCGGCGGCGATCGAGGCGCACGTGGCGTCCAGGTCGACGGAGAAGAGGAGTGGCTGCCCGTCGGGCCCCGGAGCGCCCGGACGCGGCGCCGGCGCGAACCCCCACGGGTCGCAGTCGAGGTAGCGCAGGCCGTGGGCCGCCAGGTCGAGCTCCTCGACGATCCCGCTGTGCCGGATGATGACGTGCGCGCTCGAGCCGCGGTCGACCCGGACGCCGGGCCACCGCTCCACCGTCGAGACCGCGCCGCCGAGGACGTCGTCGGACTCCACGACCTCCACCGCCAGGCCCTCCCGGGCCAGGTAGCAGGCCGCCACCAGCCCGTTGTGGCCCGCCCCGATCACCACGACATCGGCCGTACCGGGGGGAACGGTCACCGGTTCCGAGGGGTCAGGGGCAGCTGGGCGCCGAGGATGGCGAACGGGCGGGCGTCGCCGGGGAAGTGGTAGCCACGGGCGAGGTCGACGAACCCGTCGGCGTGGTAGAGCCGGAACGCCTTCGTGTCGGAGTCCGGCGTGGACAGCAGGGCGACCGGGTTGGGGATGTCGGCCACGAGCGCGTGCAGCAGCCGCCGGCCCAGGCCCTGGCTCTGCTGGTCGGGGTGGACGTGCAGCTCGCAGACCTCGAAGGCCCCGGGCAGCCACTTCTTCGCCGTCCGGCGGTCGAGGGCGGCGCGCACCTGGTCGTGCCACCACTGGCCGGGCGCGACCTCGTAGCCGTAGCCGAATCCGACGAGCCGCTCGCCGTCGGGGAACTCGGCGAACGCGCCCACGGCGCGGAAGCCGGGGCGGTCGGTGTGCTGGATCGCGTAGCCGTAGCGGCCGGCGACGACGGCGGAGTCGTAGCCCATGGCCAGGCCGTAGATGGCCAGGGCCTCGTGCATGTGGTCGCGCAGCCACGGGACCGGCAGCTCGGTGACCCGCGTGGTGGGCCGGGTGTCGGTCATCGTCCGGTGGTCCCCTCGGCCGGGGCCCCGGCGGTCGTCGCGGCCCGGTCGGCCGGGCCGGGCCCGACCTCGGCCGCGGTGCCGGCGGTCAGCTCGAGCAGCTCGGCGTAGGTGGTGGGGAAGACGGCGGCCGGATGCCCGGCGGCTGCCCAGACCTGGTCGTAGCGGGCGAGCTCGACGTCGACGAGGGTGCCGATCGGCTCCGGGTGGCCGACGGGGGCCACGCCGCCGATGGCCTGACCGGTGTGCCGGCGCACGAACTCGGGCGACGCCGGCGCGATCCGCTCGACGCCGAGCAGGTGGGCCACCGTCGCCTCGTCGACGCGGTGGGCCCCGCTGGTCAGGATCAGCACCGGGGCGTCGCCGACGGCGAACACGAGGCTGTTCACGATCGCGCCGACCGGGACGCCGAGCGCGGCGGCGGCCGCGGCCGCGGTGCGGACCTCGTCGGGCAGGACCCGGACGTCGCCGGGCGCGCCGGCCTCCGCCAGGAGCCGGGCGACCTCGGCCACCCGGGGGTGCGCGGGGGAGGTCATGCCGCTGATCCTGCCACCGGCCCCGGCGTGCCGCGCCGACCGGATGCCCGGTCGGGACGACACGCGTGCCCGCCCTTGACGGCGACCCGGGAGTCCGGTCTACTGGACGTGTTCGAACACACGTTCGAATCCTGCCGGTCCTCCACCGCTCCGGGTCCTTCCCCACCCGGGGTGGTGGACCGGAGCGGTGTGTGCGGGGGAGGTAGCGCGCGAGGTGGGGAGTCTGTCATGAGCCGGGTGCTCGGTGAGGCCGCCGAACTGGTGGGCGAAGAGGTGCAGGTCGAGCGTGGTCCGCTGGGTCCGGCCCAGTTCTGGCGGGGGCAGTCCCGGTACGTCGTGGGGGAGCTGCTCGACTCCTGGCGGGAGACCGCCCCCTGGTGGCAGCGCGGCACCGCCGTCCCGGGCGGGGCGTCGGTCGAGCTGGTCGCCACCCGTGAGGTGTGGCGCGTCGAGGCGGTGCGGGCCGGCCGGTCCCGGATGAGCTTCGCCGGCGTCTACGACCTGTCCTGGGACGGCGCGGGCAACCGCTGGTGGCTCGTCAGGGTGCACGACTGATGGGCGCCGCACGAGCCGTGGCCGCCGCCGGGCAGCTGCCCCTGCCCCCCGCGCTGCCCGCGTCCGTCGTCCAGCTCCTCGACCAGGCGCACCGCGGTCTCCGTGACGCCGCCGGCTCCGCCGATCCGCGGGAGCGGTACGCCACGGCCCACCTGGGTGCGCTCCGCGCCGCCGCCGCGGTGCTGGCCGCCCGCACCCGGCCCGAGGGTGGGGGCCGCCGGCCGCGCAGTGCCTGGGTGCTGCTGGAGCAGGTCGCTCCCGAGCTGGGGGAGTGGGCGATCTTCTTCGCGGCCGGCGCGGCCAAGCGCGCCGCCGCCGAGGCAGGGCTGTCCCATGCGGTCACCGAGCGGGAGGCCGACGACCTGGTCCGCGACGTCGGCTCCTTCCTCACCGTGGTGGAGGGCTGCCTCGGGGTGCCCGTACCGGCGCCCGAGCCGCCGCCGGCCTATCCCCGGCCGCGGGTGGTCGGCGGCACCGGGTCCCGGGCGGCGCGCGCCACCGGGTCGGGGCGGTGACCGACCCCTTCGTCCACCTGCATGTCGCCTCCGGCTACTCCATGCGGTTCGGGGCGAATCATCCCGCCGATCTGGTGGCCCGGGCCGCCGAGCACGGCATGACGGCGCTGGCGCTGACCGATCGTGACGGCCTCTACGGGGCGGTGAAGTTCGCCCTGGCCTGCCGCACCGCCGGTGTGCGGCCGATCTTCGGGGTCGACCTGGCCGTGGCCCCGGCCCTGGACACCGCCCTGGCGCCGGCCCTCGCCCCGGCGATCGGGGGCATGCACCGGGCAGCCGGCGGGCGCCGGGTCCCCGCCCGGGGTGGCGCGAGCGTCGACCCGCGGCTGCCGCGGGTCACCTTCCTCGCCCGGGACGGCGGTGGCTGGCGATCGCTGTGCCGGCTGACCAGCGCCACCCATCTGCGCGGCACGCGGGGCGAGCCGGTGAGTTCGCTGCCGATGGCCGCGGAGCACGCGACCGGCCTGATCGCGCTGCTCGGCCCCGACTCCCCGGTGGGCCGGGCCCTGGTCGCCGGGCACGCCGATCTCGCCGCCGCGCACCTGGCCTCCTGGCGCGCGGCGTTCGGCCCCGGCCGGCTGGTGATCGAGGTCGTGCACCACCGCGGCCGCGGGGACCGGTCACGGGCGCAGGCGATGCTGCGGTTCGCCGCCGAGATGGACGTGCCGGTGGTGCTGAGCAACGCGGTCCGGTACGTCGACGCCCTCGACGCGCCCACCGCCGACGTGCTCGATGCCGCCCGGCGGCTGGTGCCGCTCGACGTGCGGCACGTCGACCGGCGGACCGCGGAGGGCTACCTGAAGTCGGGCAAGGAGATGGCGGAGGTGGCCGAGGACCTCGCCGGCCCCGACCGCGACGCCGCGCTGCGGCTGCTCGAGCGCACCGCCCGGCTGGCCGAACAGTGCGCGGTCGACCCCCGGGAGGACCTGGGCATCGGCAGTGTCCGCTATCCCGAGCTCGACGTCGTCACCACCGTCGCCGAGCGGGGGATGAGCCCGGCCGGCGTGCTGCGGGCCCGTTGCGAGGCGGGGCTGGGCCGGCGCGGCCTGGCGCCCTCGGAGCGGGTGCGCCGGCGCCTGGACGAGGAGCTGGCGGTGATCGACTCCCTCGGCTACCCCTCCTACTTCCTCACCGTCGCCGACGTGGTCGACCTCATCAAGAGCTTGAGGGTTCGGGCCGCGGCCCGCGGGTCGGGCGCCGGCAGCCTGGTCACCTACCTGCTCGGCATCTCCGACGTCGACCCGCTGCGGTACGGGCTGCTGATGGAGCGGTTCCTCTCCCCGCTGCGCAACCAGCTGCCCGACATCGACATCGACGTCGAGTCGGCCCGCCGCATGGAGGTCTACGACGCGGTGATCGACCGCTTCGGCGCCGACCGGGTCAGCTGCATCTCGATGATGGACACCTACCGGGTGCGGCACGCGATCCGCGACGTCGGCGCCGCCCTCGGGCTGCCCCCGGCCGAGATCGACGCCGTCGCCAAGGCCTTTCCGCACATCCGGGCCAACCAGGTGCACGCCGCGCTCAAGGACCTCCCCGAACTGCGGGCCAGCCGGCTGGGCTCGCGCCGAGGGGGCGGCACCGGCGATCTCGACCTGCTCTTCGACCTCGTCTCCCGGCTCGACGGCCTGCCCCGGCACATCGCGCTGCACCCGTGCGGGGTGCTGCTCTCCGACGCCACGCTGCTCGACCGCACGCCCGTGGAGAACAGCTACCTCGGCTATCCGATGAGCCAGTTCGACAAGGACGACGTCGAGGAACTGGGGCTGCTCAAGCTCGATCTGCTGGGCATCCGCATGCAGTCGGCGATCGCCCACGCGCTCGACGAGGTGGTCCGGGTCGACGGGGAGACCGTCGACATCGACGCGGTGCCCCGCGACGATCCGGCGACCTTCGAGCTGATCCGGAGCACCCGGACGCTCGGCATGTTCCAGATCGAGTCACCGGGTCAGCGGGAGCTGGTGGGCAAGTTCGGGCCGCAGACGTTCGAGGACCTCATCATCGACATCTCGCTGTTCCGGCCCGGGCCGGTGAAGAGCGACATGGTCACCCCGTTCCTCATGGCCCGGAACGGCTGGCGAGATGCGGTCTACCCGCACCCCGACCTGGAGTTCGCCCTGGCGGAGACCGCCGGGGTGGTGGTCTTCCACGAGCAGGTGCTGCAGATCGTGGCCCGCATGGCCGGCTGCACCCTGGCCGAGGCCGACGAGGTGCGCCGGGCGCTGGGGGAGAAGGACGCGCATCCGGAGGTGCGGGCCTGGTTCGTGCCCCGCGCGCTGGCCGCCGGCTATCCGGTCGAGGTGGCCGAGCAGGTGTGGCAGGTGCTCGCCGGCTTCGGCTCGTTCGGCTTCTGCAAGGCCCATGCGGCGGCGTTCGCGCTGCCCACCTACCAGTCGGCCTGGCTGAAGACCCATCACCCGGCGGCCTTCCTCGCCGGGGTGCTGACCCACGACCCGGGCATGTACCCCAAGCGGCTGATCCTCGACGACGCCCGCAACTTCGGCATCGCGGTGCTGGGTCTGGACGTCAACGCCTCCGCCGGCACCTATCGCGTGGAGCGGCTCGCACCCGGGCCGGAGGAGTTCGAGCCGGAGGAGCAGACCAGGGAGCGGCCGGAGTGGATGCCGGCCGCGATGCGCGACCCGTCGGCCTACGGCATCCGGGTGTCCCTCGCCGACGTGAAGGGAATCTCCGACGACGAGGTCACCCGCATCGTGGCGGGCCGGCCCTACCGCTCGCTGAGCGACTTCTGGCACCGCGCCTCGGTGTCGCGGCCGGTGGTCGAGCGGCTCGTGCTCGCCGGGGGGTTCGACTCGCTCTACGGCTTCGGGGTGCGCGACCGGGAGGCCCACCGGCCCGCCCACCGCCGGCGGCAGGTGACCCGGCGCGACCTGCTGCTGCAGATCGGCGAGCTCGACCGGTGGAGCCGAAGCGGCGCGAAGGCGAACTCCAACGGGCAGCTCAGCCTCGACCTGCTGGGGCTGCAGCTGGGCAGTGACGAGGCGAGTGGCGACGAGGCGGGGGAGGCCGGGCCGGAGGAGACGAGCCTGGACTGGGCCGACGGCAGCGGCCTGCCCGAGTTCACCGACGCCGAGCTGGTGCGCGCCGAGCTGGAGGTGCTCGGTCTGGATGCCAGCCGGCACGTGATCGACTTCTACCGGCGGTTCCTCGGGGCGCTGGGCGCGGTGCCGGCGGGGGAGCTGCTCGGCTGCCGCAGCGGCAGCGAGGTACTGGTGGCCGGGGTCAAGGTGGCGACGCAGACGCCACCGATCCGGTCGGGGCGGCGGGTGGTCTTCGTGACCCTCGACGACGGCAGCGGGTGTGCCGATGCGACGTTCTTCGAGGACGCGCAGGGGCCGTATGCGGCGACGGTGTTCCATTCCTGGCTGCTGGTCATCCGGGGGGCGCTGCGCCGCACGGGCCCGCGCGGTGTGTCGCTGCGGGCCACCGGAGCGTGGGAACTCCCGGCGCTGCACGAGGTCTGGGAGACCGACGGGCTCGCCGGGGTGCGGGAGCTGATGGCGGCGCCGGGGGAGTACACCGACCAGGCCATCGCCGGGGCGGCGGCGTCGCGGAACTCGCGACCGGTCATGGTGCGCCCGGTGCTGGTGCACCCGACCGGATTCCGGATGTCGCCCTACACCGACATCAAGCCCGCGGGGGAGGACTCGAAGGTGGCGGCCCGGCGGGCCGGTGCGGCCGCTCCGCGGAAGCTGTGGCACTCCAGCCCCGGAAGCTCGGGGCATTGAACCTCGAGGACGGCGGCTGTTCCTGCAGGCGCTCCAGGGTCAGTTGAGTGCCGGTCGTCCGGGTCGCCACCACGAACGTCCGAGGACGAGTTCTTCCAGTTCTCGGACGAGACTTCCGGCCGCTGCCCGGGCATGGGCGTCGGACTGCTCGAGCGCGAGTCGGAGGTCCGCGGTGACATGCGAGGCTTCCCGGACTTCGCAGGCGGCCCGCAGCGTCTCCAGCGGCGTCGCGGTCGCATCGGAGATCACGCTGAGCACTGCGGGCATGTGCGGGCCGCTGAACCGGGCCAGGAACATCCAGTCGTCGGCCGGCTCACCGAAGCGCGCCCACTCGAAGTCCAGCAGGGCCGTCACTCTTCCGTCGTGCACGAGCCAGTTGTCCCAGTGGCAGTCCGCGTGCACCGGGACGCTCGTGTCGGCGTGTTCCGGCGCCCGCTCGGCGATCTCGGCAAGACCGTCGAGGATCGGCCGCGGCACGACGGTTCCGTCGTCCAGGTGGCGGACGCGCTCGATCTCGTCCAGGAGCCGGCGCCGTCCGACGAATCCGCCGTGGTCGAGTCGCTCCCTCAGGACGGTCGCGGCCGGACTCTCGGGAACCCAGTCGTGCAGACGGCGCAACTGCTGCACTGCCTCCCGCGCCCACCGGCCAGCGGTCCGGCAGTCGACGCCGGCCAGCCCCATGCCCGGAGAATTTCCGGGCAGCCGGGCGACGCAGGCGTAACGCACCTCGCCGGCCTCGGTCACGTGACGACCGCTGGCCAGGACCGGGGCCGCCAGGCCGGAAGGCAGAGCGACGGCAAGTGCGATCTCCCGGCCGAGGCGCGCGTGATCACCGGCGTCGATGATCTTCACGACGAGCGTGGAGGAGACGAAGACGTAGTGGGACCGGCTCGCCAACCTGTCCATCGGCCCGGCGGGACCACCGAGTGTCGCGTCGGCGATCGACCGGGCGGCCGCGCGAGCCTGCTCCGCGTTGATCATGATCACCAACCCTGCCGGAACCGGCGCGTCGTCACAACACGGTCGTACCCGGTGCCGAGAGCCTCGATCCCGCGGCGTTCTGACCGTCGAGGGGAGGATCCGGCGCCTTCCGATGAGTCCCGGCGCGGGCCAGGGTCTACCTGGCAGTCATGGAGGAAGCCCGGACTGGAGAGCCGGATCGAAGAGAGGACCAACGATGCCCAAGCAGATCCCGTGCCTCTGGATGGACGGCACCGCGGAGCAGGCGGCCGTGCACTACACCGCGATCTTCCCGAACTCGTCGATCGGCGAGATCACCCGCTACGGGCCCGACATGCCGCCGCCGATGAAGGAGGGTGATGTCCTGACCGTCAGCTTCACCCTCGACGGCCAGGAGTACACCGCGCTCAACGGCGGCCCCCAGTTCCCGCACACCGAGGCGATCTCCTTCCAGATCATGTGCCGTGACCAGGAGGAGGCCGACCACTACTGGAACCGGCTCACCGAGGGCGGTGAGGAGAGCATGTGCGGCTGGCTGAAGGACAAGTTCGGCGTCTCCTGGCAGGTCATCCCCGTCGAGATGATGTCCCTGCTCAACGACCCCGACCCGGGGCGGGCCCAGCGGGCCACCCAGGCGATGCTGGGCATGCGCCGGCTCGACCTCGCCGAGATCCGCCGCGCCGCGAACAGCGTCCCCGCGTAGAAGCGGGACGCCGGCGGAGCCGCGGTTAGGCTCGCCGGGTGCCGACGCCTTCCTCGCCGCCCGTGGAGCAGATCCCTCCCCGGACCGCTGCCGTCTGGGCGGCGCTCGACCCGCTGGTCGGCGCGGGCACCTCGCTGCGGGTGCTCGACGTCGGCGGCGGTAGCGGCATGTTCGCCGTCCCGCTCGCCCGGCTCGGCCACGACGTCACCGTCGTCGACCCCAGCGCCGACGCCCTCGCGACCCTGCGGCGCCGGGCCGACGTCGCGGGCGTCGGCAGCCGGGTCCGCGGCATCCAGGGCGACGGCGACCTGCTGCACGAGGTGCTGACCAACGGTGGCGGCGGGACCACCGGATACGACCTGGCGCTGTGCCACTCCGTGCTCGAGGTCGTCGACGACCCCGCGGTCACGCTCACCGAGATCGCCGCCGCGCTCCGCCGGGGCGGCCAGGTGAGCGTGGCGACGGCGAACCGGGCCGGCGCCGTGCTGGCCCGCGCGCTCGGTGGCCATCCGGTCGAGGCGCTCGGGCTCTTCCGCGACGCCGACCCTGCCCCGGGGCGCGGTCGCCCGGAGCGCCGCCGCTTCGCCCCGGCCGACCTGCTCGCCCTCGTCGAGGGCGCGGGCCTGCGGCCCGGCGCCTGGCGCGGCGTCTCCGTCGTGGCCGACCTGCTCGACGCGTCCTCCGGCGCCGACCCGGCGGCCGTCCGCGCGCTGGAACTCGCGCTGGCCGACACCTCGCCCTACCGCGACATCGCCACCGGCCTGCACGTCCTGGCCGTCCGGCCGTGACCCGGCCGGCCGGACCGGACACGCTGCCCCGCGACCTGCGCCGGCCCGTCTACGGCGCGGCCACCCTGGCCGACGTCCTGCCCGGCGTGGTCACGGCCCTCGGCGTCCCCGTCGAGCGGGGCGACCATCCCGCCGACCCGCTGCGTCTGACCGGGGCGCTCGCCGGCGCCCGCCGGGTCGCCGTCCTCCTGGTCGACGGGCTGGGCGCCGACCTCGTCCGCCGGCACGCCGACCTCGCGCCCACCCTCGCGGGACTGAGCAGCCCCGCCGGTGACCTGTCGGCCCCGTGCCCCAGCACCACCCCGGTCAGCCTCGTCACCCTGGGCACGGGCCTGCCGCCCGGCAGCCACGGCATCCTCGGCTTCGTCACCGACATCCCGGGTGAGGACCGCACCCTCAACCACGTCCAGTGGGGCGACGACCCGGACCCCGACATCTGGCAGCCGCGCCGCACCGTCTTCGAGCAGGCCGCCGCCGCGGGACTGCCGGCCACCGCCGTCGGCCCGTACACCTACAAGGGTTCCGGGCTGACCCGCTCGGCCTACCGCGGCGCCACCTACACCGGTGCCGTCGGGCCGGGCGACCTCTCCGCGCTGATGCTGCGCTCCCTGGCCGCGACACCCCGGGCCCTCGTCTACGGCTACCTGGCCGAGCTCGATCTCACCGGCCACGTCCGGGGGGTCGACTCGCCCGCCTGGCGGGCCCAGCTCCAGCTGATCGACCGGATCGTCGAGCAGGTCGTGGCCGGTCTCCCCGACGACGCCGCGCTCCTGGTCACCGCCGACCACGGCATGATCGACGTCCCCACCGACACCCGGTTCGACCTCGACGCGGAGCCCGACCTGGCCGAGGGCGTCCGGGTGCTGGCCGGCGAGCCGAGGGCGCGCTACGTGCACGCCGTCGCCGGTGCCGAGGAGGAGGTCCTCGATCGCTGGCGCACCGTGCTCGGCGACCGCGCATGGGTGGTCGGCCGCGACGAGGCCGTGGCCAGCGGCATCTTCGGGCCGGTCGACGACGCCCACGCCGCCCGCATCGGTGACGTGGTCGCCCTGGCGCGGGGCACCTGGGCCTTCCTCGCGCCCGAGCGGGAGCCCGGCCCGAGCCGGCTGGCCGCCTATCACGGCTCGCTCACCGCCACCGAGATCGCGATCCCGCTGCTGCTCGCCCGCGGCGCCGCGCTCGGCTGAGCGGCCGGCGGGTCAGCCGCCGAGCGTCACGTGCCAGGTGCGCGCGTGCGCCGGGTGCACCGCCCGGCAGGTGAGCTGCACCGCCTCGGCCGACGGGCGGCTCTCCACCGCGGCGGTCACCGGGCCGTCGTGACCGGCGAGGGTCACCGCCCAGCGCTCGACCTCCGCGCCGGGCGAGCTCAGCACCCGCAGGCTCACCACCGGCAGGTCGTCCACCCCGAGCAGGCCCAGTTCTCCGCGGGCCGCGTGCTGGGCGGCCTGCGCCGGGGGCGGAACACCCGCGCGGCCGCGCAGCCACGGCAGCGCGACCCGGCCCTGCTCGTGTGCCGCGACCAGTTCCGCGCCGTCGCCGCTCACCTGCCCGTAGTAGAAGCCGTGCGGCAGCACCAGCGCGTTGGCGGCGAACCGGTCGCCGCCCAGGTGGCTGCACTCCCAGACGTCGGCCGGGCCCGGGGCCGGCAGCGCGCGGGCCAGCGGCCGGCCGCGAAGGGCGCAGCACGCGTCGTGCCCGCCGTGCGTGCACACCAGGTAGACCGGTCCGCGGGCCGGTTCGCCGACCGACCCGTCCCAGGGCGCATCGAGCAGGTCGGCGTCCGTGGCGCGCACCGACCACCAGAGCCCCTCGCGGCCGGGGCGGGCGTCGGCGTAGGCCCAGCGCCGGCCGGAGTCGGCCAGCCGGTCACCGGGACGGCGGACGAGCAGCAGCCGCACGTTCTCCGCGCGTGACCGGCGGGCCAGCAGCGGCGCCACGGCGGCGTCGAACCGCGACTCGGCCAGGGCGTCGCGGCCCCACGGGCCCGGCTGCTCGATCAGCAGCCAGCGCTGGGCCGGCGCGGCCGTGGCGACGGGGGAGTCACCCCGTGCCAAGGCCTGGACCGAGCAGCGGGTGGCGTCGAGCCGGGGTGCCCGGGGGCTCACGGCCCCGCTGCCGCTGTGTCCGGAACCGTGGCGATCGACTCGGTGACCAGGCGTCGCGCCAGCGTCAGCCGGTCGGCCGTCTCGAGGCCGGGCAGGTCGCCCACCTTCAGCTCGCCGGCTGACAGCAGCGCGGCGATGGCCGGTCGGACCTGGGCCGGGAACGAGTGCGTGCGCCGGCCCGCGATCAGGTTCACCCGGCCGTCGGCGGCGTCCCGAAGCGTGCACCGGAGGTGGCGCCGCAGCCGCAGCACGGTGTCGGCGGTCAGCGCCGCGGCCGCGGTCGAGGAGGCCAGCGGCGCGACCGGCTCGGGCCGCACCTGGGCCCAGGCCGACGCGCGGAGCCGGTCGGCGACCGCGGCGGGGTCGAGCCGGCCGAGCCAGTCCTGGAGCGCGGAGATCACACCGGCCACGTCGTCCCGCACGGCGTCCGGGTCGGCGAGGTCGAGACCCAGGGGGAGGGATCCGCGCAGCTGCGGGTCCTCGACGGCGAGCGTCCGGACCAGGTCCAGGGCCGACTCGGCGGCGGCCCAGCGGGTGACCGGGTGCACGCCGATGGTCAGGTGCCCGCTGATCTCGCCCAGCGCGGTGGCCGAGTGCAGGTACCCGCGGGGAAGGTAGAGGGCGTCGCCCGGCCGGAGGACGGCGTCGATGACCGGCTCGCCCTCGGCGGCGGCCGCCACCTCGGCGGCCCGGTCGTTCCAGGGCTGGGTGCGCAGCGGGTCGGGCAGCACCGGCTCGTGGATGCGCCAGTGCTTCTCACCGGCGATCTGCAGCACGAAGACGTCGTGCACGTCGTAGTGGGGGCTGAACCCGCGCGAGGACGGCGGGGTGATGTAGGCATTGACCTGCGTGGGGTGCCCGAGATCGGCGGCCAGCTGGTCGGCGAACTCGATCAGCGGCGGCCAGAGCCGGTGCAGCCCCTGCAGGACGACGGTGCTGCCCTCGGCGAACAGTCGCAGGACCGCGTCGGAGGAGACCTGATCGCCGATCTCGGCACCCGCGCCCCCCGGGCCGGTGAAGCGTTTCGGGTCGACGACGGCGCCATCCTTGGCGATCCGGAGGAAGGGTGTGCGCAGTCCGCGCCGCGACAGCAGCTCGTCGACGGCCGGGAGGTCGAGCAGGTCGGCGAAGGACCGCCCGGTGTCCTCGGCACGGCTCAGCAGCGGCCTGCGCGACCAGTACTCCTCGGCGAAGACCTGCGGGTCGGTGTTCGTGCACCGCCGCAGGGCCGGGCGGAGCTGCTGCTCCGCCCGGCCCTGGGTGGTCGGGTTCTCGGTCAGGCCGAACCGTCCGCGCCGCCGTCGGCTCCGCCGTCCGCGCCCTTGTCGGCGCCCTTGTCGGCCCCCCCGTCGGCACCCGCGTCCGCGCCCGCGTCACCGGCGCCTCCGTCGGCACCCGCGTCCGCGCCGCCGTCCGCACCCGCGTCATCGGCGCCGCCGTCAGCGCCGCCATCGGCACCGCCGTCCGCTCCGCCGTCGTGGGTGCCGGGCGTGCCCGACGCCCCGCCGTCCGCCGGGCCCTCCGTGCTGGTCATGTCGTCGTCGAGCGCCATGGCTCCTCCGATCAGGAATGTCCGCAACCGCCGGGCGGCGGCCTCCTCCGCTGCTTACCATCGCCACCCGCCCCGCACACATGATCGTCGCGCCGTGAGGACGGGGTGTGTCCGTGCAGGTGGGCGGGTAGGGGCGCCGGCGTGATCACAGCCGGGCCGTCGGGCTCCGACGAGGCGGCCGGCCGGACAGCGGGCGCCTTCGCGACCCTCCTCGAAGGGGGCTGGACCCTGCCCCTGCCCGGTGCCGGGGCGACGGCGCAGCGGTGGACCGCGCTGAGCGACCTGGGCGCCGCCGACCTGCCGCTCGCCCGGCTCGCCGAGGGGCACGCCGACGCCCGGGCGATCCTCGCCGAGCTGGACGGTCCCGATCCCGGGGACGGCCGCCGGCTCGGGGTGTGGGCGGCCGAGCCACCGTCCGCGCGGCTCGCCGCGCGCCGCGCCGCGGGTGGGTGGCGGCTGGACGGGCGCAAGGCCTGGTGCTCGGGGGCGCGAGCGCTCACCGACGCGCTGGTCACGGCGGAGGCCGACGACGGCCGCAGGCTGTTCCTCGCCGACCTGACCGGCGGAGGTCTGCGGGCCGACCCGACGGTCTGGGCCGGCCCGGGGATGGTCGCCAGCGACACCGCCGACGTGCACTTCGAGGACGTCCCCGCCGTCGAGGTCGGCGGGCCGGGTGCCTACGTCGACCGGCCCGGTTTCTGGCACGGCGGCATCGGTGTGGCCGCCGTGTGGGCCGGCGGCGCCCGCGCGGTCGCCGCCCGGCTGCTGGCGACCGTCGCGGCCCGCACGCCCGACCCGCTGCTAGCGGCCGCGCTCGGCGCCGCCGACGTCGCGGTGCACTCGGCCGCCGCCGCGCTGCGCGACGCCGCCCGCGAGGTCGACGCCGCCCCGGCCGACCTGGCCGCCGCCCGGCTTCGTGCGCTGCGGGTGCGCGCCCTGGTCGCGCGGTCGGTCGACGACGTGCTGGCCACGGTGGGCCGCGCGCTGGGCGCGGGCCCGCTGGCCCACGACACCGAGCACGCCCAGCGGGTGGCCGACCTGGCGGTCTACGTTCGGCAGCACCACGGCGAGCGCGACCTGGCCGGCCTCGGCGAGCTGCTCCGGGCGGAGGCCGCGTCGTGAGCGTGCCGGAGTCCTATTTCGACGCGATGTACGACGCCGCCGCCGACCCGTGGTCGATGCGCAGCCGGTGGTACGAGCGGCGCAAGTACGCCCTCACGACGGCGGTGCTGCCCCGGGCGCGGTTCGGTGACGCGGTCGAGGTGGGGTGCTCGGTGGGAGAGCTGACCGCGGCCCTGGCTGCCCGCTGCGACCGGTTGACCGCCTGGGACATCAGCGCCGCCGCCGTCGAGCGGACGCGCGCCCGCACCGCGGGGATGCCCGGTGTCCGTGTGGAGCAGCGTTCCATGCCGGCCGATCCGCTGCCGCCGTGCGACCTGCTCGTGCTCTCCGAGGTCCTCTACTACCTGGGCCCGGAGGACCTGGCCGCCCTCGTCGCGCAGCTGCCGGGGGCGGTGCGTCCGGGTGGCGTGCTGGTCGCCGTGCACTGGCGGCATCCGGTCGCCGACCATCCGCAGATCGGTGACGCCGTGCACGCCGCGCTCCGGGCAGCGCTGGACTGGCCGCGGATCGCCGTCCACGAGGAACCCGACTTCCTGCTCGACTGCTGGGTCGCCGCACCCGCGGGGGACCTCCGGGCCGCCTCGGTCGCCGCGGCGGAGCAGCTGTGGTGAGCGCCGCGGCGGCACTGCTCGGGGTCGTCGTGCCGGCCAGGGACGAGGCCGCGCTGCTGCCCGCCTGCCTCGCCGCGCTGCGGACCGCGATCGCGCACCCGGGCCGCGGCGGCGTGCCGGTCCGGCTGGTGGTGGTCGCCGACGGCTGCACCGACGGCACTCCCGACGTCGCCCGTGCCGGGGGCGGGCTGGTGCTCAGCGGCGGCGAGGTGGGCAGCGGCAACGTCGGTGCGGCGCGCGACGCCGGCGTGCGGGAACTGCTGGCCGTGGCCGGCCGGGCAGCGGTGCCGCCGGAGCGCCTCTGGGTGGCGACGACGGACGCCGACAGCACCGTGCCGCCCGACTGGCTCCTCCTGCACGAGACCGCGGCGGCCTCGGGGGTCGATGCGCTCGTCGGCACCGTCGCGGTGGCGGACTGGACCGGCAGCCCGCCGCATGTGGCCGCAGCCTTCGACGCGGCCTACTCCGCGTGGCAGGTGGCCGGTGCCGTGCACCCGCACGTGCACGGCGCGCACCTCGGTGTCCGGGGGAGTGCCTACCTCGCCTGCGGCGGGTTCCCGGCGGTGCCGGTCAGCGAGGACGTCGCCCTCGTGCAGGCGCTGGAGCGGTGCGGCGCCACGATCCTGCGGACGCCGGAGAGCCCGGTCCTGACCTCGGCCCGGCGGCTGCCGCGGGCGCGTGGCGGATTCGGTGACGACATCGACCGCCTGGCAGTGGGCTGCAGCGGCCCCTGACCGTTACTCTTCCCTGGTATCGAACACGTGTTCGAGAACAGAGGAGGAGATCGTGCGATCGGCGGCCGGGCGTGCGGACGGGTGCACCCTGCTGCACGTCGACATGGACGCCTTCTTCGCCAGTGTGGAGGTGCGCCGGCGCCCGGAGCTGGCCGGCACGCCGGTGATCGTGGGAGGGGCGGGCAACCGCGGCGTGGTCACCTCGGCCACCTACGAGGCGCGGCGCTACGGCGTGCACGCGGCCATGCCGACGGCGCGGGCGCTGCGGCTGTGCCCGACGGCGACGGTCCTGCCGGGCGACATGGCGCTCTACGCCGAGGTCTCCCGCTCGGTGATGGCGCTGTTCCGCTCGATCACCCCGCTGGTGGAGCCGTTGAGCATGGACGAGGCGTTCCTGGACGTCGCCGGGGCGCGGCGCCGGCTGGGGGACGCGGCGGAGATCGGCGAGTACATCCGGGCCCGCGTCTTCGACGAGCAGGGCATCACCTGCTCGGTCGGGGTGGCCGGCACCAAGTTCGTGGCCAAGCTCGCCTCGACCCGGGCCAAGCCCGACGGGCTGCTCGTCGTCCGGCCGCCCGAGGTCATGGACTTCCTGCATCCGCTGCCGGTCGGCGCCCTGTGGGGCGTGGGCCCGAAGACCGAGGAGACCCTGCTGCGGCTGGGGCTGCGGACCGTCGGCGACCTGGCCCACGTGCCGGTGCGCACCCTGCAGCGGGGGCTGGGGCAGGCCGCGGGATCGCACCTGCACGCGCTGGCCTGGGGCCGCGATCCGCGCCGGGTGGTGCCGGACGAGCCGGAGCGGTCGACCGGGGCGGAGGAGACCTTCCCGACCGACATCGACGATCCCGTCGTCATCCACCGGGAGCTCCTGCACCTCGCCGAGCGGACGGCGGGCCGGTTGCGCTCGACCGGCACCCTCGCCCGCACCGTCAGCATCAAGGTCCGCTTCGCGGATTTCGCCACCATCACCCGCAGCCGCACCCTCGAGGTGCCCACCGACGTGGGGCAGGAGCTCTACGACACCGCCCGCGCCCTCTTCGACGCGCTCGGGCTCGACCGGGCACGCATCCGGCTGGTCGGCGTCCGGGCCGAACGACTGGTCGACGCGGGCTCCGCGCCCCAGCAGCTGGAGCTGGGCGCGCGCGAGTACGGCCGCCGCGACGCCGAACTCGCCGCCGACCGCGCGGCACGCCGGTTCGGGGCCGGTGCGGTGCGGCCGGCCACCCTGCTGAGGAGGGACGGACGGCCCGGTCGACCAGGGCTTTCCGTCCACCCGGAGGGGTGAGGAAGGATGGAACATGTCGGGTCGCCGCACCGCCGCCTTTCGCGCGGTACAAAGGGCTCGTATTCTCGGTGTCACCGTCGGCGGGAGCCACCGACGGCCTTGGCTAGGCCCACCTGGAGGTCGACGTGCCGCTCTCCGAGCACGAGCAACGTCTGCTTGAGCAGATCGAGCGCGCCCTCGTCGATGACGATCCCAAGTTCGCGTCGACCGTCCGCACCGGTGATCGCCGGCTCAAGGCCCGCCGCAAGATGCAGCTGGGTGCCCTGCTGATCGTCGTCGGCCTGGCCATCCTGGTCGGCGGCGGTGCCGTCGCCCGCTCGGTGCCCCTCGGGGTGCTGGGCTTCCTGGTCATGTTCGGCGGCGCGGCTCTGGGTGTCCTCAACTACCGGGCAGCCACCGGCGCCGTCGAGACGGGCAGTGGTCCGGCCGGCGCCCGCGGCTCGTCGACCCCCGGCCGCCGCGGGAACCGCGCGGGCCGCCAGCCGCTGAAGAGCCGCCTCGAGGAGCGCTTCCGCCGCCGCTACGACCAGTAGCGACCAGTAGCGACCAGGAGCAGCGACCGCTCACACCGTCCGGGTGCGGCCGGCCTTCCGCGGCCGCCTCGGCACCACCGTCCAGTGACCCGTCCGCGCCGCGATGCGCCGGACCGCTCCGGCCACCAGCGATGCCGGCCACAGCGCCGCCCGCAGCCGGGCCCGGCGTGACGCCGCCGCCAGCAGTCCCCGTCGCGCCGTGCGGAGGGCGCCGGCCAGTTCCGGCGCCGCGGGGGAGGGTCCCCGCGGACCGTAGCTGGCCGCCTCCTCGCCCAGGGCGAGTCGCAGGGCGGCGTCCCTGGCCGCGCTGCCGGCCGGTTCGCCCGGCCCGGTCATCGCCGCGCCCAGTTCCGCCGCCGTCCGGCGCGGGGTCCAGGCAGGGTGCACCCGCAGGCCGAGGTCGGCCGCCGTCGCCGTCAGCTCGTCCCAGAGGGCGCCCGCCCGACCCTCGGCCAGCCGGCGACGGCGCTGCAGGCCGCGCAGCCCCGCCGGGAGCGCCAGCACCGCCAGCACGAGCACCAGCACGCCGGCCGCGGTCAGCAGCGGGCGCAGCGTCCCGCTGGGCTTCTGCGGGCCGCCCGTCGTGGGCACCGGCCCGGCGCCGCGGTCGCGGACGACGGTCGGGCGGGCCGCCGCGGCGCTCGTGGGTGCGGCGACGTCCGGACCGCTCGTGACGGGGGTGTCGGTGCCCGCGCGCGGTGCCCAGGGGAGCAGGACCTGGCGGTCGGGCTGGATGGGTGTGGGGTCGAAGGGCACCCAGCCGAGGTTCTGGAAGTAGACCTCGACCCAGGCGTGCGCGTCGCTGCTGGTGATCATGCGCGTGCCGTCGGGCTGCCGGGTGCCCGGCGTATAGCCCAGCGCCACCCTCGCCGGCACGCCCGCCGCGCGGACCATGACCGCCATAGCGCCGGCGTACTGCTCGCAGTAGCCCCGGCGCAGCCGCAGGAAGTCGACCAGGTCGTTGCCGCTGGTGCCCGGCGTGGTGGACAGGCTGTAGATGAAGCCGTTGGCCGGATCGGTCAGGTAGTCATAGATCCGGCGCACCCGCGCGTAGGGACCGGTGGCCCCGTCGGTGAGGCTGCTCACCAGATTGACGACCCGGCTGTCCATGATCGGCGGCAGCGCGGTGAACCGGCGCTGCACCGGGTCGGTGTCGGGCAGCGGGGCGGCGCCGGCGAGCAGCTCCGTCGTCGGCTGCGGTTCCTCGGCCGTCACCGAGTACCGGTGGCCGGAGGTGGTCACCCCGCGGCCGAAGACGGTGCCGGAGGCACGGTCGAAGCGCCAGTCGTCGCCGATGTCGTCGCTCACCCGGATCGACTGGGGGACGGAGAACACCGGCAGGAACCGGTCGTCGTGGCCGACCACCTGGATCGTCGCGTCCACCTGGCTGTAGAGCTCGCCGGGCGAGAGCGGGGTGAGCTGGTCCGAGGTCGCGATCGACTGCTCGCCGTCGAGGTTCGACAGCGACCAGCCGCGCGCCGCGTCGTACCGGTCCAGGCTCACGGCCCGGAGGTAGCCCGGGTCCCGCACCGAGGCATCGACGTGCAGCAGGTCCTGCGGCTGGGCGAGGGTCAGCTGCCCGCGCAGGGCGGCGGCCGGGTCCAGCGAGGTGCCCGTCGAACTGCCCGACCCGCCGCCGAGACCGGTGGCCAGCGAACCCTCGGCGAGGGTCGGCACGATCGCGCCGAGCACGAGGGCGGCGACGAGCGCGGAGAAGGTGATCCGCACCGCGGCGCCACCCCCTGCCGCCACCCCCGTCGACGTCCGCCCCTCGCCGACGACGATGCGCCTGCGCTGGTCGGCCCAGAGGAGCAGGGCCAGGCCGGCCGCCGGCAGGGCGATCGCGACGAGCCCGATGCCCCCGGTGATGGTGCTGACCGGCACGCAGTAGAGGACCAGCAGGCCCAGCCCGGCGACCGCGCCCTGGCGCCCCGCGACGGCGATCAGGTCGACCGTCACCGCGATCAGCCCCACGAACAGGGTGGTCAGCGCGAGCAGCCCCGCCAGCGGCAGCGCCGGGGTCGCCTGCTCGCGCAGCTCGGCCGCCCCCTCGGTGAACACCGTGCCCAGGCGGGACAGGCTGGCCGGGGTGGGCAGCACGCCCGCGAAGGCCCGCCGGGGCGCGTACAGGGCGGTGAGCACGCAGGCCAGCAGGGCGAGCTGGCCCAGTGGCACGAGCACGATCCCGGCCGCCGCCAGCCGAGCGGACACCGGCCGGCCCGACGTCAGCCGGGCCCACAGCACGGGGCCGCCCGCCCGCATCAGCAGCCCCCCGGTGGCGATCACGACGACGCTCACGAAGAGCGGCGGGAACCATGCCCCCGTGCTGTAGACGGGGCTCAGCGCGCACGCGCCGAGCAGGGTCGCCAGCGCCGCCGCCCCGGTGGTCCGGGCGTCGGCGTCGGCCACCCCGTTCCGGCTCATGCCGGCGCCCCCTGGGGTTCCCGCCCCGCCCCGGCCACGCGCCCGGGCGGCCCCGTCAGTGCGGCCCAGACGTCCGGCACCGACTGGTCGGCGCGCGCGACGGCGACCCGCCAGCCGGACGCGCGCAGCAGCGCGGCCGCCGCGTCGCGCTGGTCGGCGAGCGTGGTCCGGGCCGTGGCCGCCGAGCGCCGGCCGCGGACCGGGGCGGCGTCGGCCCAGCTGCCCAGGTCGAGCAGGACGGCCGAATCGGCGGTCGGGCCGGAGCGGCCGCGGATCAGGTCGGCGACGTCGTCGGGGCCGACCGCGCCGAGCAGGCAGACGACCGGGCCGTCGCCGGCGGCCCGGCACAGCAGGTCGACGCCGGCGGCGAGCCCGGCGACGCGGGAGGGGCGCACCGAGGCCAGCCGGTCGAGGAGGTCGTCGGGCCCGAGCTGCCCTCGCCCGGACGCCGACACGAGCTCACCGGACTCGGTGACGGCGCGGAGCACCGATCCGCGGCGCGACAGCGTCGTGCCGATGCTGGCCGCTGCCTCGATCAGCCATTCCAGGCTGTCGGGGGGTGGGCAGTCGTCACCGGGAGGCCCGATCCGCGGCCCGGCGGTGGCGCGGGCCGCGATCAGGTGGGCCCGGGCCCGGGTGTCCAGCAGCAACGTGGCCTGCGCCCGCCAGGGGCGTTCCTCGAGCCGCACCATCAGCTCACCGGTGCGCGCGGTCGCCCGCCAGTGCACCTTGCGCAGGTCGTCCCCGTGCCGGTACTCCCGCGTGCTGACGTCGTCCTCCCCGTGGACTGCGATCGACCGCCGCGCACCCTCGCCGCCCCCGCCGTGCCCGGCGGTCAGCCCCGCCGGCGGCAGCGGCAGCACCCGGGGGACGACGACCAGCGGCGCGGTGTCGGTGCCCACGGCGGTGCGTTCCACCAGCCCGAACGGGTCGAGCAGGCGCAGCCGCAGGGGCCCGAGGGTGTGGCGACCCCGCCGGTTGCCGTGCACCCGGTACCGGAACACCGTGCTCGTCGCGCCGGCCAGCCGGTCGACGACGAAGCCGGGGGAGGAACCGAGCTCGGGCGGCAGTTGCTCGGTGAGCAGCCACAGACCGCCGGTGCGGTTGTCGACGTTGGCGATCTCCAGTTGCACCTCGGCGGTGCCCCCGCGGGGCACCCGGACCGGGGTCACGGTGCGCCGGGCGGTCAGCCGGAAGCGCTGCCGGGTGACCGTGCCGGCCGAGAGCAGGGGCAGGGCGAGGACGAACACCGCCAGCTGCACCAGGGCGCGCTCGCCGAGCAGCGCGCCGACGACGAGCAGCGCGACCCCGGCGCCGGCGAGGCAGCGTCCGCGCAGGGTCAGGTAGGACAGTGCCCTGCGCACGGCCCGCACCGGAGGCTCAGCGGCCGCGGGGGACCGGGACGGTGGCCAGCAGGTCGGTCACCACCTGCTCCGTGCTGCGGTGGCCGAGGGTCGCGTCGGCGGTGAGCAGCAGCCGATGGGCGAGCACGGGCGCCGCGAGCGCCTGCACGTCGTCGGGCAGCACGTGGTCGCGGCCGGTCAGTGCCGCCGCGGCGCGGGCGGCGCGCAGCAGCTGCAGCCCGGCGCGGGGCGAGGCGCCCAGGCGGAGGTCGGCGGAGCGGCGGGAGGCCTCGACCAGGGCGACGACGTACCGGCGGACGGCGTCGGAGATGTGCAGCCGCCCGACGGCCTCGACGAGGTCGCGCACGGTCGCCGCGTCGGCCACCGGCGCCAGGGTGGTGAGCGGGTCGACGGTGCCGCGGTCGTCGAGCATCGCCAGCTCGGCGTCGCGATCGGGGTAGCCCATGGAGACGCGGGCGGTGAAGCGGTCGCGCTGCGCCTCGGGGAGGGGATAGGTGCCCTCCATCTCCAGCGGGTTCTGGGTGGCCATCACCAGGAACGGCCGGGCCAGCTCGTAGCTGACGCCGTCGACGGTGACCTGGCGCTCCTCCATGCACTCGAGCAGCGCCGACTGGGTCTTCGGCGACGCGCGGTTGATCTCGTCGGCGACCACGACGTTGGCGAAGATCGCGCCGGGCTTGAACTCGAACTCCCGGGACTCCTGGTCGTAGATCGCCACGCCCGTGACGTCGCTGGGCAGCAGGTCGGGCGTGAACTGGATGCGCCGGACCGTCGCGTCGACCGACGCGGCGAGCGCCTTGGCCAGCGTGGTCTTGCCGACCCCCGGGACGTCCTCGATCAGTAGATGCCCCTCGGCCAGCAGGACGACCAGGGCCAGGCGGACGACGTCGTCCTTGCCCTGGACCACCCGGCCGATGTTGGCCGCGATGCGTGCCCCCTCCGCGGCGACATCGACCGGCGGGCCGGACGTTCCGTCAGCCGTGCGTGTCGCCTCCGTCACATCGCCACCGTACGTCGCCGGACGCCCCCGTGGACGGCTCGTCGCGTGCCCTCGGTGGTGCGGCGGCGCCCGGCGGCTGACCTGCACCAGGGCGCGCTCGGCGGCTGGTGGGGAGGGCAGGTCACGACACGGCGTCGAGTGGTGTCCAGTGGGGGCTGGTGGGTTACTGTGTCGCCCGGTGGGGAGACAGGGACCGTCCGGGGTCGCTGTGAGCCATTGGGAGGACCGATGCAGGGGGTGATCCGGTGTTCGTCGGCAGCTTTCCCCTGCGTCTCGACGAGAAGGGCCGGCTCGCCCTCCCGGTGCGGTTCCGCGACCAGGTGTCCGGCGGCATGGTGATCAAGAAGGGCCAGGAGCGCTGCATCTACGGGCTCACGATGGCCCGCGTCGCCGAGCAGAGCGCCGCGATGGCCGCCATGGCCCCCTCCGACACCGCCGGCGCCCGCATGGCCGCCCGTATGAGCTTCGGGTCGATGGTCGAGATCGAGCCCGACAAGACCGGCCGCATCACGATCCCCGCCAACCTCCGCGAGTACGCGGGGCTTGAGCGCGACGTCGTCGTCGTGGGTGTGGACACCCGCTTCGAGATCTGGGACTCGGCCACCTGGGATGCCTACGTGGCAGAGCAGGAGGCCATCTACGCCGAGATGGAGAGCGAGGGGATGCCGACGCTGTCGTGATCCCGGGACCGCCTCCACCCGCATCCGGGTTCCCGCGAGACATCCCCGAACGAGCCGCCTTCCCCGCGGCTCGACCGGACCGGGCCCCAGCCGCCTTCCCCGCGGCTCGGTCCCACTCCCGCGAGAACCGCGCGACGTAGCTGCGGTGCCACGACGGAGGCGCCCCCCGCTCCCGCGGGGTTCCACCTGACGCTCTTCCCCGACGCCAGGCGGACCCCGCGGGGCGCGGGCCCAGTGCCCGCCCGCGGGCCCGGGCCCCACTCCGCTCCACGGCCCCCACTGCGCCCCACCGCCCCACCCACCCCGTCCCGCTCCACCGGAACGCCTGCGTCCCACACCCGTGCGCCGTCGCGGGGCACCATCGCAGCAGCACCCCGGACCGTTCGAGAGGCAGTCGACGATGAGCACCACCGAGCCGACCCGGCCTCCGGTGCACGTGCCCGTCCTCCTCGAGCGGGTCACCGAACTCCTCGCACCCGCCTGTGCCGCCGACGGCGCCGTCCTCGTCGACGCGACCCTCGGCCTGGCCGGCCACTCCCTCGCGATGCTCGCGGCCCACCCCGGGCTGCGGCTGATCGGCCTGGACCGCGACCCCGAGGCCCGCGCCGAGGCCGGCCGGCGGATCGAGGCCGCCGGCTTCGGCGACCGCGCCACCCTGGTTCCCGCCGTCTTCGACGAGCTGCCCGACGTGCTCGAGCGCCTGGGCATCGACGAGGTGCAGGCGGTGCTGTTCGACCTCGGCGTCTCCTCGCTCCAGCTCGACCGCAACGACCGGGGGTTCAGCTACTCGGCCGACGCCCCGCTGGACATGCGCATGGACCCGACCGCGCCGCGCACCGCCGCCGACGTCGTGAACACCTATCCCGCGGCCGAGCTCGCCCGGGTGCTCCGGGTCTACGGCGAGGAGCGGTTCGCCTCGCGGATCGCCAGGGCGATCGAGCGGGAGCGCGCCCGCGAGCCGTTCACCCGCACAGGTCGGCTGGCCGACCTGGTCCGCGAGTCCATCCCCGCCGCCACCCGGCGCACCGGCGGCCACCCGGCCAAGCGGACCTTCCAGGCGCTGCGGATCGAGGTCAACGACGAGCTCGGCGCCCTCACCCGTGCGCTGCCCGCGGCCATCGAGGCGCTGGCCGTCGGCGGCCGGATCGCCGTCGTCACGTTCCACTCGCTGGAGGACCGGATCGTCAAGCAGACTCTCGCCGCGGGCGCCCTGGACCGGACGCCCCCCGGGATGCCCGTGCCGCTGCCCGAGCACGGCCCGATCCTGCGGCTGCTGACCCGTGGCGGCGAGGCCGCCTCCGACGCCGAGACCGCGGTCAACCCGCGGGCCGGCTCCGCCCGTGTCCGGGCGGCCGAGCGCATCCGGAGGGCCGCATGACGCGCGCGACAGCACGGGTGGCGGTTCCCCGCGCCACCCCCAGGACGACGGCTCCCCGCCCGACCCCGAGGACGTCGGCCCGCACGGCTCCCTCCCGGCCGGAGCTGCGGCTGGTGCCCGGCACCGCCGCTGCCGGTGCCCGCCGGCACGTGCGCGCCGCGGTCGCCCACCGCCGCGCGCCGTTCGTCCTGCTCGTGGTCGCGCTGCTGGTCGGCACCACCCTCGGGCTGCTGGTGCTCAACACGGCGATCGCCGTCGACTCCCTGAAGGCCACCGCGCTCAAGGCCGCCAACACCCAGCGGGCGCAGGAGGTGCAGCGGCTCGAGCAGCAGGTGGTCACCGCGGGGACGCCGGAGCAGGTCGTCCGCTCGGCGACGGCAGCCGGGATGATCCCGGCCGGCTCGGCCGGTTACCTCGTGATCGGTCCCGACGGGAAGTCGACCCTGCGCGGCATCCCCGCTCCCGCCACGCGCCCGACGGCGACCCCCAGCGGGGGCTGAGCGTGCCGACCACCGTCCGCGGTCCCGGGGCCGGGCCCCGGACGACCGGGCGCACCGGCACCCGCCGCAGCGGCGGCGGCGGCCTCTCCCTCGACCAGAGACGCTCCCGCAACAGGTGGGGCCTGGTCATCATGATCACGCTGCTGGTGCTCGTCGTCGGGCGGCTCGCGGTCGTGCAGGGCGTCGACGGGTCGGCCTACGCCAACGCCGCCCAGCAGGCCCGCCTGCACACCTACCCGATCGCTGCCCTGCGCGGCGAGATCGTCGACAGCTCCGGGCGGCCGTTCGCCTACACCGTCGACGCCTCCCGCGTCGTGGCGGACCCGACCGTCGTGAAGGATCCGGCCCGTACCGCGCTGGCGCTCACGACGCTGCTCGGCGTCCCGGTGCCGACGCTGACCGACAAGCTCTCCCAGCACACCCGGTACGTCGTGCTCGCGTCCAAGATCTCCCCGGAGAAGGTCGACGAGATCCAGAAGCTGCAACTGTCCGGCGTCTCCTTCGAGGACGACCCGGTGCGGCTGTACCCGGCCGGCATGACCGGCGGCCAGGTCACCGGCTTCGTCGGCCGGGACGGCGCCGGTCTGGCCGGCATCGAGGAGCGCTTCAACGACGTGCTGGCCGGGAAGAACGGACAGCGCCGGGTCGAGGTGGGCAGCGGCGGCAACCCCATCCCCTCGGGCATCGACGAGTCCACGCCTGCCGTGAACGGCAGCAAGGTGACGCTGACCGTCGACCAGGACCTGCAGTACGAGCTCGACCAGCGCCTGGCGACGGCCTGCAAGGACGGGGCCACGACCACCGGCTCCGCCGTCGTCCTCGACGTGCACACCGGCGAGGTGGTCGCCATGGGGTCCTGTCCGGGGTACGACCCCGGCAACTACTCGAAGACCGACCCGAACCTGCTCGGCGACCGGGCCGTCTCCGACGTCTTCGAGCCCGGCTCGGTGATGAAGGCGGTGACGATGTCGGCGGTGCTCCAGGAGGGTGCGGCCGAGCCGTCCACCGTGCTCGACGTGAACGGGCACATCCAGGCCGGTGACCACGTGGTCACCGACGCCCATGACCACGCGCCGATCAAGTGGACGGTCACCGGGATCATGGCCCACTCGAGCAACGTCGGCACGATCATGCTCGCCCGCAAGATCGGCAACCAGAAGCTCGAGCAGTACATGCGGGCGTTCGGCCTGGGCAGCCGGACCGGGGTGGAGCTGCCCGGTGAGAGCGCCGGCATCCTGCAGAAGTCCAGCGACTGGACCGCCGCGCGGGCGGCGAACATGCCGATCGGGCAGGGCATCTCGGTGACCACCCTGCAGATGGCGTCGATCTACCAGACGATCGCCAACGGCGGCGTGCGGATCGCCCCCCGGATCGTGAAGTCGGTGACCGCGCCGGACGGCCAGGTGCACCCGACCGCCGCCCCGCCGAGCAGGCGGGTGATCAGCAAGACCACCGCCGACAAGGTGGCCTACATGCTGGAGGCCGTGGTGGGGGCGCACGGCACCGCGCCGCTGGCCGAGATCCCCGGGTTCCGCGTGGCGGGCAAGACCGGCACCGCGCAGCGGGCGAACCCGGCGTGCGGCTGCTACGCCGGTGGCGGCTACATGACCACGTTCACCGGGTTCGCCCCGGCCGACGACCCGCAGTACGTCGTCGCGGTGAACCTGGAGCGGCCCACCAGCTCCGAGGAGGGCGGTCAGGTGGCCGCCCCGGTCTTCGCCGACATCATGAAGTACCTGCTCACGGCCCACGGGGTGGTCCCGTCCGGGAAGCCGCGGCCCGACTTCGTCCTCACCGGTCCCTGAGCGCCGTCCCCTGACCGTCGTCGGCCGCGCCGCGGCCGCCCCGCCGGGCGCCGGTGCTGGCGCGCGCGGGCGCGCCGAGGTGCGCGGGGCCGCCGGGCCCCCGCCGGTAGATTGGAGCCCCGTGACCCCGACCGATTCCGGGCCGGCGCCCCGGCAGGCCGGGCGCCGCCCGCTGCCGCTCGCCGATCTGGCCGACCTCGTCGGCACCCCCGTCCGGGGGTCCGGCGCCGTAACGGAGATCCGCGGCGTGACCCTGGCCTCCGGGGACGTCGTCCCCGGTGACCTGTACGCCGCCCTGCAGGGCGCCCGCACGCACGGCATCGCCTATCTCGACGACGCGGTCCGGAGCGGCGCGGTGGCGGTGCTGACCGACCCGGCCGGTCTCGCGGCCCTCCCCGACGGCGCCACGCTGCCGGTGTGCGTGGTCGACGACCCGCGCGCCGTCCTCGGTGACGTGGCCGACCGCGTCTACGGCGCGCCGAGCCGGCAGCTGCCGGTCATCGGGATCACCGGTACCAACGGCAAGACGACGACGAGCTACCTGGTCGAGTCCGGGCTGGCCGCCGCCGGGCTGGCCACGGGCCTGATCGGCACCGTCGCGACCCGCACCCGCGGCCGCGACGCCGACGGCAACCCGACGGTCACCACGATCCCCAGCGTCCGCACCACCCCCGAGGCGCCCGCCCTGCACGCCCTGCTGGCCGACATGGCCGGCGGCGGGGCCCAGGCGGTGGTCATGGAGGTCTCCAGCCACGCGCTCGTCCAGGGTCGCGTCGGCGGCATCCGGTTCGCGGCCGCCGGGTTCACCAACCTCGGCCGCGACCACCTCGACTTCCACGGTGACCTGGAGGAGTACTTCCAGGCCAAGGCACGGCTGTTCGACGGCCGCGCCGCCGTCGACGTGATCGACATCGACGACGAGGCCGGACGCCGGCTCGTCGCGCGGCCCGGCCGCCGCGCGGTGACGGTCTCGAGCACCGACGGCGCGCGGGCCGACTGGTCGGCCTCCGACGTCGCCACGGCGGCCGACGGCGGCTCCACCTTCACCCTCCACGGGCCGGACGGGCGCACCTGGGCCGCCCGGCTGCGGCTGCCCGGCCGGTTCAACGTGGCCAACGCGGTGCTCGCCGTCGCACTGCTCGACGCCGTGGGCGTACCGGTGGACGCGGCGGTCGCGGGGCTGGCCGACACGGTCGTCCCCGGCCGGATGGAGCCGGTGGACGCCGGTCAGCCCTTCGTGGCCGTGGTCGACTACGCGCACACCCCCGACGCTGTCGCCACCGCCCTCGCCGCGCTGCGCGGTGCGACCACCGGCCGGCTGATCACCGTGCTCGGCTGCGGCGGCGACCGCGATCCCGGCAAGCGCGCCGGCATGGGCGCCGCGGCCGCGGCCGGCAGCGACGTGCTGGTCGTCACCGACGACAACCCGCGCTCGGAGGACCCGGCCACGATCCGGGCCGCCATGCTCGCCGGGGTGCAGGACGTGCCGCCGGACCGCCGGGCCGACGTGGTCGAGGTGGGCGACCGGCGGGCCGCCCTGGCCACGGCCGTCGCGCTGGCGCGGCCCGGCGACACGCTGCTGGTCGCCGGCAAGGGGCACGAGACGGGCCAGGAGATCGCCGGCCGGGTGCTCCCCTTCGACGACCGCGCGGTCCTGCGCGAGGTCCTGACCGGACACGGAGCGCCCGCGTGATCGCCCTGACCCTGGCCGAGGTGGCCGAACTCGTCGGCGGAACGCTGACCGGGGGCGCCGAGGGCGCCGTCGTCACGGGGAAGGTCACCCTCGACTCCCGGGCCGTCGCGCCGGGAGACCTCTTCGTCGCCGTGCTCGGGGAGCGGGTGGACGGCCACGACTTCCTCGCCGCCGCCGCGGCGGCCGGTGCGGTCGGCGCGCTCGCCGTCCGTCCCGACGACGCCCTGCCCTGCGTCGTCGTCGCCGACCCCGTCGCGGCGCTCGGGCGCCTGGCCGCCGGCGTGCACGCCCGGCTGGTCGACGGCGGCCTGCGCACGCTGGCCATCACCGGCTCCTCCGGCAAGACCTCGACCAAGGACCTGCTCGGCCAGGTGCTGGCCGCGGCCGGGCCCACGGTGAGCCCGCCCGGCTCGTACAACAACGACATCGGCCTGCCGCTGACCGTGCTCGACGCCTCCGAGGGCACGCGCTTCCTGGTGCTGGAGATGGGCGCCCGCGGCCCCGGGCATATCGCCCGGCTGTGCGCCGTCGCCCGCCCGCACGTCGGTGTGGTGCTCAACGTCGGCTCCGCGCACCTCGGCGAGTTCGGCAGCGCCGAGGTCATCGCCCAGGCCAAGGGCGAGCTAGTCGAGGCGCTCCCGGAGCACGGCACCGCCGTCCTCAACGCCGACGACCCGCGCGTGCTGGGCATGGCGGCGCGCACCCGTGCCCGCGTGCTGGCCACGGGCCGCGGACCGGAGGCGCACGTCCGCGCGACCGGCGTCGTCCTCGACGAGTCGGCCCGCGCCCGCTTCACCCTCGTCGCCGAGGGCGAGGAGCACCCGGTGGCCCTTCAGGTGGTGGGGGAGCACCAGGTGGCCAACGCACTGTCCGCCGCCGGCGCGGCCCTCGCCGCCGGCCTGGCCCTCGGCGAGGTCGCCGCAGCGCTGTCGGCCGCCGGCCCGCTCAGCCGCTGGCGGATGGAGGTCGAGCGCCGCGCCGACGGGGTGACCGTGGTCAACGACGCCTACAACGCCAACCCCGAGTCGATGCGGGCCGCCCTGGCGGCGCTCACCGGGCTGCCGGCGACACGCCGGATCGCGGTCCTCGGCGCCATGGGTGAGCTGGGTCCCGGTGCGGCCGCGGAGCACGAGCGGCTGGGCCGCGACGCCGCGGCCGCCGGGGTCGACCTGATCGTGGCCGTCGGCCCCGATGCGGTAGGCATAACCGACGGCGCGTCCGCTGCCGGTCGTCGCACGAAGGAGGAGTCGGTGCACGTGCCGGACCGGGACACAGCCCGTGAGCTGCTCGTGGCGACGCTCCGCCCGGGCGACGTGGTCCTGGTCAAGGCCAGTCGTTCCTACGGGCTCGAGGCGCTCGCGGCCGACCTGCTGGCCGCCGGCGGGTCCGGGGAGGGCGCCGCGTGAAGTCGGTCCTGATCGCGGCCGGGATCGGCCTGATCCTCTCGATCCTGCTGACCCCGCTGGCCATCCGGACCTTCCGCCGGCACGGGCTCGGCCAGGAGATCCGGGACGACGGGCCGGAGAGCCACCTGTCGAAGAAGGGGACGCCCACGATGGGCGGCACCGTGATCGTGGCGGCGACCGTCGTGGGCTACCTGGCCGCGCACATGTTCGTGACCCACCACGACGGCTGGGGCTTCTCCGCCAGCGGCCTGCTGCTGCTGTTCCTGATGGTCGGCATGGGCACCGTCGGTTTCCTGGACGACTACCTCAAGATCCGGCGCCGGCGCAGCCTCGGGCTGAACAAGACCGCCAAGCTGGTCGGTCAGCTCGTCGTCGGCGTCACCTTCGCGATCCTCGCCATCCAGTTCCCGAGCCACGGGATCACGCCGGCGTCGACGTTCGTCTCCTACGTGCGCGACATCGCCCCGCTCGCCCTGGGCTCGGTCGCGTTCGTGATCCTGGCCTACCTGTTCATCGCCGGGTTCTCCAACGCGGTCAACCTCACCGACGGGCTCGACGGGCTGGCGGCCGGGTGCGCGGCGATGGTCTTCTCCTCGTACGTGATCATCTCGTTCTGGGAGTTCTCGCACGACTGCGCCCGCAAGCCGATCAGCGGCTGCTACATGGTGCGCGACCCGCTCGACGTCACCCTCATCGCCGCCGCGGCCATGGGCGCCTGCCTGGGCTTCCTGTGGTGGAACACCAGCCCGGCCCGGATCTTCATGGGCGACACCGGCTCGCTGGCCCTCGGCGGCCTGCTCTCCGGCCTGGCGATCGTCACCCGCACCGAGCTGCTGCTGATCGTGCTCGGCGGCCTGTTCGTCGCGGTCACGCTGTCGGTGGTCATCCAGGTGGCCTTCTTCCGGGCGACGCGACGGCGGGTCTTCCGGATGGCACCGCTGCACCACCACTTCGAGCTGGCCGGCTGGACGGAGAACACCGTCATCGTGCGGTTCTGGCTCGTGACCGCGATGGCCGTCGCCTTCGGGGTCGGGCTGTTCTACGCCGACTGGCTCAAGTTCGCCGGGCTGTGACGGGCACCGCGCACGACGCCCCGCCGGCGGCGGGGCGCACCGTCGTCGTCGCCGGGCTCGGGGTGTCGGGAGCCGCCGCGGCCCGGGTCCTGCTCGACCGCGGCGTACGGGTGCTGCTCACCGACGCCGCGGAGCCGCCCGTCGTCGCGGAGCTGGTCGCGGCCGGCGCCACCTGGCTGGGTGCGGTGGGGACGCTGCCCGACGGGGTGGACCTGGTCGTCACCTCGCCCGGCTGGCGTCCCGACTCCCCGCTGCTCGTCGACGCGGCCCGCCGCGGCGTGGAGGTCGTGGGGGAGCCGGAGCTGGCCTGGCGGCTGCGGATCCGGGACGCCGACGGCACGGCCGCGCCATGGCTGGCCGTCACCGGAACCAACGGCAAGACGACGACGGTCACCATGCTCGAGTCGATCCTGCTCGCGGCCGGGCGCCGGGCGGTCGCCGCCGGCAACGTCGGGCGGCCCCTGGTCGAGGTCGTCACGGCCCGGGACGACGACGGCGCTCCGGCCTACGACGTGATCGCCGTCGAGCTGTCGAGCTTCCAGCTGCACTGGTCCTCGACCCTCGCGCCGGCCGCGGCCGCGGTGCTCAACGTGGCCGACGACCACACCGACTGGCACGGCTCGTTCGAGGCGTACCGCGACGCGAAGGCCCGGATCATCGAGCGGTCGCCGGTCGCGGTCGGCGACGCCGGGAATCCGGTCGCCGCCGCGCTGGTCGGCGCCCACCCGCACCCCGTCACGGTCACCCTCGGCGAGCCCGGCCCGGGCCAGCTCGGCATCCGCGCCGGTGCGCTCGTCGACCGCGCCTTCGGAAGTGCGGAGGCCTCGGAGGTGCTCGTCGAGCAGTCCCGGCTGCAGGTCCGTGGCCCCCACAACGCGGTCAACGCACTGGCCGCCGCCGCCCTGGCCCGCGCGATCGGCGTCCCCGCGGAGGCGGTCGGCCGCGGGCTGGCCGCGTTCACCGGCGGGGCGCACCGCAACGTGCTCGTGGGCACGGTCGGCGGCGTGGACTACGTCGACGACAGCAAGGCCACGAACCCGCATGCGGCCGGCGCATCGCTGGCCGCCTACCCGCGGGTTGTCTGGATCGCGGGCGGCCTGCTCAAGGGTGCCGACGTCGACCCGCTGGTCTCGGCGGTGTCCGCGCGCCTGGCCGGGGTGGTCCTGCTGGGGCGCGACCGCGACGTGATCGCCGCATCGCTGGCGCGACACGCCCCAACGGTCCCAGTGGTCACGGTGGTCAGCGGCGACGATGACCGGATGGACGGGACTGCCGAGCAGACGATGACCGAGGTCGTCACCGCCGCGGCGGCGATGGCGCGGCCCGGCGACACGGTGCTCCTCGCCCCGGCGGCCGCGTCCATGGACGTCTTCCGCGACTACGCCCACCGCGGCCGCGCCTTCGCCGACGCGGTCGCGGCCCTGCGATGACCACCAGCACCCGGCCCCGCACGACCGCCGCGGAGCGCCGTCCGGCCGCAGCGCCCCCCCGCAGCCGCCCGGCGCCGCGGCGGCTGCGCGGCCCCGCCTGGCTCGACGGCCCCATGACCAGTGCCCACCTGGTGCTCGGCGCCGCCGGGCTGCTGCTGACCATCGGGCTGGTCATGGTGTTCTCCGCCTCGTCGATCCAGGCGGCCCTGGCCCACGAACCGGCCTGGGCGCCCGGCGTGCAGCAGGTCGTATGGGCCTTCCTCGGGCTGCTCGCGATGCTGGCCGCCTTCCGGATGTCGACCGGATTCCTGCGACGGTGGTCGCCGATCGCCCTGATCGGCGTCGCCTTCCTGCTGCTGCTCGTGCTCGTGCCCGGGATCGGCATGCGGATCAACGGCGCGCGGCAGTGGTTCAACCTGGGGGTGGCTCACCTGCAGCCCTCGGAGGTGGCGAAGCTGGTCTTCGCGCTCTGGGGCGCGCACGTGCTGGCCCTCCGCGAGCGATACATGACGACGAAGTCGCTGCTGGTGCCCGTGCTGCCGGTGTTCGGTGTGCTGTCGCTGCTGCTGATCGTCGAGCCGGACTTCGGCTCGGTGGTCAGCCTCGGGCTCGTCCTCGCCGGGCTCCTGTGGGGCGCCGGGATGCCGCTGAAGTACTTCGGCTGGTTCACCCTGCTGGCCGCCGGGCTGATCGCGATCATGATCAAAGCGGCGCCCTACCGGATGGCCCGGGTCACGTCGTTCATGCACCCCTTCGCCGACCAGAGCGGCGCCGGGTACCAGGCGGTCCACGGGATGTACGCGCTGGCCACCGGCGGGTTCTGGGGCGTCGGGCTCGGCAACAGCGCGATGAAGTGGGACCTGCTGCCGCACGCGGAGTCCGATTACATCTTCGCGATCATCGGCGAGGAACTCGGCTTCCTCGGCTGCCTCGTCGTGGTCACCCTGTACGGCGTGCTCACCTACGCCGGCTTCCGCATCGCGCGGCGCTCGGCCGACCGGTTCATCCAGCTGGCCAGCGTGGCGATCACGGTCTGGCTGATCGGGCAGGCCGCGATGAACATGGGCTACGTCGTCGGGCTGCTGCCGGTCACCGGCGTGCAGCTGCCGCTGATCTCCGCGGGCGGCACGTCGCTGGTGCTCACCCTGTTCATCGTCGGGCTGCTGGCGCGGTTCGCCCGCTCGGAGCCCGCGGCGATCGAGAGCGAGCGGACGCGTGTGCGCAGCCGGGTCTCCCGCCTGCTGATGCCGGTCCCGGCCGCCGCCGTCGAGCAGGTCCGGCCCCTGCACCGCCCGCACGGCGCCGGCCGGCCTCCCGTCACCACGGGCCGCACCGTGATCTCCGCCCGGGGCGCCGCGCCGCGGCGGCATCCCGTGCCCGACGAGCGGCCCGGCGTGCCCGACGGCGCGCCGGTGGCCGGCCGGTTTCGAGCGGTGGGGGAGCGCCGACCGTCCATGGACCGTCGGTCTCCCGGCGAGCGCCGTCCGGAACCGGCGTCCTCGCCGCGGGGTGGCGCCGGCCGCCGGCAGCCGCCGTCCGGTGCGCCCCGCCGTCCCGGGGACGCGCGATGACCGCTCCTCCGCGCCCGCTGAGCATCGTCCTGGCCGGCGGCGGCACCGGCGGGCACATCGAGCCGATGCTCGCCCTCGCCGACGCCCTCCGCCGGCGCGCCGACGACGGCGGCCCGTCGCTGCGGATCACCTGTCTCGGCACCGCCCGGGGCATGGAGACGCGGCTGGTGCCGGCGCGCGGGTACGACCTGCGGCTGATCCCGCCGGTGCCGCTGCCGCGCAAGCCGACGGTCGACCTGCTCCGCGTCCCCGGCCGCGTGCGCCGGGCCGTGGCCGACACCCGCGGGCTGCTGGACGAGCTCGGGGCGGACGTCGTCGTCGGCTTCGGCGGCTACGTCGCTCTGCCGGCCTACCTGGCCGCGCGTCGGGCCGGGGTCCCGGTCGTCGTGCACGAGCAGAACGCCCTCCCGGGCCTGGCCAACCGGGTCGGTGCCCGCCTGGCCGCCCGGGTCGGTGTGACGATGCCCGGCACCCGGCTGCACCACGCCGAGCACGTCGGCATGCCGCTGCGCCGGGCCATCAGCTCGCTCGACCGCGCCGGCCGCCGTGCGGAGGCGCGCGCGGAGTTCGGGCTGGACCCCGACCGCCCGACCCTGCTGGTGGTCGGCGGGTCGCAGGGCGCGGCCTCGCTCAACCGTGCTGCCGTCGGCGCCGCCGACGCGCTCACCGCGGCCGGGGTGCAGGTGCTGCACGCGCGGGGGCCCAAGAACACCGACGTCACGGTTCCCGCGCGCCCGGTGGGTAGTGCGGCCTACGTGGTGGTGGACTATCTGGAACGCATGGAGCTCGCCTACGCCGCCGCCGACCTCGTGCTCTGCCGGTCCGGCGCGGTGACCGTGGCCGAGCTGTCGGCCGTCGGGCTGCCGGCCGCCTTCGTCCCCCTTCCCATCGGCAACGGCGAGCAGCGCCGCAACGCCCTGCCCGTCGTCGAGGCGGGGGGCGGCCTGCTCGTCGAGGACGCCGACCTGAGCCCCACCTGGATCGAGACACAGTTGCTCCCCCTGCTCACCGACCCCACCGCCCTCGACGGCTACGCCCGGCACGCCGCCGCTGCCGGAGTACCGGACGCCGACGAACGGCTGGCGGACATGGTGCTGGCGGTGGCGCAGCAGTGAGTGCCGCCGAGGTCGCCGCGTGGACCGATCCGGTGCCGGAGCTCTCCGAGCTGGGCGAGGTGCACTTCATCGGCATCGGCGGGGCCGGGATGAGCGGTATCGCGCGCATCCTGCTGGCCCGCGGGGTGACGGTGTCGGGCAGCGACCGCCGGGACACTCCGACGCTGCTGGCCCTGCGCGCGCTCGGCGCCCGGGTCGAGGTCGGCCACGACCCGGCCCACCTGGGCACGGCCGACACCGTGGTCGTCTCCACCGCCATCCGCGCCGACAACCCCGAGCTGTCCACCGCCCGGGCGCGGGGCCTGCGGGTGCTGCCCCGGGCCGTGGCGCTGGCCGCGGTGATGGCCGGGCGGCGCAGCATCGCGGTCGCGGGCACCCACGGCAAGACCTCGACGACGTCGATGCTGACCGTCGCCGTCCAGACCTGCGGGGTCGACCCGTCGTTCGCCATCGGGGGGGACCTCAACGAGTCGGGCAGCAACGCGCACTCGGGCACCGGCGACGTCTTCGTGGCCGAGGCCGACGAGAGCGACCGGTCCTTCCTGCTGCTGTCCCCGTTCGGCGCGATCGTGACCAACGTCGAGGCCGACCACCTGGACAACTACGGCGACCTCGCCGCCGTCGAGGCCGCCTTCGACCGGTTCCTCGAGACGGTGCACCCCGACGGCTTCGTCGTCGTCTGCGCCGACGACCCGGGCGCGGCCCGCCTGCGCGCCGTGCCGGCGAAGGCGCGGCTGCGCACCTACGGGCGGGCCGACGACGCCGACCTGCGCCTGGTCGACCTGCACGTCGCGCAGGAGGGCACGAGCTACACGGCGATCCTCGACGGGCAGTACCTCGGCCGGGTGCAGATCCAGGTGCCGGGGGAGCACATGGCGCTCAACAGCGCCGCCGCCCTGCTGGCCGGGCTGGAGCTCGGGCTGCCGGTGGGCGAGCTGCTCGACGGGCTGGCCCGCTTCGGCGGGGTGCACCGCCGGTTCGAGCTGAAGGGCGCCGCCGCCGGCGTGCGGGTCTACGACGACTACGCCCACCACCCCACGGAGGTCAGCGCGCAGTTGCGGGCGGCCCGGGCGGTGGCGGGCAGCGGCCGGCTCGTCGTCGCCTTCCAGCCCCACCTGTACAGCCGCACCCGCGAGTTCGCCGAGGGGTTCGGGCAGGCGCTCGGCCTGGCCGACCAGGTCGTGGTGATGGAGATCTACGGCGCCCGCGAGGACCCGGTGCCCGGCGTGACCGGTGCCATGGTGGCCGACGCCGTGCCGCTGCCGGCCGACCGCGTGCTGTTCGAGCCGTCGTGGTCGGCCGCCGCGCCCGCCCTGGCCGCCCGTGCCCGGCCCGGCGACCTCGTGCTCACCATGGGCGCCGGTGACGTGTCCATGGTCGGGCCCGAGGTGCTCGAGGCGTTGCGCGGGCGGGCGACAGAAGGGGGCCCGGACGCCGGCGCCGGGCCGCGATCGCGCCGATGAGCCGGACCGGCACGACCACACGCGACCGCCGCGCCGGGACGCGGCGGCCGGCCGAGCGCCGTGGGCCGTCCGTGGTGTCGTCGCTGGCGGGGCGCCGGGGGGCCCGCCGCCGCCGGCCGATGAGCCGGCTGCTGCGTGCCGCGCTCCTCGTCGTCGTCCTGGGAGCGGTGGCCGGCGTGCTCTGGGCCGGTCCGCTCCTGGCGGTGCGGACCGTCCAGGTCGACGGTGCCGCCTCGCTGCCCGCGGCGCAGGTCCGCCAGGCGGCCGGGATCGCCGAGGGGACGCCGTTGCTCCGGGTCGACGTCGCCGCGGCCGAGGCGCGGGTCGCGAGGCTGCCCCAGATCGCGTCGGTGACCGTGACCCGCGGCTGGCCGGACCGGGTGGTCATCACGGTGGCCGAGCGCGTGCCCGTCGCCGTCGTCGGCAGCCCCGGCAACAGGGAACTGGTGGACGCCACGGGGATGCTGTTCGACACGATCACCGGCAGCCTGCCCCCCGGCGTGGTGCCGATCGAGGTCGCCCACCCCGGCCCGGGAGACCGGGCGACGATGGCGGCCCTCGCCGCGGTGACCGGGCTGCCCCGCAGCCTGCGGCCCAGGGTCAAGGCCGTGTCGGCCACCGACGCCGGTGAGGTCTCGCTCGCCCTCGACGACGGCGTCCTCGTCCGGTGGGGCACCGGTGAGCGCTCGCCGGCCAAGGGTGCCGCGCTGGCCGGTCTGCTCCAGCAGATCGATGCCGGATCCCTGGACCCGGCGAAGACGATCGACGTCAGCACACCCGACGCCGTCGTCCTCCGCTAGCTACCGGACGCCCGCTGGTCGCCGTCGGTGGCGCCACCGCTCCGCAGCGCTCCGGAGGCCCCTGCCGCGCGACACGCGCGGCACTCCGACACGCCCGACACGCAAAGTCTCTTTTCCGAGTTCCCGGTCGGCGGAAGTCGGGCCGTCTGGACCCCGGCGTGAGACGTTCACCAGGCGGGTCGTCACACCTAGTGGTGTTCATGTGACCACTGGGTCGCGAGGGCTTCGTGCGATCCCCGCCCATCGACACGCCGACCCGGGGAGGGTGCTTGTAGCGCCGGTCGGCACCCACCTAACTTCGTCCGGGTCGAGCAAGTTGACATAACTGTAAGGCTGAACTTGAGGATGAGGGTCCAGTTGGGGAGCGCCGCATGACACCTCCGCACAACTATCTAGCGGTCATCAAGGTCGTCGGTATCGGCGGCGGCGGGGTGAACGCGGTCAATCGCATGATCGAAGTCGGCCTCAAGGGGGTCGAGTTCATCGCGATCAACACCGACGCGCAGGCGCTGCTGATGAGCGACGCCGACGTGAAGCTCGACGTGGGCCGTGAGCTCACGCGCGGCCTCGGTGCGGGCGCGCAGCCCGATGTCGGCCGCCAGGCCGCCGAGGACCACCGCGAGGAGATCGAGGAGGTCCTCAAGGGGGCCGACATGGTCTTCGTGACGGCGGGCGAGGGCGGTGGCACGGGCACCGGTGGTGCGCCGGTCGTCGCGTCCATCGCCCGCAAGCTCGGCGCGCTGACCATCGGCGTCGTCACCCGCCCGTTCGCCTTCGAGGGCAAGCGGCGCGCGGTGCAGGCCGAGTCGGGCATCGAGGAACTGCGCAACGAGTGCGACACGCTGATCGTGATCCCGAACGACCGGCTGCTGCAGCTGGGC
>DASYGS010000114.1:0-4363 GCA_035999465.1 Blastococcus sp. | reverse complement strand
AGCGGCCGCAACGAGCTGCCGCTGTCGCTGACCGGTCGCGCCGAGGCCGAGGCCGCCGCGGCACGGGCGGCCGAGCTCGCCATCGAGGTCGTCGTCGCCTCCCCACTGCGCCGGACCCGGGAGACCGCCGAGATCGTCGCGACGAAGCTGGGGCTGCCGGTCGAGTTCGACGACGACCTGGTCGAGCTCGACTTCGGCGACCTGGAGGGGCTGTCGGCCGACGAGGCGCGGGCGAAGTTCCCCCTGGCCACCCGCCGGTTCGGCAGCGACGTCACCGTCGCCGCGCCGGGAGGGGAGTCGGTGGCCGACGTGAGCGCCCGCGTGGCGCGGGCGCGCGCGCGGATCCTCGCGCGGCACCCCGGCCGCACGGTGCTGGTGGTCAGCCACGTGACGCCGATCAAGCTGCTGCTCGCCGCCGCGCTGGGCACCGGCGAGGACGTCGTCCACCGGGTGTTCCTGGAGGCGGCGTCCCTGTGCACGGTGGCCTGGTCGTCCGACGGCCGGTCGTCGGTGCGGCTGGTGAACGACACGTCGCACCTGCGCTGACCCGGCTGACGGGGCTCGCTCAGACCTTCAGCGCCAGCCAGAGCGCGACGGTCGACCCGAGCAGGGTCAGCGGTACGGTGGCCAGCCCGACCACGCTGAAGTGGCTCGACGAGGGCGCGTGCTCGCGGCCGATCACCCGCCGCCACAGCAGGTTGGCCAGCGAGCCGACGTAGGTCAGGTTCGGGCCCACGTTCACGCCGATCAGCACGGCCAGCACCGGTGCGGCGCCCCCGACCGCGGCCACCGGGAGCAGGGCGAGTGTCGCCGGCAGGTTGTTGAGCAGGTTCGCGAGCACCGCGGCGATGCCGGCGACGGCGAGCAGGGGGAGGAGCGCGTCGCCGTCGGGCAGGATCGTGGTGAGCAGCCGCTCGAGCCCGTTGTGCAGCACGGCCAGCACGATCACCGCGAGGGCGAGGACGAACAGCGCGAACGGCAGGTCGGCGGCGGTGACCAGCTCGCCGACGCGGCTCGTACGGCGCACGAGCTGCCGCACGGCGAGGACCAGCACGCCGGCGACGGCGGGCCAGACCGGTGAGAGGCCCACTCCGGACGCGACGGCGAACCCGACGACCACCAGCCCGACGACGGTCACCGCCAGCCGCGGCACGGGCGGGACGTCGGTCACCGGGTCGCCGACCGGGACGGCGAGATCGGCGCGGAACAGCCGGCGGAGCACGAGGTACTCGACGCAGACCGCCACCACCCACGGGCCGGCCATCAGGCCGGTGAAGTGCAGGAACGTCAGGCCCGTCATGGCGAAGGCCAGCAGGTTGGTCAGGTTGGACACCGGCAGCAGCAGCGACGCGGAGTTGGCCAGGTGGCCGGCCGCGTAGGCGTGCGGCCGCACCGGCACCCGCATGTGGCCGGCGATCGCGATGACCACCGGGGTCAGCAGGACGACGGTGGCGTCCAGGCTCAGCACCGCCGTCACGACCGCCGAGAGGACGACGACGCGGGCCAGCAGCCCGCCGGGGGAGCTGCCCGAGCGGCTCGCCGTGAGGGCCGCCGCCCAGGTGAACAGGCCCTCGCGGTCGGCCAGGTGCGCGAGCAGGAGGACGACCACGAGGAAGGCCACCGTGGGCGCGATCTGCCGGACGGCCGTCTCGGCGTCCGCGTAGCCGACGGCGCCGACGGCGATGAGCACCACCGCGCCGGGGACGGCGACGACCACCGCCGGCACCCGGTGATGCCCGACCGCCGCCGCGAGCAGCGTGGCGAGCAGGACGACCGCCGAGACGGTCAGCGCGAGCAGGTCGACGGTCACCGCGGCCTGGTCAGGCGCGCAGGAAGAGGTAGACCGACACCACGAGGCCGAAGGTCACGATGAACACGCGCAACGGGGTGGCCGGGATGCGCGTCGCGACACGGGCGCCGAGGAAGCCGCCGACGAGGCTCGCCGGTGCCGCCACGGCGACGACCGCCCAGTCGACCGGCCCGAACAGCGAGAAGATGACCAGCGAGATCGTGGCCGTGACCGCCGACAGCGCGGACTTCAGGGCGTTGGCCAGTTTCAGCCGGTGCAGCGCCGTCCCGAGCACCCCGACCAGGATCACGCCGAGCGCCCCGCCGAAGTAGCCGCCGTACACGGTGGCGACGAACAGGGAGACGTAGAGCCAGACCGGGTCCCGGTGGGCCTGCTCGTCCTCCTCGCGCCGCAGCCGCGAGGTCAGCAGCGGCGAGACGGCGAGGAGCACGCTGGCGAGGAACACCAGGATCGGGACGACGACGTCGAACGCCGACGTCGGCGTCGTGAGCAGCAGCACGCTGCCCGTGATCCCGCCGAGGGCGGCGACGATGCCGAACCGGATCAGCCGGCCGCGCTGGCCCACGTACTCGGCGCGGAACCCGGCGACGCCGCCCAGGTAGCCGGGCCACTGCGCCACCGAGTTGGTCACGTTGGCCGGGACCGTGCCCAGCCCGAGCGCGACCAGGGTGGGGAAGAGGATCAGGGAGCCGCCGCCGGCGATCGAGTTGATCCCGCCGGCCAGGAGGGCCACGCCCGCGGCGATCAGGAGGTCGACGACGGACACGACGCCGAAGCCTACGGTTGCTCTCGTGCGGCCGCCTGGCAGGGCGCCGGCTGGCCGTGCCGTCGGATGATGCAGGTCTCCCCGGCATTCCGTTTCCTGTCAGACCCCCGGGGCATGGTGGGCTCCGTGCGCAAATGGCTCCCGCTGGTCGCGATCTGCACCGGCACGTTCATGCTCCTGATCGACATCACGATCGTGAACGTCGCCCTGCCCGACATGGCGACCGATCTGTCCACGACGTTCAGCCAGCTGCAGTGGGTGGTCGACATCTACGCGCTGGCCCTGGCCGCGCTGGTCCTGGGGGCGGGCTCGCTGGCCGACCTGTACGGCCGTCGGCGGCTGTACCTGATCGGGCTGGTGCTGTTCGCGGTCGCGTCGCTGGGCTCCGGGCTGGCGCCCAGCGCGGGCTTCCTCATCGCCGCCCGCGGGGTGCAGGGCATCGGTGGCGCGATCATGTTCGCGACCACGATCGCGCTGATCAACACCAGCTACGAGGGGCGCGACCGGGGCACCGCGTTCGGTGTCTGGGGAGCGGTCGTCGGTGCGTCGGCCGCGCTCGGGCCGATCCTGGGCGGCGCGCTGACCGAGATCTCGTGGCGCTGGATCTTCTACGTCAACCTGCCGGTGAGCGTGCTGGCGGTGGCGCTGACGCTCGTCGCCGTCGAGGAGGCACGCCGGCCGCAGGCCCCACGGCCCGACCTGCCCGGCATCGCGCTGTTCACGCTGGGCGCCGGCTCCGTCGTCTTCGGGCTGGTGCGGGCGGCGTCGAAGGGCTGGGGGCAGGGAACCTCCTGGGGCCCGATCGTCGCCGGCCTGGTGGTGCTCGCCGCGTGGGTGGCGGTGGAGCTGCGCAGGCCCGCCCCGATGCTCGACGTCCGCCTGTTCCGGTCGCGCTCGTTCAGCGGGATCATGCTGGGCGCACTCCTGCTCAACGGAGCCGCGTTCGCCGCACTGATCTACACGTCGCTGTGGCTGCAGTCCATCGGCGGGCTGTCACCACTGCAGGCGGGGTGTGTCTTCATCCCGCTCTCGGCCCTGAGCTTCGGGGTCGCCGCCTTCGCCGGCCGCGCGCTGCAGGACAGGCCGCCCCGGTTCGTCCTCGGCGGCGGTCTGCTGCTGATCGGTGCCGGTGGGTTGCTGCTGACGATGGTCGACGCGCACTCCACCTGGCGGGTGCTCGTGGCTGGGCTCGCCGTGCTGGGCGCCGGCGTCGGCATGGCCAACCCGACCCTCGCCTCCGCCGCCCTGGCCGCCGTGCCGAGGGAGCGCAGCGGCATGGCCTCGGGTGCGGTGAACACCGCCCGCCAGCTCGGGTTCGCGGTCGGCGTCGCCGCGCTCGGCACCGTCTTCACCACCGCCGCCACCACGGCACTGCGCACGGCGGGTGCGCACGATCCGGCCGGGCTGGCGTCCGCGCTGTCGGCCGGTCAGGCGCCGAAGATCCTGGCGGCGGCCGACCCGGCCGCGCGCGGCCGCCTGGCCGACGTCCTCGCCTCCGGCTACGCGGACGGCCTGCGCGACGTCTTCCTCGCCTGCGGGATCGCCGGCGTCGTGGGAGGGCTGCTCGTGCTGTGGCTCGTCCGCGCGGCGGCTCCGGCGAGCTCGTCGGCCCGCTCTGCGCAGCAGCCGGCGCCCGAACCCGCAGCGAGCTGACCCGCGGGGCGGCAGACTGCCGCTCATGCCGACGAAGCCCATGCCCGACGACTGGCAGCGCGCACTGGTCGTCGCCGCCCATCCCGACGACATCGAGTACGGCCTCGCGGCCGCCGTCGCCGCGTGGACCGCGG
>DASYGS010000052.1:0-13600 GCA_035999465.1 Blastococcus sp. | reverse complement strand
GGGTGGGTCGAGAGATGAAGTTCCGGGTGGCACGTGAGGTGCTCGCCGACGCCGTCGCCTGGACGGCGCGCAGCCTGCCGCCGCGGCCGTCGGTGCCGGTCCTGGCCGGGATCCTGCTCGAGGTGGACGGCAGTCAGCTCTCCGTCTCCGGGTTCGACTACGAGGTGTCCGCCCGCGCCGAGGTCGACGTGCAGTCGACCGAGAGCGGCCGCGTGCTGGTGCCGGGCCGGCTGCTGGCCGAGATCACCCGCGCCCTGCCGCCGCACCCGGTGGACGTCACCGCCGAGGGCCCGCGCCTGTCGATCGCCTGCGGCAACGCACGCTTCAGCCTGCCGACGCTCCCGGTCGAGGACTATCCGTCGCTGCCGTCGATGCCGTCGTCGGCCGGGCTGGTGGACAGCGACGTGTTCGCCGAGGCGGTCAGCCAGGTGGCCGTCGCCGCCGGGCGCGACGACACGCTGCCGATGCTGACCGGCGTCCGGCTGGAGATCGAGGACGACCTGATCACCCTCGCCGCCACCGACCGTTACCGGCTCGCCGTCCGCGAGTTCGCCTGGCGCCCGGAGACGCCCGGGGTGTCGGCCGCGGTCCTCGTGCCGGCGCGCACCCTGGCCGACGCCGCGAAGACCCTCACCAGCGGCCCGGAGATCGTGCTCTCGCTGTCCTCCGGCCACTCCGGCGAGGGCATCCTCGGCCTCTCCGGCAAGGACCGGCAGACGACGACGCGGCTGCTCGACGCCGAGTTCGTCAAGTACCGCGCGATCATGCCGAGCGAGTCCAGCGCGTTCGCGACGCTGCCCGTCGGGCTGTTCACCGACGCCGCCAAGCGCGTCGCCCTGGTCGCCGAGCGCGGCACGCCGCTGCGGTGCGAGTTCACTCCCGGTCAGGTCACGCTGCGGGCCGGCGGAACCGACGACGAGGGCCAGGCCGAGGAGCGCTGCGACGTCGAGTTCGACGGCGAGCCGCTGACCATCGGCTTCAACCCGACGTTCCTGCTCGACGGGCTCGCGGCGGTGCACACCGAGCGCGCCCGCATGGACTTCACGAGCCCGCTCAAGCCGGCGGTGCTCTCCGGGGTGAACGAGCCGTCCGCCGACGACGGCGAGGGCAAGCCGGCCGAGCGCCCGGGCAGCTACCGCTACCTGATCATGCCGGTGCGCCTGCCCGGCTGACCGGTTCCCGGGGCCGCCATCGCGCGGTTGCCCCCGGACACGCACGATGGAGCTCGGACTAGGGATCGTTGAGAGGGGACGTCGTCGTGCAGCTGGGTCTGATCGGCTTGGGCAAGATGGGCGGCAACATGGCCGAGCGGCTGCGCCGCGACGGTCACGAGGTCGTGGGCTACGACCGTGCGCCGGGCGTGCGGGACGTCGACAGCCTGGAGGCGCTGGTCGGAGCCCTGCAGGCGCCCCGTGTGGTGTGGGTGATGGTGCCCTCGGGTGAGCCGACCCGGGCGACGGTCAAGGAGCTCGCCGACCTGCTGAGCCCGGGCGACGTGATCGTCGACGGCGGGAACTCGAAGTTCACCGACGACCAGGTGCACGACGTCATGTGCCGCGAGAAGGGCATCGGCTACGTCGACGCCGGGGTCTCGGGCGGGGTCTGGGGGCTGGAGAACGGCTACGCGCTGATGGTCGGCGGCTCGAAGGACGACGTCGCCAAGGTGCAGCCGGTGTTCGACACCCTCAAGCCGCCCGCGCCGAAGGACGCGTCGGGCGAGGCGCTGCCCGGCGCCGGGTTCGTGCACGCCGGCCCGGTGGGCGCCGGGCACTTCAGCAAGATGGTCCACAACGGCATCGAGTACGCGATGATGCAGGCCTACGGCGAGGGCTACGAGCTGCTGGCAGCGGTCGACCTGATCGAGGACGTTCCGGGCGTCATCGCCTCGTGGACGCAGGGCACGGTCATCCGCTCGTGGCTGCTGGACCTGCTGGTGCGCGCCCTGCACGAGGACCCGAACCTCGACCAGATCACCGGGTACGCCGAGGACTCCGGCGAGGGCCGCTGGACCGTCGAGCAGGCGATCGAGAACGCCGTCCCGATGCCGGCCATCTCGGCCTCGCTGTTCGCCCGCTTCGCCTCCCGCCAGGACGACTCGCCGACCATGAAGGCCGTCGCGGCGCTGCGCAACCAGTTCGGCGGGCACGCGGTGCACGCCGTCCGCGCGCAGGAGGCCGAGAAGCCCGCGTGACCGGTCGGCAGGGCTGAGGGTGTACGTCCGGCACCTGCAGGTCGGCTCGTTCCGCAGCTGGGAACGGGTCGACCTCGCCCTCGACCGGGGCCCCACGGTGTTCGTGGGCCGCAACGGCGAGGGCAAGACCAACCTGGTCGAGGCGGTCGGCTACCTGGCCACCATGGGCAGCCACCGGGTCTCCTCCGACGCCCCGCTGGTGCGGCACGGGGCCGACCAGGCCGTGGTGCGGGCCGCGCTGCGGCGGGGTGACCGCGAGCTGCTGGTCGAGATCGAGATCAATCCCGGCCGGGCCAACCGGGTGCGGGTGAACCGTGCGCCGCTGCCGCGGCCCCGGGAGTTGCTCGGCCTGGTGCGGACCGTGCTGTTCGCCCCCGAGGACCTCGCCCTCGTGCGGGGCGACCCGACCGAGCGCCGGCGCTTCCTCGACGAGCTGCTGGTGAGCCGCACGCCGCGGCTGGCCGGGGTGCGGGCCGACTACGACCGGGTGCTCAAGCAGCGCAACGCCCTGCTCAAGACCGCCCGGCTGGCGCGCGGGAAGGCGATCGAGACCCTCGACGTCTGGGACGGGCACCTCACCGACGTCGGCGGTCAGCTGCTGGCCGCCCGTCTCGGCCTGATCGCGGACCTGGCGCCGCACATGGCCGCGGCCTACGCGGAGGTCGCCGGCGCGGACGCCGTGACCGCGGGTCTCGGCTACTCCTCGACGACCCCGCTGGCCGGCGACGGGACGGCGCTGGCTCCCGGCGCGCCGTTGCCCACCGCGGCGCAGCTGACCGCCGCGATGGCCGAGCGGGTGGCCGAGCGGCGCGGCGACGAGCTCGACCGGGGCATGACGCTGGTCGGTCCGCACCGCGACGACCTGGTCATCCATCTCGGGCCGGCGCCGGCCAAGGGGTTCGCCAGCCACGGGGAGTCGTGGTCGCTGGCGCTCGCGCTGAAGCTCGCGACGTTCGCGCTCTTGAGGGCCGACGGCGAGGACCCCATCCTGATCCTGGACGACGTCTTCGCGACGTTGGACGCCGAACGGCGGGCGGCCCTGGCGTCGGTGGCCCGCTCGGCCGAGCAGACGCTGATCACCGCGGCGGTGCTCGAGGACGTCCCGCCCGAGCTGCGCGGCACCCGCGTGCAGGTGGGCGGCGGCACGGTCACCGTGCTCGACGGGGTGCTGGAGGGTGAGGGGGCCGGATGAGCGAGGAGCGCCCGGCCCGGCCCAGCGACATCGCCCGGGCCGCGCTGGACGCGGCCCGCGCCGCGTCGGCGGCCCGACCGCAGCCGACCCGGCGCCGGATCGCCGGACCGCGCCGGAAGTGGACGGGCGCGGGCCCGGGCGCCGACGACCCGCAGTTGCTCGGCCGGCTGGTCGACTCGCTGGTCAGCGAGCAGGACTGGTCGCAGCACACCCGCGTCGGCGCGGTGTTCGGCCGCTGGTCGGCCCTGGTCGGCCCGGAGATCGCCGCGCACTGCGCCCCGCAGACGCTCACCGAGGGCGAGTTGCTGGTCGTGGCCGAGTCGACCGCGTGGGCCACCCAGCTGCGGCTGCTGGCACCGTCGATCCTCGGCAAGCTGCGCGCGCAGATCGGCGGGGACGTCGTGACCCGGTTGCGCGTTGTCGGACCGACGGCCCCCAGCTGGAAGAAGGGCCCGCGCTCGGTGCGCGGCCGGGGGCCGCGCGACACCTACGGTTAGGCGCCGCGGGGCTCCCGGGAGCTCCGGACGGCGCCGGGAGGACGATGCATCGATGAGCAGCCCCCGCGACGGTGCCGGTGACGGCAGCGACTGGCAGGAACCGGCCCACCTCTCGAGGGACGAGCCGTCCGGCGACGAGCCCAACTTCGCCGACCGCCGCAAGCAGCCCCGCGACGACGATCCCTCCACCGCCGGCCCCGCCTGGCAGCCGGCCGGCTGGGACCTGCCGCCGGCCGAGCAGCCACCGGTCGTCCAGCCGCCGGTCGGGCGCCCGCCCGGGTTCGGCGGGCCGCCGCGGCCGCGGGGTGCCGTCGCCGAGGTGTTCGCCTACGAGGGCGATCTCGTGGGCGCGCAGGGGTGGGCGCTGCAGCACGGCTGGTCGATCACCGACGGCACCGGCCCCGAGGACGCCGTCCTGGCCCAGCTGATCGCGTCCTCGCCGGTGCGCCCGACGAAGGACCACCGTGCCGCCGGCGTGATGCGCGGCCGCGCGGACGCCCTCGAGCTGGTCGCGTTCGACGTGGTCTACCCGCTGGGCCGCTCGTGGATCGCGCAGTACGCGATCACCGCGGCGCCCCTGCTGGACGCCGTCCCCGGGTTCCGGCTCTCGCCGGCGCGCTTCTGGCGGCACCGCACCGGCGGGCTGGTGCCGATGGTCAGCGGCAACGAGCAGTTCGACGCGCGCTGGCTGCTGCTGGTCGCCGAGGACGACCCGCGGCTGCAGCGCCTGGCGCGCGACCCCGGCGTCCAGGGGCTGCTGCTCGGCAGCGACGACGGCGACGAGTTCTGGTCGGCGGCCGGCCACGTGGCCGCCGTCCGGCCCGACGGCCACCGGCCGCAGCTGATCGAGCACCACGCCAAACTGCTGACCGCGATCGTCGGCGCGCTCACCTCCGGGTACTGACCGCCGGGTCGCTCGCGCCGGCCGCCTCGGCGGCGCGGGTGAGGCCGCGGACCATCCCGCCGAAGACGATCCCGTGGAAGGCGGCGATCGCCCACCAGTAGGCGTGCCCGGCCAGGCCTCGCGGCGCGAACGTGGCCCGCTGGCGCAGCACCGTGCGGCCACCCTCCCCGGAGCCCTCGCCCTCGGGGTTCCCGTGTTCCACGTGGAACTCCAGCCAGGCGAGGCCGGGCAGGCGCATCTCGGCGCGTAGTCGCAGCAGCCGGCCCTCCTCCAGCGCCTCCACGCGCCAGAAGTCGAGCGCGTCGCCGACGTAGAGCCGCTGCGGGTCGCGTCGTCCCCGCCGCAGGCCCACGCCGCCGACGGCGCGGTCGAGCCAGCCGCGCACCGACCAGGCCAGCGGGAACGAGTACCAGCCGTTGTCGCCGCCGATGCCCTCGACCACCCGCCAGACGGCGGATGGCGGGGCGTCGGTCGCGCGGGTGCGCTCGTCGACGTAGAGGCTGCCGCCAGCCCAGTCGGGGTCGGTGGGCAGCGGGTCGGACGGGGCGCCGGGCACTGACGCCGAGGCCCACCGGGTCGCGACGGCGGAGTCCTTGACCCGCTGGACCGCCAGCCGCACGGCCTCGTCGAAGCCGAGCAGCCCCTCCGGCGGGTCGGGCAGGTAGGTCGCGATGTCGTGCTCCCGGCAGACGACGGTGTTGCGCAGCGACTCCACCAGCGGGCGCGCGATCCCGGCCGGCACCGGCGTGATCACCCCGACCCAGTGGCTGGACAGCGACGGCGAGAAGAGCGGCACCGGCAGGATCCGGCGCCGGGGCAGCCCGGCCACCGCGGCGTAGCGCTGCATCATCTCGGCGTAGCTCATCCGGTCCGGGCCGCCGATGTCGAAAGCGCGGTGCACCGACGCGGGCAGCGTCGCGCACCCGACGAGGTAGCGCAGCACGTCGCGGACGGCGATCGGCTGGATCCGGCTGTGCACCCAGCGCGGGGTCACCATCACCGGCAGGCGCTCGGTCAGGTACCGGAGCATCTCGAACGACGCCGACCCCGACCCGAGCACGACCGCCGCCCGCAGGACCACGGTGGGCACCCCGGACTCCAGCAGGATCTCGGCGACCTCGGTGCGCGAGCGCAGGTGGGGCGAGAGCTCCTCACCCTCGGGCTCCAGCGCGCCCAGGTAGACGAGGCGGCCGACCCCCGCCTCCCGCGCGGCGCGGGCCATGATCTGCGCCGTCCGCCGGTCGGTCTCCTCGAACTCGGGGCCGGACCCCAGCGCGTGGATCAGGTAGTAGACGACGTCGACGCCGGCGCAGGCGGCGGCCACCTGGCCGGCGTCGGTGGCATCGGCCCGCACGATCTCGACCGCACCCGACCACGGGTGGTCGCGCACCCGGTCCGGCGAGCGGGTCAGCACCCGCACCCGATGGCCGGCCGCGAGCAGTTCCGGCACGAGCCGCCCGCCGATGTAGCCGGTCGCCCCGGTGACGAGGCAGAGCCGGGAGGGGGATGCGTCGACGGTCGGCATGGACCCAGTGTCGGTGCGGTGCCGCGATCGCGCCCACGACGGTGCGGCGACCGCGGGGGCAGCACAGGTGGTGGCTCGCGTGACGAGAGGGGCGCAGAAGGCACGTCAGCCCGTGGACGGCGGCATTCCTGTCGTACCACCCGGTATCCTGGACAGCAGAAACCGTCAGCAACCGGCTCAGTGCCGTTCTGCGCCCATTCTGCCCCGTCCCGTCGACGGAGCTGGCTGGCGCCGGTTGCGCGAACGAAAGGCCCCACGTGGTCGCTCCGCCGAAGACCGAGAACGCCTACTCCGGTAGCTCCATCACCGTCCTGGAGGGGCTCGAGGCCGTCCGCAAGCGGCCCGGTATGTACATCGGCTCCACCGGTGAGCGCGGCCTGCACCACATGGTCTGGGAGGTCGTGGACAACGCCGTCGACGAGGCGCTGGCCGGTTACTGCGACACGGTCCGGGTCACCCTGATGGCCGACGGCGGCGTCCGCGTCGAGGACAACGGCCGCGGTTTCCCGGTGGACATGCACCCGGTGGAGAAGCGGCCCACCCTCGAGGTGATCATGACCGTCCTGCACGCGGGCGGGAAGTTCGACGGCAAGAGCTACGGCGTCTCCGGCGGGCTGCACGGCGTCGGCGTCACCGTCGTCAACGCGCTGTCCACGCGCCTCGAGGTGAACGTCTGGCGCGACGGTGCCGAGTGGTTCCAGCGCTACGACATGGCCAAGCCCGGCCCGCTGGAGGAGGTCGGCCCGACCAGGAAGCGCGGCTCGGCCGTCACGTTCTGGGCCGACGGCGGCATCTTCGAGACCACCGACTACTCGTTCGACACGATCAACCGCCGCCTGCAGGAGATGGCCTTCCTGAACGCGGGGCTGACGATCATCCTGCGCGACGAGCGTCCCGGGCACGGCAAGGCCGAGACCGGGGTGGGCGAGGAGTCGCTCGCCACCCACGCGGCACCGGTCGAGGCCGACGAGCAGGCGTTCGAGCCCACCGAGGTCACGTACAAGTACGACGGCGGCCTCGTCGACTTCGTGGCCCACCTCAACCGGCGCAAGACCCCGATCCACAAGAAGGTCATCGGCTTCTCCGCCGACGGCACCGGCAAGAACGACATGGCCATGTCGGTCGACATCGCCATGCAGTGGTCCGACGCGTACTCCGAGTCGGTGCACACGTTCGCCAACGTGATCAACACCCACGAGGGCGGCACGCACGAGGAGGGCTTCCGCGCGGCGCTCACCTCGATCGTGAACCGCTACGCGGTGGAGAAGAAGATCCTCAAGGAGAAGGACGACAAACTCACCGGCGACGACATCCGCGAGGGTCTGGCCGCGATCATCTCGGTGAAGCTCGGCGACCCGCAGTTCGAGGGCCAGACGAAGACCAAGCTCGGCAACACCGAGGTCAAGGGCTTCGTGCAGCGGGTCTGCAACGAGCAGATCGGGCACTGGTTCGAGGCGAACCCGACCGAGGCGAAGACGATCATCACCAAGGCCGCGTCGGCGGCCCGGGCCCGCCGCGCCGCGCAGGACGCCCGCAAGCTCGCCCGCAAGAGCCTGCTCTCGGTCAGCGGGCTGCCCGGCAAGTTGGCCGACTGCCGGTCCACCGACCCGCGCAACTCCGAGGTCTACATCGTCGAGGGCGACTCGGCCGGCGGCTCGGCGAAGTCGGGCCGCGACTCGATGTACCAGGCGATCCTGCCCATCCGAGGCAAGATCATCAACGTCGAGAAGGCGCGCATCGACCGGGTCCTCAAGAACAACGAGGTCCAGTCGATGATCACGGCCTTCGGCACCGGCATCCACGACGAGTTCGACATCTCGAAGCTGCGCTATCACAAGATCGTGCTGATGGCCGACGCCGACGTCGACGGCCAGCACATCAGCACGCTGCTGCTCACGCTGCTGTTCCGCTTCATGCGGCCGCTGGTCGAGGGCCAGTACGTCTACCTGGCCAAGCCTCCGCTGTACAAGATCAAGTGGGGCAGCAAGGTCGGTGACGAGTACGCCTACAGCGACAAGGAGCGCGACGCGGTCGTGCGCGCCGGCGTCGAGGGCGGCCGCAAGATCAAGGACGAGATGATCCAGCGGTTCAAGGGGCTCGGCGAGATGAACGCCAGCGAGCTGTGGGAGACCACGATGAACCCCGAGACCCGGATCCTGCGCCAGGTCACCCTGGAGGATGCCGCGGCCGCGGACGAGATCTTCAGCATCCTCATGGGCGAGGACGTCGAGGCCCGCCGGAGCTTCATCACCCGCAACGCCAAGGACGTCCGGTTCCTGGATGTCTAGCCCCCGGCGTGCAGCCGCCGCCGTCGGCGCCGGAGCGTGCGGGAGAACTTCCCGCCGACCCGCCGACGGGGTGTTTGACCTGCGCCTTTGTCCACCACTGTGCACCGACCTGTGGAGATCTGAACCGTGACGGAGACCCCATCCCGCGACCGCGTCGAGCCGGTCGACCTCCAGCAGGAGATGCAGCGCAGCTACATCGACTACGCGATGTCGGTCATCGTCGGCCGCGCCCTGCCCGAGGTCCGTGACGGGCTCAAGCCCGTCCACCGCCGCGTGCTCTTCGCGATGTACGACCAGGGCTTCCGCCCCGATCGCGGGTACGTGAAGTGCGCCCGCCCGGTCGCCGAGGTCATGGGCAACTACCACCCGCACGGCGACTCGGCCATCTACGACGCCCTCGTACGGCTGGCCCAGCCGTGGTCGATGCGCTACCCGCTGATCGACGGCCAGGGGAACTTCGGCTCGCCCGGCAACGACCCGGCCGCGGCCATGCGGTACACAGAGTGCCGCCTCACGCCGCTGGCGATGGAGATGCTCGCCGGCATCGACGAGGAGACCGTCGACTTCCAGGGCAACTACGACGGCCGCACCATGGAGCCGGTCGTCCTTCCCGCGCGCATCCCGAACCTGCTGATCAACGGCTCCGCCGGCATCGCCGTCGGCATGGCGACGAACATGCCCCCGCACAACCTGCGCGAGGTCGCCGACGCCGTCTTCTGGATGCTCGACCACCCCACGGCCGAGGCCGAGGAGGCCCTGACCGCCTGCATGGAGCGGATCAAGGGCCCCGACTTCCCGACCCACGGGCTCATCGTCGGGCGCGAGGGCATCGAGGACGCCTACCGCACCGGCCGCGGCTCCGTGCGCATGCGCGCCGTCGTCACGGTGGAGGAGGACTCCCGCGGCCGGGTGCAGCTCGTCGTCACCGAGCTGCCCTACCAGGTGAACCCCGACAACCTGGCCGAGGCGATCGCCGAGGGTGTCAAGGAGGGTCGTCTCCAGGGCATCAGCGAGATCGCCGACGAGTCCAGCGACCGCGTCGGACGCCGGCTGGTCATCACCCTGCGCCGCGACGCCGTCGCCAAGGTCGTGCTGAACAACCTCTACAAGCACACCCAGCTGCAGACGTCGTTCGGCTGCAACATGCTCTCGATCGTCGACGGCGTCCCGCGGACGCTGCGGCTGGACGAGCTGGTCCGCAACTGGGTCCACCACCAGATCGAGGTCATCCAGCGGCGCACCCGGTACCGGCTGCGCAAGGCCGAGGAGCGCGCGCACATCCTGCGCGGGTACGCCAAGGCCCTCGACCAGCTCGACGCGGTCATCGCGCTCATCCGCAACAGCGAGTCCGCCGACGCCGCACGCTCGGGCCTGATGGAGCTGCTGGACGTCGACGAGATCCAGGCGGTGTCGATCCTCGACCTGCAGCTGCGCCGGCTGGCCGCCCTGGAGCGGCAGCGGATCCTCGACGAGCTGGCCGAGATCGAGGCCCGCATCGCCGACCTGCAGGCGATCCTCGACTCCCCCGAGCGGCAGCGGCAGATCGTCCGCGACGAGCTCACCGAGATCGTCGAGAAGTACGGCGACGACCGGCGCACCCAGTTCGTGGCGAACGAGGGCGACGTCTCGATGGAGGACCTCATCGCGCAGGAGGAGGTCGTCGTCACCATCACGCGTACCGGCTACGCGAAGCGGACGAAGAGCGACCTCTACCGCTCGCAGCGCCGCGGCGGCAAGGGCGTGATGGGGGCCCAGCTCAAGCAGGACGACATCGTCGACCACTTCTTCGTGGGCTCCACCCACGACTGGATCCTGTTCTTCACGAACAAGGGCCGGGTCTACCGTTCCAAGGCCTACGAGCTGCCCGAGGCCAACCGCACGGCGCGCGGCCAGCACGTGGCGAACATCCTCGCGTTCCAGCCGGACGAGAAGATCGCCCAGGTCATGCAGATCAAGGACTACACGGTGGCGCCGTACCTGGCGCTGGCGACCGCCCGCGGGCAGGTGAAGAAGACGCGCCTGACCGACTTCGACTCGCCCCGCCAGGGCGGTGTCATCGCCATCAACCTGCGCGACAACGACGAGCTGGTCGGTGCCGTGCTGATCAACCCCGAGCAGGACCTGCTCCTGGTCACGAGCAAGGCGATGTCGATCCGCTTCACCGCCGACGACACCGCGCTGCGGCCGATGGGCCGGGCGACCGAGGGCGTCCGCGGGATCTCGCTGTCCGACGACGACCGGCTGCTGTCCATGATGGTCGTCGAGGAGGGTGTCGACGTGCTGGTCGCGACCGAGCGCGGCTTCGCCAAGCGCACCGGGATCGAGAACTACCCGGCGCAGGGGCGCGGTGGCAAGGGCGTGCTCACCGCCGACCCGAAGGCGCGCAAGGGTGCGTTGGTCGGCGCCCTGGCGGTGACCCTCGGCGACGAGCTGTACGCGATCACCTCCAGCGGCGGCGTGATCCGTACGCCGGTCAACGGGGTGCGGCACAACAAGGACCGCGCCACGATGGGTGTCAAGCTCATGAACTTGCCGGAGGACGTGAGCATCGTGGCGATCGCCCGTACGACGGACAATGACGAGCCCGACGCCTAGGGTGAGGGTCAACAGCTGACCGGCGTCCGGCGTCCCCTCCCGGGGGCACCGGAGGCACGGTCCCGAAGTAGAGCGGCCCGCGCCGCTGGGGATTGGGAGACTGCATGAGCGACCGGACGCAGAGTTCGGTGCGCACCGGGTCCCGGTCCGGTGACGCCGCTGAGCCGAAGGGCGCCCCGGCCGCCGAGTCCGCCGCGTCCACGACGCAGGCCATCCCCGGCACCGGTACGCAGCGCGCTCAGACCGGCGCCACCCCGAAGGGGAGCGCTCCCGCCGGCGCCAACCCGAAGGGGAGCGCTCCCGCCGGTGCCACCCCGAAGGGGAGCGCTTCCGCTGGTGCCACCCCGAAGGGGAGCGCTCCGGCCGGCACGACCCCGCCGGGTACGACGTCGCCCGGCGCGACCCCGCCCGCCGTCCCGCCGACCGCGGGTGCCGCGGCACCCGGCACCGACGTCGGGTTCGGCGCGTTCGGCGGTACCGGCACGGCCACGGCCGTGAAGGAGACGACGACCGGCGCCCGCGTGGGCCGTGGACGCGTCCCCGGCCGGTCCGGCGGCCGTGGCCCGCGCCGGGCCCGGCTGCAGCTGCGCCACATCGACACCTGGTCGGCGCTGAAGATCTCGCTCGTCCTGTCGATCGCGCTGTTCTTCATCTGGATGGTCGCCATCGGCATCCTCTACGGCGTGCTGAGCGGCCTGGGCGTCTTCAACACCCTCAACGACCTGTTCGGTCAGGTGGGCAGCGTCTCCGGCTCGAAGTCCTCCAGCCCCGTCATCACCGCGGGCGTGGTCTTCGGCGGAGCGGCGGTCATCGGTGCGATCAACATCGTGCTGATGACGGCGCTGTGCACCGTCGGCACGTTCATCTACAACCTCTGCTCCGACCTGGTCGGCGGCCTGGAGATCACCCTGTCGGAGCGCGATTAGGGGTAGGTCGGGAACGCCGTTCCCCGCCAGGTAAGCTTTCCGAGGTTCACGGGCCTGTAGCTCAGTTGGTTAGAGCGCATCCCTGATAAGGATGAGGCCGGAGGTTCAAGTCCTCCCAGGCCCACCGTGTACCGGGGCCTTCGGTCCCGGGTTCCGTATCCCGGCCCCCGCTCCGGGGCCGAGCCCGAGGAGGTACTCCGCGTGCTGAAGAAGCTGGCGCTGGTCGCCGTCGCCGCCGGTGTCCTGGCCGCCGTCAGGAAGCGTGCGGGCAGCAACACCGACACCGGTCTCTGGCACGAGGCCACCCGGGGCCCCGACGCCGTCAGCACGCCGTCCGCGCGCTGAGCCGCCGGCCACCGCCACAGACCCGCACCGCACCCTCCGGGGTCGGCGCACCCAGGGGCACCCGCCCCCGGGGGACGTAGCTCAATTGGCAGAGCACCGCCTTTGCAAGGCGGGGGTTAGGGGTTCGATTCCCCTCGTCTCCACTCTCTCCACAGGCTCCTGAACTGCGCTTTCTCCCTTCCGATCTTGAACGGTAGGTAGCGGCCGGGGGCGTTCAGTCCGCAAAAAGTCCGCAGCCGGTCCGCAGACCTCGCTCCGGAGACGGTCCAGCCGGTCGGCCACGTCGTCCAGGTCGTCGTCGAAGAGGTCTGCGTAGCGGTCCAGCGTCATGGCCGCCGAGGCGTGCCCGAGCATTCGCTGTACCGCCTTCACGTTGGCGCCGGCGTGTACGGCGAGGGACGCGGCGGTGTGCCGGAGCTCGTGCGGGGTCAGGCCGGGCAGACCGGCGGCGCGAGCCGCCTCGTCGAACCAGCTGGCGCGGGCGTTCCGGTTCCGGAGGACGGCGCCTTGCGGTGACGGGAAGGCCAGCTCGTCGCCGGGCCGGTTCACCACCGTCCGGGCCAGTTCGTCGACGAGGAACCGCGGCAGCGGCACCGAGCGCCGGCTGTGCGTCTTCGGCGTGCCCCAGACGATCGTCGATCCGTTGATCTCGGTCACCGCCTCCTCGATGATCACCCGGCGGCGGAGGAGATCGAAGTTGCGCACCCGCAGCGCGGCGAGTTCGGACCAGCGGAGGCCGCAGTAGCTGAGCACGAGGATGGCGGCACGTCCGGCGCCGGCGGCGTCGGCAAGGGCCTCGACCTGGGCGGCACTGAGGTACCGCCGGCGCTTGCCGGCCAGCGGAGGGAGGTTCATCCCGAGTGCCGGGTTGGCCATCAGCCGTCGGTCGGGGACCGCCGCACCGAGGATCCCGGACAGCACCCCGTGCGCCTTGCGGACCGAGGCGCCGGACAGGCCGCTGCCGGAGAGCTCAGCCAGCCAGGCCTGGATGTCGCTCGGGGTGACACGTACCAGGGGTATGTCACCCCACCGCGGCAGGACGTGAGTCCTGAGGACGTCGGCGTACCGGGCTCGGGACGTCGGCTTGAGATTGATCTTCCCGGCGAGCCAGACCGGCGCCAGCTCGCCCACGGTCGC
>DASYGS010000050.1:0-1733 GCA_035999465.1 Blastococcus sp. | reverse complement strand
GTCGATCCCGCGGCCCGGGCCCGGCTGCCGCGGGTGCTCGGCGAGACCGGGCAGGCGGTCTGGGTCACCGACGCGGTCGGCGCGGACGCGCTGGAGATCGGCTCGGTGACAGGTGAAGGAGAGACCGTCCGGCTGGCCGAGGGGCTGCTCGGCAACGTGATCGACCTGAGCGTCTCGCCCGACGGGGCGACCGTCGCGGCTTCCGCGCACGACGGCAGGCTGCTGGTCGTCGACGTGGCGTCCGGGCAGGTCACCGAGCTGACCGCGTCCGACGACGGGGTGACCGGCGGACTGTCCTGGTCGCCGGACTCGGCCTGGCTGGCCTGGGCCCAGCCCGGCCCGCAGCCCCTGCGCCGCATCCGGATGGCGCGGATCGCGGATCTGGCGATCATCGACGTGACCGACGGCCGGTTCGCCGACAGCGACCCGGTGTTCACGCCCGACGGCCTCTACCTCGCCTTCATCTCCCGGCGCAGCTTCGACCCGGTGTACGACGAGCAGACCTTCGACCTGTCGTTCCCCCTCGGCAGCCGTCCCTACCTGGTGCCGCTGGCCGCGCAGACCCCGTCGCCGTTCGGCCCGCTGCCGGGCGGCCGGCCGCTGGGCCAGGAACCGTCGGAGCCGGACAAGGACAAAGAAAAGGACGATAACGCCGAACGGGCCGAGGTATCCGTCGACGCCGACGGTATCTCCGGCCGCGTGGTGGGCGTCCCCGTGGTCGAGGCCAGGTACAGCGGGCTGCGCGCGGTCAAGGGCGGGCTCGCCTGGCTGCGCGAGCCGGTCGCCGGGGTGCTCGGCGAGGGTGCCGCCAGCCCCGAGGACGACGCGCCGCGGCCGGTCCTGGAGCGGTTCGACCTGCGCAAGCGCGAAGTCACCGAGCTGGTCGGCGAGCTCGACTGGTTCGACGTCAGCGGCGACGGCACCAGGCTGGTGGTCAAGGACCACGATGAGCTGCGGATTCTGCCGTCCGAGCACAAGGAGGACCACGGCTCGTCCGAGTCGGTCACCGTCGACCTGTCCCGGGCCAGGTTCCAGGCCGACCCGGTCGCGCTGTGGCAGCACGCCTTCGCCGAGGCGGGCCGGCTGATGCGACGCGACTTCTGGAACCCCGGCATGTCCGGCGTGGACTGGGATGCCGTCCTCGACACCTACCAGCCGCTGCTGGACCGGGTCCGGGGCGCCAACGACTTCACCGACCTGATGTGGGAGGTGGTGGCCGAGCTGGGCACCTCGCACGCCTACATCGTCCAGGCCGGCCAGGACTTCCGCGGCGCTGGCCCCGGTCCGGCGGCCATCGGGCTGCTCGGCGCGGACATCTCCCGCGACGCGGCCGGCCGCTGGCTGGTGGACCGGGTACTGCCGGGGGAGACCTCCGACCCGCGGGCGCGCTCGCCGCTCGAGGCGCCCGGCGTGGTGATCAAGGCCGGCGACGAGCTGATCGCGGTGGACGGGCGGCCCGTCGACCCGCTGCTCGGTCCCGCGCCGCTGCTGGCCGGGGCGGTCGGCAAGCCGGTCGAGCTCGCCGTGCGCCCGCAGGGCGCCGATCCCGAGGTGCGGCGCCGGGTGGTGGTCGTGCCGCTGCGCGACGAGCGGCGGCTCCGGTACCAGGACTGGGTGGCCGGGCGGCGCCGCCTGGTCCGTGAGCTCGGCGACGGGCGGCTCGGCTACCTGCACATCCCGAACATGATCGGCGAGGGCTGGGCCGACTTCCACCGCGACCTGCGCACCGAGAT
>DASYGS010000046.1:0-35377 GCA_035999465.1 Blastococcus sp. | reverse complement strand
GCCCACGGTGATGCTCATCGCCGGGGCCGACGCCGCCACGCCGACGGCGGACCAGCTCGCGCTGGCCGAGACGATGCGGGCCGCGGGCGCCGACGTCGACGCGGTCGTCTTCGACGGTGCCCCGCACTCGTTCTTCGACCGCGCCTACGGCGAGTGGGCCGACGCCTGCCGCGAGGCGTGGGAGCACGTGCTGGCGCTGACCGACCGGGTCGCGATCGCCTGACCGGAAGTTCCGGTTGGCCGCGCGACGCGGAGGAAGCGACCAGGGGGAAGACTGGCCCCGGGGGGAAGGTGGGCATGGCGGCACGACCGGAGAGAGCGGGCGCCGGGCAGACCGGGCCGCACCCGCTGCGCCCGGAGCGGGAGAGCACCCCCGCACCGCCGACCGTGGACGACGCCTCGGCGACCGCGGTCCCCACGCGGGCACTGGGGCCGGCCGAGGCGATCCCGGCTCCGCCGCCGGCCACCGGTGGCCTGACCGCGGGCATGCCGCGGTGGCTGACCCTGCTGCTCGGCGCCGCGACCGCGACCATCGCCGTCGCGGGCCTGCGGTCGATCGCCTGGCTGGTCGGGCCGGTCTTCCTCGCGCTCGTCGTCGTCATCGCCCTGACGCCGGTGCAGGACTGGCTGCGCCGGCACGGCGCGCCGCGGTGGCTGGCGACGACGGTGCTGCTCGTCCTCGTCTGGACGGTGCTCCTGGCCTTCGTGGCGCTGCTCGTCCTCTCCGTCGCGCAACTGGCCGCGCTGCTGCCCAACTACTCCGCGCAGGCCGAGCACCTGATCAACGGCGTCGTCCAGAACCTCAACAACGCCGGCATCGTCTCCGGGCAGCTCTCCGACCTGGTCAAGAAGATCGACTACGGCCAGCTGGTGGGCGTGGCCAGCGGACTGCTGTCCAGCCTCACCTCGGCGGCGACCACGCTCCTGCTGCTGCTCTCGGCGCTGGTGTTCATGGCGATCGAGTCCAGCGGGTTCGCGCACAGGGTCGCGCCGGTCGGCGGTGAGCGGCCGCACCTGCCGGTCGCGTTCACCCTCTTCGCGCAGGGCACCCGCAGCTACCTCGTGGTCAGCACCGTGTTCGGGGCGATCGTGGCCGTCGGCGACGCCATCGCGCTGGCGTGGCTCTCGGTCCCGGCCGCGGGGCTCTGGGGGCTGCTGGCGTTCATCACCAACTACGTGCCCAACATCGGGTTCGTGCTCGGGGTCATCCCGCCGGCGCTGCTGGGTCTGCTGGCGGGGGGCTGGGGCGAGCTGATCGCCGTCGTGGTCATCTACTCGGTGCTGAACTTCGTGGTGCAGACGCTGATCCAACCGCGGTTCGTCGGTGACTCGGTGGGGCTGTCGATGACGGTCACCTTCGTGGCGCTGCTGTTCTGGGGCTGGGTGCTCGGCGCGCTCGGTGCCCTGCTGGCGATCCCGCTGACGTTGCTGGTCAAGGCGCTGCTGGTCGACGTCGACCCGCACGGGCACTGGCTCGACGCCCTGCTCCGCGAGGAGCCCCGGGCGCCCCGCACGATGCGCGCGCGGCGACGGATGGACGCCCGCCGCGCGGCGATCGCGTCGGTGCGGCGGATCCACCACCCGCGCCGTCCGCACCCGGAGACCGCCGGTGAGCCGCCGCCCGACGGCGGGGTCGACACCGGCCTGCACTGACCGCGCGCAGACCTTGCGTGGAGCCGGTTTCCGCCCGGCCGTAACGTGTCGGTCGCAGTGCGGACCGCCGCGGGACGAGAGAACCCGGCAGGCGCAGCAACCAGACGAAGGGAACGTTCATGAGCGAGGCAGGCACCACGGGGGCATCCCGCGTGGCCATCGTCACCGGAGCGGCCCGCGGCATCGGTGCCGCGACCGCCCTCAAGCTGGCGCAGGACGGCTTCGCCGTCGCCGTCCTCGACCTCGAGGAGTCCGCCGCGAAGGGCACGGTCGAGGCGATCGAGGCCGCCGGTGGCCGGGCGCTGGCCGTCGGTGCCGACGTCAGCGACGCCGAGCAGGTCGAGGCCGCCGTCACCCGCGTGGCCGCTGAGCTCGGCGCACCGACCGTGCTGGTCAACAACGCCGGCGTCACCCGCGACAACATGCTGTTCAAGATGACCGAGACCGACTGGGACGTCGTCATGAACGTGCACCTGCGGGGCGCCTTCCTGATGAGCCGCGCGGTGCAGAAGCACATGATCGAGCAGAAGTGGGGCCGGATCGTCAACTTGTCCAGCGTCTCGGCGCTCGGCAACCGCGGTCAGGCCAACTACTCGACGGCCAAGGCCGGTCTGCAGGGCTTCACGAAGACCCTCGCGATCGAGCTCGGCAAGTTCGGCGTGACCGCCAACGCGATCGCCCCCGGCTTCATCGAGACGGACATGACCAAGGCGACCGCCGAGCGCATGGGCATTCCCTTCGAGGACTTCATCAAGGGCGCCGCGTCGCAGATCCCGGTGGCCCGCGTCGGCCAGCCCGAGGACATCGCCAACCTCGTGTCGTTCTTCGTGAGCGAGGGTGCCGGCTTCGTGTCCGGCCAGGTGGTCTACGCGGCCGGCGGCCCGCGCGCCTGATCCGTCGCACCACCCGGGGCCCGGTCCGCTGCTGGCGGACCGGGCTCCGCTGCGTCCGGCACCGGTTGTCCACAGATTCCGGCGGCCCGCCCCGTGGGGCGTCGGAGCGCCGCAGTCTGGCCCGGTGCACGACGTCCTGACACTCCTCGGCCCCACCCGGACGACCTCCACCACAGCGCTCTCGGCCACCGCCGGCGTCCGCACCATCGGCCGGTGGCTCGCCGACGGCCGCCGCCTCGTCCGCCTGCATCCCGGCTGGGTGACCGTGCCCGAGCTGGCCGACGACTGGACGGTCCGGGTCCACGCCGCCTCCGGCTACGCGGGCGGACCGCTCAGCCACATCACCGCACTCGCGCTGCACGGCATCGTCGGCAACGAGGTGACCAGGCTGCACGTGACGGTGCCCGGCGAGCGCCGCGTGCGCAGCTCCCGCTGGCTGCGGGTGCACCGCAGTCGGCTGGCGGTCGCGGCCGTGCGGGTGCGCGGCCTGCCGGTCACCCCGGTGGCCCGCGCGCTGGTGGACACCTGGGGTGATGCGCACCGGACCCGCGCGATGCGGGGGTTCGACGGGGTGGCCCGGGAGGCGGTGGTTCGCGCCACCCGGGAACGGCGAACCAGCGTCGCCGGGTTGCGGGCGGAGCTCGACCTGCGCCCCGAGCTGCCCGGCCGCGCCACGCGGAACGAGGTGCTCGGCCTCGTCGAGGCCGGCTGTGAGAGCGAACTCGAGATCTTCGGCGTCCGGCACGTGCTGGTGGTTCCCGGCATTCCACCCTGCGCACAGCAGCACCGCGTGCTGCTGCCCGGCGGTCCGGTCCGCCTCGACGCCTCGTGGCCGGAGGTGAAGCTCGCCGTCGAACTGGACGGCGCCGCGTTCCACGGCAGCCAGGAGGACCGGGAACGGGACCTCCGTCGGGACGCCGCCCTGGCGGCACGGGGATGGCTGGTGCTGCGGTTCAGCTACCGCCGCCTGGTGCGCGAACCGGAGGCGTGCCGCGCCGAGATCCTGGCCGCCTACCGCCGACGGCTCGGCGTTGTCCCGTGACCGGCCGGATCCGCCGGGGAAGTGGCCGAGCCAGGGGCAACGCCAGCGCCGGTTGCCCGGCATAGCGGGACGGCGGACGTCGTTGCACCCCGCGTGCGACCCTTCCCGCTCCGCTTCGCCGTGCTGGGTGACTCGATCGCCTACGGCACCGGCGCACACCACCCCGACGACGCCCTCGGTCCCCGCCTGACCAGCGCGCTGAGCGACGAGGGGTTCGACGTCGACCTGCGCGTGCTCGCCGTCCCGGGTGCCGAGTCCGCCCATCTCGACGCCCAGGTCCAGCGCGCCGGGCCGCTCGCCCCCGACCTCGCCCTGGTCGTGATCGGCGCCAACGACCTCGCCCGCTTCGTGCCTCCCGCGCAGGCCGCCGCCCACCTGTCGGGTGCGGTGACCGCGCTGCGCGCCGGCGGGAGCGACGTCGTCGTCGTGCCGGCGCCGGACATGTCGACGGTGCCGTGGGTCCCCCCGGCGTTCCGGCCCGTTGTCCAGGCCGCCTGCGCCCAGTTGCAGCGCATGCAGGCGTCGGTGGCGGAAGCCGCCGGTGCCGCCGTCGCGGCGATCGCGGCCGACGTCGCCCGCGCGTTCGCGGCCGAGCCGGCACTGTTCTCCGGTGACCGCTTCCACCCGTCGTCGGCCGGCTACGCCCGCATCGCGCGGGCGCTGACGCCGACGGTGGTGGCCACCGCCCGGGCCCGCCGGGGCGACGCCGCGGCCTGACTCAGCCGGGCGCCGGTGCCGGCAGGAAGCGCGCGGTCAGGGGCGCCACGAAGCGGGTGAGCACCGGACCGGCCACCGCCAGCACCAGCACGTAGCCCGTCGCGACCGGGCCGATGTCGGGAATGCCGGCCGCCACGGCCAGCCCCGCGATCACGATCGAGAACTCGCCGCGCGCGATGAGCGCGGTGCCGGCGCGCAGCCGGCCGGGCACCCCGACCCCCTCGCGGCGGGCGGCGTACCAGCCGGTGCCCACTTTTGTGGCGGTGGTGACGGCGGCCAGGGCCAGCGCCGCGGGCAGCGCGGGGAGGATCGCGTGCGGGTCGATGGCCAGCCCGAACGCGACGAAGAAGGTGGCGGCGAACAGGTCGCGCAGCGGCGCCAGGATGGCCCGCGCCCGGTCGGCGAACGAGGCCGGCAGCGCCAGCCCGACCAGGAACGCGCCCACCCCGGCCGACGCCCCCACCAGCTGGGCCAGGCCGGCCACCAGCAGGGTGAGCCCGACCAGGCGCAGCAGCACCTGCTCGTCGTCCCGGTGGCTGAGCAGCCGGCCTAGCCGGTGGCCGTGCCGCTGCGCGGCGAGCAGCACCAGCAGCACCGCCCCCACGGCCAGCCCGACGCCGGCCAACGCCGAGCCCGGCCCCTTCCCGGCCAGCGCCACCACGAGCAGCGGCAGGAACAGCGCCATCGCGAGGTCCTCGAGCACGAGCACCGCGAGGACGGCCGGTGTCTCGCGGTTGGCCAGCCGGCCCAGGTCGCCGAGCAGCCGCGCCACGATGCCCGACGAGGAGATCCACGTGATCCCGGCCAGCGCCAGAGCCCCCTGCCACGGCAGCCCGAGCAGCAGGCCGGCCACGAAGCCCGGTGGCGCGTTGAGCACCAGGTCGACCAGCCCCGACGAGCTGTGCCGGTGGAAGGAGGCGAACAGCTCGGTGGCCGAGAACTCAAGGCCGAGGGTGAGCAGCAGCAGGACGACGCCGATCTGCGCGGCCGCGGCCAGGAACGGCTCCGCGGTCCGCACCGCCCCCAGCCCGCCGTCGCCGAGCGCCACGGCCGCGAGCAGCACGAACGGCACCGGCGAGAGGCCCAGCCGCCTGGCCACGAGGCCGAGCAGCGCGAGGCCGAGGAAGAGCAGGCCGAGCTCGAGGAGGAGCTTCGCGACCTGGTCCACCGACGGGCCCCTAGTCCTGCCCGCTCAGGTGCCGGTCGAGCTGTTGGAGGCCGGCGTCGGAGCCGATGGCCACCAGCACGTCGCCGCCGTGCAGGAGGTCGCCGGGCCGCGGCGACGGGACGACGTCGGCGTCGCGCACGATCGCCACGATCGAGCACCCGGTCAGCGTGCGGGCCCGCGTGTCACCCATCGGGCGCCCGTCGAACGGTGACCCGGGCCGGATCGGGAAGCGCGCCGACTCCAGCCCGGGCACCTCGCGCGAGAGGTCGGCGAAGCGCTGCGTCAGCCGCGGGGCGCCGAGCACCTCGGCGACGGCGTCGGCCTCCTCCGGGTCGAGCCGGAACATCCCGCGGGCGCTGTCGGGGTCGCGCTGGTCGTAGACGGCGATCTCGGCGCCGCCCTCGCGCTGGACGACGATGCCGAGCTGCTGGCCCGACCGGGTGCGCAGCTCGTACCGGACACCGACGCCGGGCAGCAGGGTCTCCTCGAGGTCCACGCCCGCATCGTGGCAGACCGGGTGGGTCAGGGGAGGCGGTCGGCGAGCAGCTGGGCCAGGTGCAGGCCGGTGCGGCCGGCCAGCTGGTCGAGCTGGGTGCGGCAGGAGAACCCGTCGGCCAGGACGACGGCGTCGGCGCCGAGGTCCTGCACGGCGGGCAGCAGCTGCTGCTCGGCGACGGCCACCGAGGTGTCGTGGTGACCGCGCTCCACACCCCAGTTGCCGGCCAGCCCGCAGCAGCCCCCGAGCCGGGTCACCGTCGCGCCGGCGCGGGAGAGGAGGGCGGCGTCGGCCGACCAGCCCATCACCGAGTTGTGGTGGCAGTGCGGCTGGGCGACCACCTCGAGGCCCGCAAGCGACGGCGGTGTCCAGCCGGGTGTCTCGGCCAGCAGCTCCGCGAGCGTGCGGGTGGCACCCGCGACCGCGGTCGCCTCCGGGCCGCCGATCAGGTCGAGCGCGTCGCCGCGCAGCACCGCCGTGCACGAGGGCTCGACGCCGACGATCGGCACACCCGCCGCGGCCACCGCGGCCAGCGCGCGCACCGTCCGCCCGAGGATCCCGCGGGCGGCGTCCAGCTGGCCGGTGGTGATCCAGGTCAGCCCGCAGCACGTGTCGTCGTCCGGAACCTGCACGCGGTAGCCGGCCGCCTCCAGCACGCGGGCGGCGGACATGGCCACCTCGGGGGCGAAGTGGTCGGTGAACGAGTCGACCCACAGCGCCACCGGGGTGCCGTCGCCCGCCGGCGCCACGCGCTCGGCCCACTCGGCGCGGAACGTGCGGCGGGCGAACGGCGGCACCTCGCGGCGCTGGTCCATGCCCGCCGACCACTTGACCAGCCGCCCACCGAGACGCGAGCCGAGCACGGCGTTGACCAGGCGCGGGGCCCGGGCCGCGTAGTCGGACCAGCGCGGCAGCCAGCCGAGCGTGTAGTGCGGGCGGGGCCGCAGCCGCCGCTTGTACGACTGGTGCAGCACCTCGGCCTTGTAGGTCGCCATGTCGACACCGGTGGGGCAGTCGCTCGAGCAGCCCTTGCAGGACATGCACAGGTCGAGGGCGTCGTGCACCTCGGGGGCGCGCCAGCCGTTCACCGGGCCGCCGGGGGCGAGCATCTCCTGCAGCACCCGGGCGCGGCCGCGGGTGGTGTCCTTCTCCTCGCCGGTCGCCATCCACGACGGGCACATGACGGCGCCGGCGGCCGACAGGTCGGCGCGGCACTTGCCCACGCCGGTGCAGCGGTGCACGGCCGCGGAGAAGTCGCCCCCGTCGTGCGGGTAGGCCATGGCGAGCCCGGCGCGGATCGTCGGCGCGGCGGCCACCCGCACCGCCTCGTCGAGCTTGGCCGGCCGCACCAGGACGCCGGGGTTGAGCACGTCGGCCGGGTCGAACACGGCCTTGACCTGCTCGAACAGCGACAGGACGGCGGGGGAGTACATGTAGCCGAACAGCTCGCTGCGGGCCCGGCCGTCGCCGTGCTCGCCCGACAGCGACCCGCCGTAGCCGGCCACCAGGCGGGCGGCGTCCTCGATGAACGACCGGTAGGCGCCGCGGCCCCGGTCGGCGCCCCGGCCGAACGGGAAGTCGATGCGCACGTGCACGCAGCCGTCGCCGAAGTGGCCGTAGGGCACACCCTGCAGCCCGTGACCGTCCAGCAGCGCCTCGAAGTCGCGTAGGTACGCGCCCAGCCGCTCGGGGGGAACGGCGGCGTCCTCCCAGCCGGCGTGCGCCGGCTTGCCCTCGCTGGTGCGGGCGGCGAGCCCGGCGCCGTCCTCGCGGATCCGCCAGATCGCCGCGGCCGCGCGCGGGTCGGTGACGACCAGCGAGTCCTGCGCGCCGGAGTCGGCGACCACCCGCTGCGCGACCGCCTCGATCTCGGCGACGGTGTCGCCGGTCAGCTCGACGATCAGCCAGCCCTCGCCGCGCGGCAGGTCGGGCACGACGGCGGCGGGCACGTCGCGGAGGCGCTGCACGATCCGGGCATCGAGGCCCTCGACCGCGGTCGGCCCGTGGGGGAGCAGCCCCGGGGTGGCGTCGGCGGCGTCGGCCATCGTCGGGTAGCCCAGCACCACCAGGCCGCGGAACGGTGCGTCGGCGACCAGCCGGACGGTCGCGCCGAGGACGACGCCCAGCGTGCCCTCGCTGCCGACCAGCGCCCGGGCGACATCGAAGCCGCGCTCGGGCAGCAGGTGCTCCAGCGAGTAGCCCGACACCTGGCGGCCGAAGCGGCCCAGCTCGGTGCGGATCGTGGCGAGGTTGGCGGCCACCAGCCGGTGCAGGTCGCCGAGGACGCCGTCGTCCGGTGTGCTGCCGGATTCCAACCGCAGCCGGGTGCCGCCGCCGGTGACGACATCGAGGCCGACCACGTTGTCCGACGTCCGGCCGTAGCCCAGGGCGCGCGAGCCGCAGGCGTTGTTGCCGATCATCCCGCCGATGGTGCAGCGGTTGTGCGTGCTGGGGTCGGGGCCGAAGCGCAGGCCGTGGGCCTGCACGACCTTCTGCAGACCCGCCTGCACGACGCCGGGCTCGACGGTCGCCGTCCGGGCCTCGACGTCGACGTCGAGCACGCGGGAGAGGTGCCGGCTGGTGTCGAGGACGACCCCGGGCCCGACCGCGTTGCCGGCGATCGACGTACCGGCGCCGCGCATGGTCAGGGGCACACCGAGGGCCCGGCAGGTCTCCAGCGTCGCGACGATCTCGTCGGCGTGCCGCGGCCGGACGACGGCCCGCGGCAGCACCCGGTACAGCGAGGCGTCGGAGGAGTACAGCGCCCGCGCCAGGCCGGAGTCGTCGACCTCGGCGACCCCGGCCTCGCGCAGTGCGGCGAGCAGCTCGTCGTCAGGGGGAGTGGAGCGACTCACCACAGACTGATCGAGCGGCGGAAGATGCCGGCGATGTCGTCGTCGGTCACGTCCTTGGGGGCCGTGGCCAGCAGGCGCTGCTGCTTCATGGTGCCCTCGACCAGGGCGGGGATGTCGCCCTCGTCGTAGCCGACGGCGCCGATCCCGTCGGGGATGCCGATGTCGCGCATCAGGGAAGTGAGCACGGACGGAAGGTACTCGGCGGGGTCGTTCGGCTCGTCCGCACCCGGGTCGAGCAGCCGGGCGGCGGCGCGGTGCCGCGCGGGGTCGGCGTCGAAGGTGAACCGGAAGGCCTCCGGCGCGGTCAGGGCCACCGACATGCCGTGCGGGATCATCGGCTCGTCGGCCGGGTAGTCCTTCGGGTGGAAGTCCTTGACCCGGCCCGCGATCGGGTAGGCGTTGGCGTGCGGGATGTGCACGCCGGCGTTGCCGAAGCCCATGCCGGCGAACGTCGCGGCCATCGACATCTTGGCCCTCGCGTCGGCGTCGGAGCCGTCGCGGACGGCCTGCCGGAAGCTCTCGGCGAGCAGGCTCATCGCCTTCTCCGACCACATGTCGGCGATCGGGTTGGCGCCGCAGTAGGGCACCCGCTCCTCGGGCTTCTTCCGCTCGTAGGTCGTGTACGGCCGCGAGGTGTAGCTCTCCAGCGCATGGCAGAGGATGTCCATGCCGGCCGCGGCGGTCACGCCGGGCGGCTGGGTAAGGGTCAGCGACGGGTCGATGACGGCCAGGGTCGGCCGCAGGCGGGCGTGGCTGATGCCGGTCTTCACCTTCAGCGAGAGCACGTCGAGCACGCAGATCGTGGTGCTCTCCGAGCCGGTGCCCGTCGTGGTGGGGACGGCGACCAGCGGGTTCAGCTGGTTGACCGGGTTCTTGCCCCCGCCGACCGGCTTGTTGATGTAGTCCATCAGCTCGCCGGGGTTCGTCGTCATCAGGTTGATCGCCTTGGCGGTGTCGATGCTCGACCCGCCGCCGACGGCGACGAACGCGTCCCATGGGCCGTTGTCGCGGGCCCAGTCGACGGCGTACTGCAGGCTCTCGTCGGTCGGCTCGACGTGCGCACCGTCGAACACGACGGCCTCGATGCCGAATCCGGTCATCTGGTCGGCGACCCGCTGCGGGGAGCCGGTGGCACCGACGCCCGGGTCGGTGACGACCAGGACGCGCCTGGCGCCGGTGAGGCTCAGGTCGTAGCCGATCTCGTCGGCCGCACCGGGGCCGAACTTCAGCTGGGGGGCGCCGTAGGTGAAGACGCTCTCGGGGTTGGCGGGCTGGTACACGGACTCGGGCATGACCCTCCTCGATCCGGTGGCCGCCGGCCCTCTGGTGGTCGGCGCGCGGTACCCCGAGTCTGCTGCGGGGAGGCGGCGAGGGCCAGCGGGGATGTGCAGTGCCGTAACGAAGGAGGATCGTCCCCGTCCATGGCCGACGAGTCCGCTCCGTCCGGACTGACCGCGGAGGTGGCGCGGGACTGGGTGGCGCTCGGCCGGCCGGCGCCGGCCGGGCCGGCGTTCCGCGCCACCGCCGACGTCGGTGGCCTGCCCGAGCCCGTCCGCCGCTGGCTGCAGCACGCGATCGCCGACGGGACGCCGGCGGTGCGCGGCGCGGAGCTCACGATGCACGGCGAGATCCGGCTCGGGCGCTGGGCGCCGTTCACCGCCGTCCAGCGGCTGTCGGTGGCCGACGGCTTCGTGTGGGCGGCCACCGCGCGCCCGCTGGGCCTGCCGGTCCTCGGCTTCGACCGCTGGACCCGCGGCACCGGCGAGATGCGCTGGCGGTTGCTCGACACGGTGCCGGTGATGTCCGCGGCAGGGGAGGACGTCACCCGCAGCGCGGCCGGACGCCTCGCCGGCGAGCTGCTCGTCGCGCTGCCGACCGCGGCGCTCGCCCCCGAGGTGACCTGGCGGTCGCACGACGGCCACAGCGCGGTCGCGGTGGTGCGGGCCGCCGACGCGCAGCACGAGGTCACCCTGACCGTCGGGCACGACGGGTCGCTGACCGAACTGGTGCTGCAGCGCTGGGGTCCGCTGGGGCACGGCTCCTACGGTGCCCAGCCGTTCGGGGTGACGCTGCACGGCGAGCTCACCGTCGGCGGCATCACCGTTCCGCGCCGGATCACCGCCGGCTGGCACTACGGCACCGACCGGTGGGCGGCAGGCCAGTTCATCCGGTGGACCGTGGACGACGTCCGCTGGTTCTGACCCGTCGCGCCGGGATGGTCGCCTCGCAGCGTTGGGCGTTAGCCTCCGGCGAATGACGAGTCCGGAAGCGAACGGCCCGCTCGACGACGACGAACTGGCCGCGCTGAACGCCTGGTGGCGGGCGGCGAACTACCTGTCGGTCGGCCAGATCTACCTGATGGACAACCCGCTGCTCCGCGAGCCGCTGCGGGCCGAGCACGTCAAGCCGCGGCTGCTCGGCCACTGGGGCACGACGCCGGGCCTGAACTTCGTCTACGCCCACCTGAACCGGGTGATCCGGGCCCGCGACCTGGACCTGATGTACGTGATCGGGCCGGGGCACGGCGGCCCGGGGCTGGTCGCGTCGGCGTGGCTGGAGGGGACCTACAGCGAGGTCTACCCGGAGATCTCCCAGGACTACGCCGGCATGCAGCGGCTGTTCACCCAGTTCTCCTTCCCCGGCGGCATCCCCAGCCACGTGGCGCCGGAGACGCCGGGCTCGATCCACGAGGGCGGGGAGCTGGGCTACGCGCTCTCGCACGCCTACGGCGCCGCCTTCGACAACCCGGATCTGGTCGTGGCCGCCGTCGTCGGCGACGGGGAGGCCGAGACCGGCCCGATGGCGACCAGCTGGCATGCCAACAAGTTCCTCGACCCGGCGCGCGACGGCGCCGTCCTGCCGATCCTGCACCTCAACGGTTACAAGATCGCCAACCCGACGGTGCTGGCCCGGATCAGCGACGAGGAGCTCGACGACCTCTTCCGCGGCTATGGCTACACCCCGCACGTGGTCGAGGGCTCCGACCCCGCCGTCATGCACCAGCAGTTCGCCGCCACCCTCGACCGCTGCCTCGACGAGATCGCCGCGATCCAGCGCGCCGCGCGCGAGGACGGGGACACCGGACGCCCGCGCTGGCCGATGATCGTGCTGCGCTCGCCGAAGGGCTGGACCGGCCCGAAGACCGTCGACGGCGTGCAGGTCGAGGGCACGTGGCGCGCCCACCAGGTGCCCTTCGCCAACGCCCGCGGCGACGCCGGCCACCGCCAGGTGCTCGAGGAGTGGCTGCGCAGCTACCGGCCCGAGGAGCTCTTCGACGACGACGGCGCCCCGGTGGCCGCCGTCCGCGACCTGCACCCGGCCGGGCATCGCCGCATGAGCGCGAACCCGCACGCCAACGGCGGCCTCCTGCTCACACCCCTGCGGATGCCGGACTTCCGCGACTACGCCGTCCCCGTGCAGGAGCCGGGCACCGGCGCGGTCGAGTCGACCCGGGTGCTCGGCACCTTCCTGCGCGACGTGATGCGCGAGAACATGACCAACTTCCGGGTGTTCTCACCCGACGAGAACAACTCCAACCGGCTCGGCGCGATCCTCGAGGTCACCGACCGGGAGTGGATGGCCGACCGGCTGCCGTCGGACGACCACCTCGCCCCCGACGGGCGGGTCATGGAGATCCTCTCCGAGCACACCTGCCAGGGGTGGCTGGAGGGCTACCTGCTCACCGGCCGGCACGGGTTCTTCTCCTGCTACGAGGCGTTCATCCACATCGTCGACTCGATGTTCAACCAGCACGCCAAGTGGCTGAAGGTCACCAACGGCATCCCGTGGCGGCGGCCCATCGCGTCGCTGAACTACCTGCTCACCTCGCACGTGTGGCGGCAGGACCACAACGGCTTCTCCCACCAGGACCCGGGCTTCATCGACCACGTCGTCAACAAGAAGGCGCACGTCGTGCGGGTCTACCTGCCTCCGGACGCGAACACCCTGCTGTCGGTCGCCGACCACTGCCTGGCCAGCCGGCAGTACGTGAACGTGATCGTGGCCGGCAAGCAGCCGCAGCTGCAGTACCTCGACATGGAGGCCGCGATCGAGCACTGCACCAAGGGCATCGGCATCTGGGAGTGGGCCAGCACCGACGCCGGCACGGTGCCCGACGTCGTCATGGCCTGCGCCGGCGACGTGCCGACGATGGAGACCCTCGCCGCCGTCGAGATCCTGCTCGGGTTCTTCCCCGACCTGCGCATCCGCGTGGTCAACGTCGTCGACCTGATGCGGTTGCAGGACGACCGCGAGCACCCGCACGGGCTCTCGTCGGCCGAGTTCGACTCGCTGTTCACCGCCGACCGGCCGGTGATCTTCGCCTACCACGGCTATCCGTGGCTGATCCACCGGCTGACCTACCGGCGCACCAACCACGACAACTTCCACGTGCGCGGCTACGTGGAGGAGGGGACGACGACGACGCCGTTCGACATGTGCGTGATGAACCGGCTCGACCGCTTCGACCTGGCCATCGACGTGATCGACCGGGTGCCGCGGCTGCACCCGATCGGCGCGCACGCCCGCGAGCGGCTGCGCGACAAACTGATCGAGCACCGCCAGTACGTGCGCACCCACGGCGACGACCTGCCCGACGTCCGCGACTGGCAGTGGGGCCGGGGTCGCGGGCCGGCGGAGATCGGCGGCAACGAGCCGCTGCACGAGCCCGTCTGATGCGGGTGCTGGTCGTCAACGCCGGGTCCAGCAGCCTGAAGCTCGCCGTCCTCGACGCCGGGGCGCGCACCACCGCCGAGGAGACGGTGCAGCGGTGGGAGGGGGAGGGCCACCTCGAGCCGCTGACCGCCTTCCTCGACCGGTGCGGGCCGGTCGACGCGGTCGGGCACCGGGTGGTGCACGGCGGCCCCCGCCACGACGGGCCGGTGCGGGTGGGCGACGCAGTGCTGGCCTACCTCGACTCGATCGGCCATCTGGCGCCGCTGCACAACCCGCGGGCGCTGGCCGGCATCCGCTCGGTGGCCTCGCTGGTGCCCGGCGTGCCGGCCGTGGCCTGCTTCGACACCACCTTCCATGCGACGCTGCCGCCCGCGGCCCGCACGTACGCGGTGCCGCGGGAGTGGAACGAGCGCTTCGGTCTGCGCCGGTACGGGTTCCACGGGCTCTCCCACGCCTACGCCACCCGCCGCGGGGCCGAGCTCGCCGGCCGGGCCCCCGAGCAGCTGCGGATCGTCTCCTGCCACCTGGGCGCCGGCGCCTCGCTGGCCGCCGTCCGGGGCGGGGTGTCGGTCGACACGACGATGGGCTTCACGCCGCTTGCCGGGCTGGTGATGAACACGCGCCCGGGCACCCTCGACCCGGGGCTGCTGCTGTGGCTGCTGCAGGAGGCGAGGGTGCCGGTCGCCGAGCTCTCCGAGGTGCTCGAGCACCGGTCGGGGCTCGCGGGGCTGTCGGGCACGTCGGGCGACCTGCGCGACGTGCTGGCCGCCCGCGCCGCCGGCGACGAGGCCTGCGGGCTGGCCTTCGACGTCTACCTGCACCGGCTGTGCCGCGAGATCGCCGCGATGACGGCGGCGACCGGCGGCCTCGACCTGCTGGTGATGACCGGCGGGGTGGGGGAGCACTCCGCGGAGCTGCGGGCCGCGGTCGCCGACGTCCTCGGCCACCTCGGGACGGCGGTCGACGCGGAGCTGAACGCCTCCGCCACCGGCGACGCCGACATCAGCGCGCCCGGGGCCGGCGTGCGCACCGTCGTCGTCACCGCGCGGGAGGACCTGGAGATCCGCCGTCAGGTGCTGTCGGTGGTCGGCTCCCCGGCGTAGCCGGCGCCGGTCACCGCGACGGTGACGACGCCGCCGACCGTGCGGCCGAGCGCCTGCAGGGCACGGAACTCCGCGTCGGGGGAGCCCTCGGGGGCGCCCGCCGTCCGCCGGATCGTCGCGCTGCCCTCGGCCACGGTGACGGCCCAGTGTCCCGGCTCGCCGGTGTACTCCTCGACCAGCCGCAGCAGGTCGCCGGCGATGTCGGCATCGGAGCGCACGAGGGCGCGCAGCAGGTCGCGGCGGCTGACGATCCCGGCCAGCTTCGGCCCGTCGAGCACCGGCACGCTGCGCAGCTTCTCGGTCAGCAGCATCGCCGCGACGTCGGAGACGTCGGCGGCGACGTCCACCGACCGCACGTGCGTGGCCATGACACCCCGCGCGGTGTCGGGCGGCGCCGGGCCGACGGCGTCGGCCGCGGAGTCGCGGCGCAGGTGCAGCCGCGGGTCGTGCGGCACCCGGTCGCGCAGGATGTCGGCCTCGGCGACCAGGCCCACGAGCAGGTCGTCCTCGTCTACGACGGGGACGGCGGCGAACCCCCAGTTGGCCAGCAGCTCGCCGACCTCCTTGACCGGGGTGTCGGGGGCGACGGTGATGACGTCGCGGGTCATGACCTCGCGCACCTGCACGGTCGCTCCTCAGCTCGCCGGGTCGGGGACGACGACGGCGCGGCCGGTCACCTTCCCGGCGCGCAGGGCGGCGTACGCCTCCGGCGCCCGGCTCAGCGGATAGGTCGTGGTCTCGGCGACCAGGTCGCCCCGGGCGGCGAGCGCGAGAACGGCGTGCAGGTCGGGACGCGTGCCCCAGTACGTCGTCGACACCCGGATGCCGTAGGGCAGGGTCAGGAACGAGACCGGCAGGCTCCCGCCGGCGATGCCGACGATCACGATGTGGCTGTTCTTGGCGGCCACGGCGGCCGCCAGCGCCAGCGTCGCGTCGGAGCCGACCACGTCGAGCACTGCGTCGGCGCCCTGGCCGCCGGTGAGGTCGCGGATCGTCGCCGCCGTGCCGGCGTCGCTGTCGAGAGCGGCGTCGGCGCCCTTGGCCTGCGCCAGCGCCCGGGCCTCGGGGCGGGAGTCGACGGCGATCACCTTGGTGGCGGTGGTCGCGAGCAGGATCTGGACGGCGAGGTTGCCCAGCCCACCGGCGCCGATGACGACGGTCGTGGAGCCGGGCACGAGCAGGTCGCGCACCCGCTCGACGGCGTGGAACGGGGTCAGCCCGGCGTCGGTCAGCGGAGCCGCGGTGGCCGGGGCGAGCGAGCCGGGCAGCGGCACCAGGTGGCGGGCGGCCGGCACGAGCATGTACTCGGCCATGCCGCCGTCGGTGCCCAGGCCGCCGACGGGTGTGCCGGGCGGGTCGACCCGGCAGTAGTTCTCGGCGCCGGCGGAGCACGCGGGGCAGGTGCCGCAGCCCCACGGCCCGTAGACCGCCACGGGCTGCCCGGCGTCGAGGCCGCGCACGCCGGTGCCGACCTCCTCGACCCAGCCCGCGTTCTCGTGGCCGAGCGTGAAGGGGGTGGGCCACGGGAAGGCGCCGGCCGGGAACTCGTAGAGCACGTGCAGGTCGGAGTGGCAGACCCCGGCGCCACCGACGCGGATCAGCACCTGGCCCGGGCCGGGGCTCGGCCGCTCGACGTCGCGCAGCTCGGGGTCGGACTGCCAGCCGGTCATCTGCAGGGCACGCACGGTTTCTTCCTCCGACGTCGGGTCCGGGCGGATTCAGCATGTCGTCAACCGGCCCCGATGTGTGAGGTCCTCGTCCCCGCTGTGCAGGGTCGCCCGGCCCTGGGTCGGCCGCTCAGGCGGTCGGCACGGCACGGAGCGCGGTGGCGACCTCGCCGGCCCAGCCGCGGATCTCGTCCCAGTCGCGGAAGTCGCCCAGCGGCGCGCGCATCGCCGTCACCATGGCCCGCTCGCCGAAGTTGAGCAGCGTCTTGTCCAGCCGGCCGGGAAAGACCCGGTGGCCCCGGGCGCCGGTGAGCTGGAGCATCGGGTGCGCGTCGTGCGGCTCGTCGGGCGGGAACGGGGGATCGCCGATGGGGCCGCTGGAGAACAGCCAGACCGGCCGGGTGCGCAGGGCCGCGGCGTGGGCGCTGACGTAGTCGCGGGCGGCCGGCAGCCAGCGGCCCGCATAGACCGCGCTGCCGACCAGCACGACGTCGAAGCCGGCCGGGTCGGGCGCGTGCTCGGCGGCCTGGAGGACGGCGGTCAGCCCGAGGGCCTGCCCGGCCTCGGTCGTGGGCAGCTCGTCGGCGATCGCCTCGGCGATCCCCTGCGTCGACCCGTGCTTGCTGGCGACCACGACCAGGACGCGCATGCCTGTCTCCTCCCGCCGACCGGGCTGCTCCGGTGGTGGGTCCACCGTGGCGGTCGCCGCGCCCCCGCGCAATGAGCCGGGCGGCGCTCATCCCAGGGTCACGGTCACGACCCGAGCCATCGGAGCCTGGGTGGCGACCGCGGGGCCGGGGTGGAGGTGCCGACCGGCGCCGGGCGCAGGGGTGTTGTGCCGCGGCGCCGATCCCGGCAGCCTCCGGGGCAGCAGACCTCGGGCAGCGGAGGAGCGGACGTGAACGAGTCGTCGCAGGCAGCACCCCCGGGGGACGACGGCGCTGGCGGGGGCCGGGTCGTCGTCGGCGTCGACGGTTCGCCGGGGTCGAGGGCGGCGCTGGTCTGGGCGTTCGCCGCTGCGGTCCGTCGCGGCGTTCCGCTGGAGGTGGTCGCCACCTTCCCCGTCGACTTCTACTGGGCCGACCCGTACCTGCTCGACTCGGCGCGCGTCGAGGAGGTCCACGCCGACACCGACAAGCTCGCCCGCGCGATGGTCGACGAGGTGCGCGCCGACCCGGTCGCCGGCGCCGACGACGTCGCCGTCGAGGTGGTGGTCGCGGCCGGACCCGCCGCCGAGGTGCTGGTGCAGCACGCGTCGGACAGCGACCTGCTCGTCGTCGGCAGCCGGGGGCGGGGCGCCGTCCGCAGCACCGTCCTGGGCTCGGTCGCCCTGCACGTCGTCACCCACGCGCACGGTCCGGTCGTCGTCGTCCGGCCGCATGTCCACGGGGCCGGCGCGCGGGCGCAGGTCGTGGTCGGCGTCGACGGCTCCGAGCCCTCCCGCGCCGCGCTGGTGCAGGCCGCCGCCGAGGCGCGGGGCCTGGGCGCGGAACTGCTGGCGGTGGCCGCCTTCGAGCGGCAGAACCTGTGGAGCGACCTGTACGCGCCGGTGTTCCCGACGACCGAGAAACTCCGCGACGACGCGGAGAGCGCGGCCCTGAAGATGGTGCAGGACGAGCTCGGTGGCGCGGCCGGGCTGCGCGTGCTCGAGGGGGCGGCGAGCGACATCCTCGTCCGCGAGGCGGAGGGTGCCGAGCTGCTCGTCGTCGGCAGCCGCGGACGGGGCATGCTGCGCGGGATGCTGCTCGGCTCGGTCGCGCTGCACTGCGTGCTCAGCGCGCCCTGCCCGGTGATGGTGGTCCGGTCGAGGGGGGCCGGCGCCGGCGGGAAGTGAGCCGGGCCGGCCCCGCGCGATCAGGCCGGCGGCTCGTCCTTGCCGGCCTCCTCCATCGCGTCGGCCTCCTCCTTCGTCGCGTGCACCGCGCCGTCGGCGTGCTCCGGCGGCCCGTAGACGGTGTAGAGGATCAGCGGGTTCTCGCCGGTGTTGACGAAGTTGTGCTTGTGGCCCGCCGGCACGACGACGAGGTCGCCCTGGGCCACGTTCTTCTCCGCCCCCGAGACCGTCGCCTTCCCGGTGCCGCTGACGAAGGTGAGGATCTGGTCGGTGTCCTCGTGCGTCTCCTCGCCGATCTCGCCGCCCGGCGGGATCGTCATGATCACGAGCTGGGTGTGCTCGCCGGTCCAGAGCACCCGTCGGAAGTCGGCGCTCTTCTGGGCCTCGGTGGCGATCGTGTAGTGGAGAACGGACGCCATGGACGGCGCTCCTCTCGTCGGTGCGGGCTGGTCACGATCCTCCTGCCCGCACCGCCGCGTGGTTAGTCCCGCTGCGTCAGCGTCGTTCCAGCAGGCCGATCAGGACGTCGGCGGCGACGTCGGCGTCCTCGGGCAGGCGCTCGGCCTCGCCGCGCTCCACCCGCGCCAGCATGAGCTCGTTGATCCCGCCGACGGCCGCGAGGATCAGCCGACGGTCGACCGTCCGGACCTCGTCCGGGTGTTCGGCGGCCAGCTCGCCGGCGACGGCGGACAGCAGGTCGACGTAGCGGTCCAGCACGTCGCGCCGCTGCGCGAGGGCCGACCGCCCGGCGCCCTGCACCTCGACCAGGGCCGCCCAGGCCACCGCCGGCCCGGTCGCCAGCGTGGCGAAGTAGGCGCCGATCACCGCCCGGAGCCGGTCGCGCCAGGCCAGGCCCCGCGCATGGGCGTCCTCCTGAGCCTCGCGGACGGTCTCGAGCACCCGGTCGGTGGCGCGGGAGTACAGCTCGAGCAGGCAGTGCTCCTTGTCGCGGAAGTGCGCGTAGACGATGGTCTTGGACACGCGGGCGATGCGCGCGATGTCGGAGATGGTGGTGCCCTGGTAGCCCTTCTCCGACATCGAGGCCGCGAGGGCCCACAGAATCCGGCCGCGGCGTTGCGCATCCTCCACGGCCGGGTCGTCGTCGGTCGGAGACACGAGTCCACCCATCGATTCGGGACTGTATCGGCCCGAACGGCGGGATGTGACCAGATCTCCACCCGCCCGGGGCGTGACGGGGAGCGCGGCTGGGCACGGGGCCTCCGTGACCTCGACTCCCGTGCTCCGCGACCGGCGCCCCGTGCCGGTCCGCACCCTCCTGGCCGCCATCGGCCTCCTGCTCGCGACCGCACTGCTGATCTACATCGTGCTGCAGATCCGCCAGGTGCTGAACTGGCTGGTGATCGGGGCCTTCTTCGCCGTGGCACTGGCGCCGGTGGTCGGCTGGGTGCAGCGCCGGCTGCTCGGCGGACGGCGGAGGGCGCTGGCCACCTTCCTCGTCTTCCTGGTCGTGTTCATCGTCCTCGCGGCGCTGCTGAGCGCCTTCGCCTTCCCGCTGGTCAGCGAGGGCACCAAGCTGGCCGGCTCGCTGCCCGACCAGATCGCGGCGGCCAAGGCCGGGCGCGGGCCGGTCGGAGACCTGCTGCAGCGCACGCACGTGCTGCAGTGGGTGCAGAACAACCAGACCAAGATCAACTCATTTGTGAGCGGGCTGACGGCACCGGCGGCGAGCGTTCTCTCGGGCGTCGCCAGCGGGATCATCGGCCTCGTCACGGTCATCGTGCTGGCCTACCTGATCGTGCTGCAGGGCCCGCAGCTCGTCGACGGCACGGTCGCGCTGTTCTCACCGGGCACCGGTGAGCGGATCCGCCGGGTCGGCACCGACTGCGCCAAGTCCGTCACCGGCTACATCTCCGGGAACCTGCTGATCAGCGTGATCTGCGGCGGGCTCACCTACGTCGTGCTGCTGATCCTCGGGGTGCCGTTCGCGGGCCTCATCGGGCTGTTCGTCGGGCTCGCCGACCTGCTGCCCCTGGTGGGCGCGACCATCGGTGGGGCGGTCGCGGTGATCGCCGGGTTCATCCACTCCGGCACCGCCGGCATCGTCGTCCTGGTGTTCTTCGTGCTGTACCAGCAGCTGGAGAACCACCTGCTCCAGCCGCTGATCTTCGCCCGCACGGTCAAGCTGAACCCGCTGACCGTCATCGTCGCGATCCTCATCGCCGCCGACCTGATGGGCATGCTGGGCGCGCTGCTGGCCATCCCGGTCGCCAGCATGATCCAGGTGATCCTCCGCGACGTCTGGGACCACCGGCGCGGCCGGCCCAAGGACGAGCCGACGGTCGGCGAGGAGGAGCGCCCGGCGACGGGCGCACGTCCCGCACCGGCGGCCGTCCCGGCCGGGCCCGGGGCGGCCGGATCCACGGCGACCGGCGTGGTGGGTGAGCGACCTCACGGCGCGTAGCGGAAGCGTGGGCGCCCGGGAAGCGTCGTCCCAGGGGTGGACGATGTCATGACCATGCCGCCCGCCGTCCCGACCACTGCCCGGCCGTCGGCTCGCGCCTACGCCGCGTGGGGTGTGGGCCTGTTCGCCTACGCGGTGGCGGTGTTCCACCGGGCGTCGCTCGGGGTGGCCGCGGTGCAGGCGCAGGAGCGCTTCCATGCCGGGGCGTCGGTGGTGTCGTTGTTCCTGGTGCTCCAGCTGGCCGTGTACGCGGGCCTGCAGGTGCCCGTCGGTGTCGTTCTCGACCGGCTCGGCTCGCGCTGGATGATCCTGGCCGGCGCCCTCACCATGGGCGCCGGCCAGCTCGTGCTGGCACTGGCCACCGACGTACCGACCGCGATCGTCGCCCGCGTGCTGGTCGGCGCCGGCGACGCCATGACGTTCATCAGCGTGCTGCGGGTGATCAACCTCTGGTTCCCCGGCCGCACGGTGCCGCTGATCACCCAGCTGACCGGCATCCTCGGCCAGCTCGGTTCGATCGCCGCGGCCTACCCGCTGGTGGCGCTGCTGCACGGCACCTCGTGGGAGGCCACCTTCCTCGGCGCCGCCGCGACCGGGGTCCTGGTCGCCGTCCTCGTGTTGGTCGCGCTGCGCGACGCCCCCGAGGGCACGCCGCGCGCCCCGGCAGCCGGCCTGGCCGACGTCCGGCGCAGCCTCGCGGTCACCTGGCAGGAACCGGGTACCCGCATCGGCCTCTACACGCACCTGGTCACCCAGTTCTCGGGCACCGTCTTCGCGCTGCTCTGGGGCTATCCGTTCCTGGTCGTGGGGGAGGGCCTGTCGCCGGGGACGGCGGCGGGCCTGCTCACCCTGCTCGTGATCGTGGGCATGGGCGTCGCCCCGCTGCTCGGGCGGCTGTGCGGCCACTGGCCGCTGCGGCGCTCGGTGCTCGTGTTCGGCATCCTCGCCGCGACCGCCACCGCGTGGACCGTCGTGCTGCTCTGGCCCGGGCCCGCGCCGCTGCCGCTGTTGATCGCACTGGTCGTCGTGCTCGGCACCAACGGCCCCGGGTCGATGATCGGCTTCGACTACGCGCGCACCGAGAACCCGGTCGAGCGGATGGGCAGCGCCAGCGGGGTGGTCAACGTCGGCGGCTTCCTCGCCTCGCTGCTCACGATCTTCGCCGTCGGCGCGGTGCTCGACGTGCTCACTCCGGGCGGCTCCAACGCGTACTCGCTCGACGCCTTCCGTGCGGCCTTCTCGGTTCAGTACGTGTTCTGGGCGGTCGGGCTGGTCGGCGTGCTCCGCCACCGCAAGCAGTTGCGCGCACGGCTGGCTCGCGACGGGGTGGTGCTCGCCCCGCTGCGCATCGCCGTCGGCGCCCGGCTGCGCGGCGGCTCCGCCTATCGCTGAGGGCGTTCCTCGGCCCGGTGCCGGTCGAGGAAGCCACTGTGTCGGCAACACGCTGAGCCGCAGACACGCCGCAACTCGATCACGGATCGCAGTCACTGCGCGTCGTTGCGTGGACGGATACCCCACTCTCGCTAACTTCCGGGCATCTACTCGTCACGGAGAGGGGGTTCTCATGCGCGGAGCGGCACGAAAGGCTGACAACGGGCGCGGCCGGACCTGGTCCTGACGACCGGTGGGGGACTGATCGACGCGCCCCTGCGGGCGCGGACCGACCGCGGGAACCCCACGTGAGGAGCCCGGTGGCGGGCTGGACACCCGCCGCCGGGCTCCGTTCGTACCTCCCGAAAATTTGTCCCGGATCCGCTCGACCGTGAGTCACCGCACAGCTACGCTCCGCTGACGTTTCGTAACGGGGGATCGGGGACGCGCATGAGGGCATTCGGGCAACGCCTCCGCCTGCTGGCGTCGCCGCTGTCCGACGTCTCCCTCCGCCGCCTGTGGTTCGCCCGCCTCGTGTCGGAGGGCGGCGACTGGGCGGCCCGCCTCGCCCTGGGCCTGCTGGTGTTCGCGCAGACCGGCAGCCCGCTGGCGACGACGACGGTGACGGCGGTGTCGCTGCTGCCGCACCTGGGCATCGGGCAGCTGCTCGGCACGCTCGCCGACCGGTTCCCGCACCGCTGGGTCATGGTGGGTGCGGAGCTGTGGCGCGGCGTCATCTACCTGGTGCTGGCCTTCGTCCACCTGCCCGTGCCCGCCATCCTGGCGCTGGCCTTCGTCGCCGGGCTGGCCGATCCGCCCTTCCTGGCGGCCAACAGTGCGGCCCTGCCGCTGCTCTCCGGCGACCGCTACGTACTGGTGCTCACGCTGTGGACCAGCACCCGTCAGGCGATGACGCTCATCGGCTTCGCGGCCGGGGGCTTCCTGATCGCGGCCACCAGCCCGTCGCTGGCACTCGCGCTGAACGCGGGTTCCTTCCTGCTCTCGATCGTGTTCATCGCCGGTACCCGCTCGACCCGGTCGAGCGAGACGTCGGAGCGGCGGCCGCTCATCCGGCCGGCGATCCACGCGCTGACCTCCGACCGGCTGATCATCGTGTCGGCGGGCGCGGTGACCATCGGCGCCGTCCTCGGCGTCACCGTCGAGAGCCTGATGGTCGCCTACGCCGCCCACCTCGGGTACGGCGCGACCGGCGCCGGCCTGCTGGCCACCATCCCGCCGGTGGCCGCGCTGCTGACCGCCCTGCTGATCAGTTCCGAGGGGACGCACGCGCAACTGGTCCGGCGGGTCTGCGCGACGGTCGCCATGATGGGCGCGGTGGCGTTCGCGGTCTTCTCGCTGGACGCGCCGATGCCCGTCGTCACCGTCGCCTTCCTCGCAGCCGGTGCCCTCGACGTGATGACCGTGCCGGCCGGCGCCGTCATCGGTCAGCGGCTGCCGCAGGCCTCCCGCGGGACCGCGTTCTCCTTCCTCGAGGGCGCGCTCGGCGGAGCCCAGGTGCTCGGCGCCCTGCTGGCCGGCGCGCTGGCCACGGCCATCTCGGTGGCCTACGCCTCCGCGGTCCTGGCGCTGCCCGCCCTGGTGTTCGGCCTGCTCGGCCTCCTGCTCGTCCGCCGGGCGCCGCGCGATCAGCCGACGGCGGCGGCCGGCGCCCCGGCCGCCGGGGGCGGGCCGTCGGTGCCCGGCCTGCTGCCGGCAGCCGTGGGGGAGTGACCCCTCCTCACCACGGCGTCCCGGGCCGGCCGCGGAGCGCGGCCGCCTCGACGGCGCGGGTGATGTCGGTCGGCGTGACGATGCCGACCAGCCGGTCGCCGTCGAGCACGAGCGCCCGGCCGTCGGCGGTGCCGGTGAGGTGGGGGAGGAGGGCCGTGAGCGGGTCGCCCGGCGCGATGACGGTCACCTGCTCCATCGGGTAGGCGATCTCGCCGAGGGACGTTCCCGCCCGGCCCGTCGCGGGGACGGCCTTGATCCGCGCGAGCGTCACCAGCCCGACCGGCCGGCCTTCCCCGTCGACGACCGGGAAGCTGGTGTGCCGGTGGCTGAACAGGTAGCGGTCGACGAGCTCGGCGACGCTGGTCGCGGCCGGCACCGTCTCGGGGAAGCGCGTCATCACGTCGGCCACCCGCACCCCGGCGAGCGCGGCGCCGAGCCGCGCGCTGCGTTCCTCCAGCCCTGCCGAGCCGACGATGAACCAGCCGATGAGGGCCAGCCAGATGCCGCCGTAGCCACGCACGAACAGGAGCTCGGCCAGGCCGGCGGCGATCAGCAGCATGCCGAGCCCACGGCCGGCCCGGGCCGCGGTCACCGACGCCCAGACGCGGTCGCCCCGCCAGCGCCACAGCGCGGCGCGCAGCAGCCGGCCGCCGTCCAGCGGCGCACCGGGGAGCACGTTGAAGAGGGCGAGCAGCACGTTGATCGCGGCCAGCCACGCGCAGGCCCCGACCACCAGGTCCGGCACCCCGGCCGCGGCGAGACCGAGCCCGACGAGCCAGAAGACCCCGCCGAGCAGCAGGCTCACCAGCGGGCCGACGCCGGCGATCCGCAGCTCCGACCCCGGGTCGGCGGCCTCGCCGTGCAGCTGGGCGACCCCGCCGAACAGCCACAGCGTGATGCTGTCGACGCCCACGCCCCGCCGCCTCGCCACCACGGCGTGCGAGACCTCGTGTGCCAGCAGTCCGACCACGAAGACGACGGACGCGACGATGCCGACCACCACGTAGGCCCACTCGGGACGCCCCGGATCGAGGCTCGGCAGCCACTGGGCGGCCAGCCCCCAGGCGATCAGTGCGGTCACGATCAGCACGCTCCAGTGCGCCCGGACCGGCACGCCGCCGATCCTGCCCAGCCCGACGGTGCCCCCCATCAGGGGCGGTGGGGCTTCCGCGCGGGCGTCCTGCGACGGCCGCTGCGCGTCGGGCCGAGTCATCGGCTGGCTCATGGGGTCACTGTGTGCGCGGGAGGTCCACCGCCGTCGAGGGACCAAGGGCCCGGAAACGGCGCAGGAGGATGCCGCTGTGCCGGGGCGGGCCGGGTGGCGGTCCGCGGGGGGCGGCGGGCCCTACCCCGCGGGACCTCCGGCGGGTAAGGAGGCGTCATGCGGGAAGCGGACGGTGCCGTGATCACCGTCGAGGGGCTGCGCAAGGACTACGGCTCGGTCGCCGCGGTGGACGGGCTGTCGTTCAGCGTCGCGCCGGGGGAGGTGTTCGCGCTGCTCGGCCCCAACGGCGCGGGCAAGACGACGACCGTGGAGATCCTCGAGGGCCACCGCCGGCGGACCGCGGGCGAGGTGCGGGTGCTGGGATTCGACCCCGCGACCGGCGGCCGCGCGTTCCGGGAGCGGATCGGCATCGTGCTGCAGGACGCCGGGTTCGACGAGGACTTCACCGTCCGCGAGCTCGTCGTCCTCTACCGCGGGCTCTATCCCCGGCCGCTGGACCCCGACGCCGTGATCGACTCCGTGGGGCTGGCCGACAAGCGCACCGCGCGGGTCAAGACCCTCTCGGGCGGCCAGCGGCGCCGGCTGGACCTGGCCCTGGGGCTGATCGGCGATCCGCAGCTGCTCTTCCTCGACGAGCCGACCACGGGCTTCGACCCCTCCGCCCGGCGCCGGGCGTGGGAGCTGGTCGAGGGCCTGCGCGACCTCGGCAAGACGGTGCTGCTGACCACGCACTACATGGACGAGGCCGAGCACCTCGCCGACCGGGTGGCGATCCTCGTCGGGGGCCGGCTGGCCGCGCTGGGCACCCCGGCCGAGCTGGGGGCCGGGCAGCACGCCGCCGTGGTCACGTTCCGCCTGCCGGCCGGCGTCGACGCCGCGGAGCTGCCACCGCTGGACGGCGTCCCGGCCGCGGAGGGCCTGGAGTGGCAGCTGACCACACCGCATCCCACGGCCGCGCTGCACACGCTGACCGGCTGGGCGCTCGGCCGCGGCGTCGAGATGCCCGCCCTGACCGTTCGCCGCCCGTCGCTCGAGGACGTCTATCTCGACCTCGTGGGCGAGCAGGCAGCCGCCGTCGAGGAGCCGGCCGGGGGCGCCGCGGAACCGGCGGGGGGCCGGCGGTGAGCCAGGCGGCCGCCGCACCGCCGGGCGCGCGCACCCTGCTGCCCGCCCAGCTCCGGTACGCCGTGCTGGGCATGTGGCGGGTGCGCGTGGTGCTGATCTTCACCTTCGCGCTCCCGGTCGTCTGGCTGCTGGTGGTCGGGGCCATCGCGGGCAACGCGACCCTCGATACGGCCGGCGGGGTGCGCGTCATGCAGTTCGTGACGCCGGTGGCGATCTCGATGGGCGTGCTCTACGCCGCGTATCCGACCGTCGCGATCTCGCTGGCGGAGGCGCGGGAGATCGGCGTGCTGAAGCGGCTGCGCGGCACACCGCTGCCGGCGTGGATCTACCTGGCCGGCCGGATCGGCGGTGCGGTCGTCTTCGCGGCCGCCTCGGTGGCGGCGAGCGTCGCTGTCGGCGTGCTCGGGTTCGGGGTGCAGATCATCTGGCGGACGATGCCGGCGACCATCGTGACCCTCGTCGTCGGCATCGCGTGCTTCGCGAGCATCGGGCTGGCCGTGGCGGCCCTGGCCCCGTCGCAGTCCTTCGCGCAGGGCGCCTCGGTGGGCACGGCGGTCGGGCTGACGTTCGTGTCGAACCTGTTCAGCTTCGGGGGCCGGCTGCCGCACTGGCTCGACGTGCTCGGCGACGTCTTTCCGCTGAAGCCGCTCAACGAGATGCTGCAGGAGCAGTTCAACCCGTTCCACCCCGGCACGGGGTGGGACGCCGGCCGGCTCGCCGTCGTGGCCGGCTGGGGCGTGGTCGCCGCGCTCGTCGCCGCCCGGTTCTTCCGCTGGGAGGCCGGCCTGCGCGGGACCGGGCGGCCCGGGGCGCCGCGCACTCCCGCGCCCGTGCCCGCCGCCGCGCCCGTGCCCGCCGCCGCGGCCGTGCCCGCCGGCGCCCGGGCAGCGCCCCGCCCCCCGTCCACGGCGGCGATGGTGTTCGCCCAGGCGCGGGCGGCCAACCTCTCCGCCTGGCGCGATCCGGGCTCGATCTTCTTCGCCCTGGTCATGCCCGTCGGGCTCTACGTGCTGATCCTCTCCACCCAGGCGGTGGGCGCCCCGGAGGTCGAGGGGGTCCCGTTCCCGGTCTTCTACGCGGCGAGCATGGTCGCCTACGGCACCGGGGTGGCGGTGTTCCTGGACCTGCCGCAGGCGGTGATGCTGGCCCGCGACCGCGGCGTGCTCAAGCGGCTGCGCGGCACCCCCCTGCGCACCTGGCAGTACCTGGCCGGACGGATGCTCGCCGGGCTCTGGCTCGCCGTGATCATCGCGGGAACCGTGCTGGTCGTGGGCGTGGCCTTCTTCGACGTGACCGTTCCCGCGACGGGGCTGCTGGTCGGCCTGGCCGGGCTGCTGCTGGGCGCGCTGACCATGGCCGCCTGCGGCCTCGCGGTCGCCTCCCGGGTGTCCAGCGCCAAGGCGGTCGGCGCGGTCGGGCTGATCATCCTGCTGCCGCTCGCGTTCTTCTCCGGGGTGTTCGTGGTCGGCGGCCCGGCCTGGATGACCAGGGTCGGGTCGTTCTTCCCCCTGCTGCACGTGCAGCGGGTGCTCAAGGCGGCGTGGGACCCGGGCGGGGCGGGGATCGCGTGGGGTTCCTTCGGCGTCCTGCTGCTGTGGCTGGTCGGAGCCGGCCTGCTCGCCGTCCGGTACTTCCGGTGGGAGAGCCGCCCCGGCTGACCGGGGTCAGCGACCCCCGAGGAGCTCCTCGAACGACGTCGTCGGGTCGTCGAACGGGTCGGCCGGTGCCGCCGGGGGACGGCCGGCCATCAGGTCGGCGAGCTCGCCGGCCGCCCGGGTGATGCGGTCGTGCAGGCCGCCGCCGCGGGCCCAGTCCTCCGACGCGGCGAACACCGCGGTCGGGGCCGCGACGGCGCGCAGGTAGGCGAACAGCGGGCGCAGCGCGTGCTCCAGGGCCAGCGAGTGCCGGGCCGTGCCGGCCGTCGCGCCCATCAGCACCGGACGGCCGGAGAGCGCGTCCTTGTCGAGGACGTCGAAGAACGTCTTGAACAGCCCGCTGAAGGACGCCGAGAAGATCGGCGTGACCGCGATGAGGCCGTCGGAGCCCGTCACGGTGTCGGCCGCATCCCGCAGCGACGCGTTGGGGAAGCCGGTCAGCAGGTTGTCGGCCAGGTCGCGGGCGTGCTGCCGGAGCTCGACCACCTCCACGGTCGCGGTGATCCCGCGCTCGCGCAGGGCCTCGACGGTGGCGGCGGTGAGCCGGTCGGCCAGCAACCGGGTCGACGAGGGGGTGCCCAGCCCGGCGCTGACGACGGCGAGGGTGCGGGTCTGCGTGCTCATCGCGCCTGCACCTCCGTGCCGGCCTGAACAGCGGCCTGCGGGGCGGCCCGGCGGGCGGCGACCAGGCTCGCATGGGTCGGCGCGTCCGGGACGTGCGCGGGCTTGAGGGCGGCGAACTCCTTCCGCAGCACCGGGACGACCTCCTCGCCGAGGAGGTCGAGCTGCTCGAGCACCGTCTTCAGCGGCAGGCCGGCGTGGTCGATGAGGAACAGCTGGCGCTGGTAGTCGCCCACGTAGTCGCGGAAGCCGAGCGTGCGCTCGATGACCTGCTGCGGGCTGCCGACCGTCAGCGGGGTCTCGCTGGTGAACTCCTCCAGCGAGGGGCCGTGACCGTAGACCGGGGCGACGTCGAAGTAGGGACGGAACTCCTTGACGGCGTCCTGGCTGTTCCTGCGCATGAACACCTGGCCACCGAGGCCGACGATCGCCTGGTCGGCCGAGCCGTGGCCGTAGTGCTCGAAGCGGCGGCGGTAGAACTCGACCATCTTCTGGGTGTGCTCCTTCGGCCAGAAGATGTGGTTGGAGAAGAAGCCGTCGCCGTAGTACGCGGCCTGCTCGGCGATCTGCGGGCTGCGGATGGAGCCGTGCCAGACGAAGGGCGGCACGCCGTCGAGCGGCCGCGGGGTTGCCGTGAAGCCCTGTAGCGGGGTGCGGAACCGGCCCTCCCAGTCGACGACGTCCTCGCGCCAGAGCCGGCGCAGCAGGGCGTAGTTCTCGACCGCCAGCTCGATGCCGGTGCGGATGTCCTGGCCGAACCACGGGTACACCGGGCCGGTGTTGCCGCGGCCCATCATCAGGTCGACCCGGCCGTCGGCGAGGTGCTGCAACAGCGCGTAGTCCTCGGCGATCTTCACCGGGTCGTTGGTCGTGATCAGCGTCGTGGCCGTCGACAGCTGCAGCGTCGAGGTCTTCGCGGCGATGTAGCCGAGGTAGGTCGTGGGGGAGGACATCACGAACGGCGGGTTGTGGTGCTCGCCGGTCGCGAAGACGTCCAGGCCCACCTCCTCGGCCTTGAGGGCGATGGCGACCATCGCCTTGATCCGTTCCGCCTCGGTCGGCGTCCGGCCCGTCGTCGGGTCGGGCGTGACGTCGCTGACCGAGAAGATTCCGAACTGCATCGCGATGACCGCCTCTAGTTGAGAGTGCAACTACTGCCCTCTGCAACAGTGCCGCCCCCGACGCTATGCCCAGGCAGCCGCCGACGCCGTGTGACGGCGCCCGCACGCACCGCGCAACTACGCCGGGGGTGTCCGCCGGCCGGGTCACGGGACGGTTGCACTCGTCCGCCCCGGGCGCTCGGCGTGGCACTGTCCGGAACCTGCTCCACTTCCCGGGAGAGGCGGTTGCCGGATGTATCGACGTGCCGAGATCGAGCGGAGTGCCGAAGGCGCGGGGCCCCGGGAAGCCGGTCGCGACCGCCCCGGGTCCGACGGATCCGTGCCGCCGGCGTTCGTGTCCCCGCAGCCGGCCGGCGAACTGGACCAGGTGCTCGACCACCGGCCGATCTTCCGGCGGCGGCACCGGGGCTACGACCGTGCGCAGGTGGACAACTACGTGGCCTGGGCGGAAGCGGAGGTCGAGGCGGCCCGACGCCAGTGCGACTACCTGCTCAGCCGCTACGGCGCGTGCGCGGCGGAGCTCGAGGCGGTCCGGCGGACGCCCGCCCGGTCGCTCACCGGCCCGGTCTCCGCGCGGCTGGGGCAGATGCTGCGGCTGGCCTCCGAGGAGGCCGACGCGGTCGCGGCCGCCGGGGTCGACGAGGCGGCGCGGATCGTCGGCGACGCGCGGGTGGAGGCCGAGGCGCGGCTGGCCAAGGTCGCCGGAATCCGGGAGGCGGCACTCGCCGCCGGGGAGGAGGTGCGTGCGCGGGGCCGGCGGGACGCCGAGAAGCTGCTGCGCGACGCGGCCACCGAGCGCGAGGCGGCCGCGGCCGAGGCGGCCCGGCAGCTCTCCGCGGTGCGGGCGGAGGTGGACGACCTCCGTCGCCAGCGCGACGAGGCGCGCCAGTCGCTGCACCGGCTGACCGCCCAGATCGGGCAGGCGCTCGAGGCGGTCGCGGCCGCCGAGGCCGGCGACCTGGCGGTGCTGCACGACCGGCACCCGATCGCCTCCTGACCTCGTCGGACACGGTCGGGGCGCGGAATGCGAAGGTTCCTCCAGCGGCCGGCTGGGGCCGGGAGGAGTCCCGGGGGGCGCACCGTGACCGAGCTGACCGAGAGCGTGCACCTGGACGGCGGCATCCTCGTGGGCCACGACGGGTCGGCGTGCGCCCAGGAGGCACTCGTCTGGGCGGGCGGCCTGGCCCGGCGCGCGCACCTGCCGCTGCACGTCCTGCGCACCTGGTCGATCACCACGGCGCCGAAGCCGGGCTCGTGGCAGCCGGGGTTCGTGCCCCCGCTGCGCGACTACGAGCAGGCCGTGCTCGACGAGCTGACCGGCCACGTCACCGCCGCCGCGCTCGACCCCGCGGTGCAGGTCAGCTGCCACGTCGTCCACCGGCCGCCCGCCCACGGGCTGATCGAGGCCGCTGAGGGTGCCGACCTGCTGGTCGTCGGCGCGCGCGGCCGCGGCGGGTTCGCCGGTCTCCTGCTGGGGTCGGTCAGCGACCAGGTCGTGCACCACGCGCCGTGCCCGGTGACCGTCGTCCGCACCGGTGCGCACAGGTCCGTCGGCGAGGGGCCGACGGCCGCGGGGTGACCGCGGGTCAGGCGGCGGGCATCGTCCGCTGGTAGATCGTGGTCAGCCACACCTCGAGCAGGACGTCGACCACGGCCTCCTCCGCGACCGCCGGCCCGTCGCCGCTGAACGTCGCGTAGAGCACCCGCTCGTTCATCGAGTTCAGCGCCACGGCCAGGTCGCGGGCGGGCAGCCCGGACGGCGCGGCACCGCGGTCGCGCTCGGCCTGGATGGCGTCGGCGCACTGCTGTACCCAGGCCTCGAACACCTGCGCCCACAGCTCGCGCACCTCGGCGTTGCCCGAGCGGGCCTCGGCCCAGGCGAGGGTGAGCGCGCGGTGCGCGCGGAACGTCTCGTAGTACGCGGTGATCGCGCGGCGCCACCCGTCCCGGAGTCCGGCGGCCGGCGCGTCGAACACCCGGCGCATCGCCGCGTCGGCCTCGTCGACCACGCGGTCCAGCAGCGTCAGGAGGACGGCGTCCTTCGACGGGAAGTAGAAGTAGAAGGTGGGCCGGGAGATGCCCGCGCCGCGCGCGAGGTCGTCGACCGAGATGGCGGCCAGCGGCTTCTCGGCCAGGAGTCGCTCGGCCGTGGTCAGGATCGCCAGTTCCCGGTCGTCGCCGGAGGGGCGGGCCGGCCGGCGACCGCGAGCGGCACTCGTGCGGTCGCGCGCAGGTACGGACACCCGCCCAGGGTACTGCGCCGGACACGTGCGTCAACGTCCTGTTGACTCATTCGACACGGTGTCGATAACCTTCGTGCAGCAGCGTTCCGCGCCAGTGCCGACCGATCGCCGGCTCCCGCCGGCCCCTACCCGTGGAGTCCGGACATGACCCTCGACCAGACCATCGAGCAGGCCGCGCCGACCCGCCCGCCGTCGGCCACGACCCCCGAGCACATCGACGTCCTGATCGTCGGCGCCGGGCTCTCGGGCATCGGCGCCGCCTGCCACCTGCGCGAGGAGTGCCCGGGCAGGACCTACGCCATCCTCGAGTCGCGCGGCGCGATCGGCGGCACCTGGGACCTGTTCCGCTACCCCGGTATCCGCTCGGACTCGGACATGTTCACGCTCGGCTACGGCTTCCGCCCGTGGAAGGACTCGAAGTCGATCGCCGACGGCGCCTCGATCAAGCGCTACATCGAGGAGACGGCGCGCGAGTACGGCGTGCAGGAGAGGATCCGCTTCCACCACCAGGTCGTCTCGGCCGACTGGTCGACGAAGGACGCCCGGTGGACGGTCACCGCCCGGCGCAGCGACACCGGGGAGACGGTCACGCTGACCTGCTCGTGGCTCTCGGCGTGCTCCGGCTACTACCGCTACGACGAGGGCTTCCGCCCCGAGTTCGCCGGGGAGGAGCAGTTCACCGGTCAGATCGTGCACCCGCAGCACTGGCCCGAGGACCTCGACGTCAGCGGCAAGCAGGTCGTCGTCATCGGCAGCGGCGCCACGGCCGTCACGCTCGTGCCAAGCCTCGCCGACCACGCCGGCCACGTGACCATGCTGCAGCGCACGCCCAGCTACATCATGTCGCTGCCGGGGCGTGACCCGCTGGCCCAGGTGCTACGCAGCCGGCTGCCCGCGAAGCTCGCGTACCCGATCGTGCGGTGGAAGAACGTGCTCCTCTCCACGCTGCTCTTCCAGCTCAGCCGCCGGCGGCCCGCGATGGTCAGGAAGCTGATCCGGCGGCTGACCCAGAAGCAGCTGCCCGCGGGCTTCGACGTCGACACGCACTTCAACCCGCCGTACAACCCGTGGGACCAGCGGCTGTGCCTCGTGCCCGACGGCGACCTCTTCCGCACCCTCCGGACGGGGAAGGCCTCGATCGTCACCGACACGGTGGCCCGGTTCACCGAGCGCGGCATCGAGCTGGCGTCGGGGAAGTCCCTCGACGCCGACATCATCATCACCGCGACCGGGCTGAACCTGCTCCCGCTCGGCGGCATGGCGCTGTCGATCGACGGCGAGCCGGTCGACGTCTCGAAGACGGTCTCCTACAAGGGGATGATGATCTCCGGCGTCCCCAACTTCACGATGGTGATCGGTTACACGAACGCCTCCTGGACGCTGAAGGCCGACCTGGTCAACCGGTACGTCTGCCGGTTGCTGAACCACCTCGACGCCCACGGGTTCGTCGCCGCCACCCCGGTGGCTCCGCCCGAGGGGGCCGACGCCCCGTTCCTCGACCTCGCCTCCGGCTATGTGCAGCGCAGCCTCTCGCAGCTGCCCAAGCAGGGTGGCCGAACGCCCTGGCGGCTGCACCAGAACTACATCCGCGACGTCCGGCTGATGCGCTCCGGTCCGCTGGAGGACGACGGCATGACCTTCCAGCGCCCGTCGGCGAGCGCCGGCACCGAGCGGACGGCCGCCTGATGCGCCCCTACGTGTTCGCCGGCGGCACCGCGATCGTGACCGGCGCGGCCAGCGGTATCGGCGCGGCGCTGGCGACCGCGCTGGCCGACCGCGGGAGCAACCTCGTGCTGCTCGACCGCGACGCCGACCGGCTGGCCGGGGTCGCCGACGGCGTGCGCGCGGCGCATCCCCGCCTCGCCGTCGCGACCTACGTCGCGGACCTGTCGGACGACGACGCGACCGCGACGGTGGCCGCCGACCTGGCGGCCGACCATCCCGAGACCACCCTGCTGGTCAACAACGCCGGCGTGGCCCTCGGTGGCCGCTTCGACCAGGTGACCCTCGAGGAGTTCGACTGGGTCATGTCGGTGAACTTCCGCGCGGTCGTGCGGCTGACCCACGCCCTGCTGCCCGCGCTCAAGGCCCACCCCGGGGCGCACCTGGTCAACGTGTCGAGCGTCTTCGGGATCATGGCGCCGGCCGGCCAGGCCGCCTACTCGGCCAGCAAGTTCGCCGTGCGCGGGTTCTCCGAGTCGGTGCGCCACGAGCTGGCCGACGACGGGGTGGGGGTGACCGTCGTGCACCCCGGTGGCATCAAGACCCGCATCGCCGAGACGGCGCGCACCGGGTCCGGCGTCTCCCGGGACGAGTGGGAGCAGGGGCAGAAGCAGTTCGCGAAGCTGCTCACGATCGAGCCGGCGACGGCGGCCGCGCAGATCGTCGAGGCGATCGAGAAGCGCCGTCCCCGCCTGCTGATCGGCTGGAGCGCCAAGGTGCCCGACGCGCTGGTCCGGCTGATGCCCGGCACGTACTGGCGGCTGGTCGCCCGCGGGGCCGCACGCCGGCGCTGAGCGCACCGGACGACGAACGAGGGCCGGGCCGGGAAGCAGCTGCTTCCCGGCCCGGCCGTGGTTCACCCGTGCGGGATCAGGCGCGGCTGCCCATGGCGGCCAGCTCCTGCTGGACGAGACGCTCGTGCTCGGTCTCGTCCTCCCGCGCCTTGCGGGGGCTCCACCGGCCGGCCATCACGAAGACGAACGGCAGGAAGATCAGCTGGCCGGCGATGCAGACCCACCACCAGTGCTGCCACTGCTTCGGGTTGTCCTCGGCCGCCTTGGCCACCTCGGCGCCGTGCGCCTTCAGGTAGCTGAGCTGCTGGGGGGCGAAGGTGGTGCCGGCCTTGGTGAGGTCGTCGCCGTACTTCTGCACCTTGGCGATCGTCGGCAGCGCCGCGGGCAGCCCCTGGAGGAGCTTGGTCGCGGTGGCGGCGTCGACCTTCAGGGCGGTGGCGACCTCGGTGACCGCCTTGAGGCCGGCGGCCGGGTCGAGCGGGTTGGCCTGCAGCGCCGCCGCGGTGGCGGGGTCGGCCTTGAGCACCGTGGCCGCGCCGAGCTCACCGTTGGTGATCACGTCGCGCAACGACTGCTGCTCGGCCGCGCTCGCGCCCTCCGCCTTCGCGGTGGCGGAGATGACGCTGGCCAGTGCCGCCGGCGGCGGGCTGTTCGGGCTGGCCGTGACGGCCGCGGCGTCCGCGGGGTTGATCGTGGTGATGATCGCGAACTCCGTCGGGTGGGCCGCCTTCATCTCGGTGATCGGCGTCGCCTGGTCGACCAGGATCGAGGTGGCCGGCACGACGAGCGTGAGCACCGCGAGCGACACGGTGACGACGATCCGCAGGATCCAGCCCCAGATGGCCAGGCCGGTCGCCGTGGCCGCCGGGTTGTGCTTCTCGACGGTCTCGGTGAAGCTCGCCATCCACGCGACGTAGGCCATGCCGCCGCCGACCGAGCTGAGGATGAAGTAGACCGCGAACGTGTAGTACGTGGTCTCGGGGTGGGTCGCGGCGAGGGCGAACAGGATGGCGCCCACCAGGCTGATCACCGTGCCGATGATCATGAATGGCTTGCGCACCCGGAACCGGTCGGTGAGGAAGCCGGTGACCACCAGCGAGATCGCGTTGGCGATCCAGTACCAGTTGGCCAGGGCGTTCGCCCGGGCGGGGGAGTAGCCGTAGACGGTCGCGAAGTAGACGACCGTGAAGCCGACCAGGATGTAGTACAGGAGCAGGAAGACGCTGATCGCGAACGCCGAGCCGA
>DASYGS010000127.1:0-12351 GCA_035999465.1 Blastococcus sp. | reverse complement strand
AGGTCGGGCGCCTGCACGTCGGTGATCAGGCCCCACTCGAAGCGGGTGCGCAGCCGGTCCTCGAGCGTCGTCAGCTTCTTCGGCGCGCGGTCGGAGGTGATGACGATCTGCTTGCTGGCGTTGTGCAGCGTGTTGAAGGTGTGGAAGAACTCCTCCTGCGTGCGCTCGGCCCGCTCGAGGAACTGGATGTCGTCGATCAGCAGGAAGTCGATGTCCCGGTAGCGACGACGGAAGTCCTCGGCCCGGCCCGAGTGCACCAGGTTGATGAACTCGTTGGTGAACTCCTCGGTGCTGACGTAGCGCACGCGCACGTTGGGGAACATCCGAGCGGCGTAGTGCCCGATCGCGTGCAGCAGGTGGGTCTTCCCCAGGCCCGACTCGCCGTAGATGAACAGCGGGTTGTAGGCGCGCGCCGGTGCCTCGGCGACCGCGACGGCCGCGGCGTGGGCGAACCGGTTGCTGTTGCCGATGACGAAGCTGTCGAAGACGTACTTGGGGTTCATGCCCGGGTCGAGCCCGGCAGGCCGGCCGCCCTCGGGCCGCCGTCCCCGGCCGGTGCCACCGGAGGACCGGCTCCCCCGCTGCTCACCGGAGTGCTCGACGTCGAAGGGCAGGACGTCGGCGCCCTGCCCACCCGAGCCGCCCCAGTCGCGATCGCCCTGGCCACCCGGGCCGCCCCACGTGGGTGTGCTCCAGTCCTCGGGCGCGCCGCGGTCGACCGGCTGGTAGGCGGGCGGACCGTCGGCGGGCCGCAGCTCGCGGGGCTCGGACTCCGGCCGGCCGGTGGGAGTCTCGCCCGTCTCGCGGTCCCACGGCGCCGGCCGGGCCGCGTCGGCGCGCACGCCGAACGCGCTGCGCCCGTCGTCGGCGCGGTCGCGGCTGGCGCGGTCCTCCTCGGCCCGCTGGGCCTCGGCCGTGGACCAGGCGCGACGGGTCGGCTCCTCCTCGCGCGTCTCGGGGGGCGGCCCGGACGGCGCGTCCTCGAGCTGGACGGCGACCCGGATGTCACGGCCGAACTGCTCCGACAGCGCCTCGGCCAGTACCCGCCGCATGCGCGACTCGAGCACGGTCTGGGTGAACTCGTTCGGCGCCGCGAGGACCGCGGTGTCCTCGACGAGGCCGAGCGGGCGGGTGAGGTTCAGCATCGCGTTCTGCTGGGGGGACAGGCTCGTCGCCAGCCGCTCGCGGATCTGGTCCCAGACCGTCGCCAGGTCCAGCGTGGCATCGGCCATCGGTGCTCGTCCTCCCCATGCAGTCGACCCCCGCGGCGCTTCGCCCCGCCCCATCGCCCGGTGTCGCCCCGGTGGATGTCCACCGATCAGATGCCCGGTTGTGGATGCGCGCACGCACTGGTTCCACACCGGTGTCCACAGGGTGTGCACGGCCGGCGACGAGTCGTGCCGGGCCCCGGACCCGGTCCGGCACCGCTCTGCATCACTGCAGGTCGGAGCGCAGTTGGGGCGACGAAACGGGTGATACGGCGGTCGGTTGACCGACCGGGTCGGCTCGCGCGTCGTGACCCTTGTGCCCAACGCGGAGCGACGGCGACGCTAACAGCCCCGTCCACAGCCCGGCAACGATCGGGGGGCGTGGGCGGCCTCCCCGAGGGGCGGTGGAGCGGGACCTCGCTGCGGCGTGGCTCGGCCCGGCGTCCCCGGCGAGGGGGGACCATGGGCGGTCGGGATCCTCCCGGCCTCCGGCGGCGCCGTTTCCTCGGTTATGCTGGCCGGAGTCTGTGGACGGTCCTGCACCGCCTCGGTGTCTGTGCTGCACGCTTGCACAGGCCTCTGGCGGGGTGTGGTCCGGTTCGCAGTGACCAGCTTCCGGGGCACCGGGGCACGGCTTCCCGCCGCGTCCGGCCGTCCCGCGCGCGCCCGCCCACCGGTGGGTGCGCACCGCCGATGTCATGTAGTGGGAGTACCTCGTGAGCAAGCGCACGTTCCAGCCGAACAACCGGCGTCGTTCCAAGACCCACGGGTTCCGGCTGCGGATGCGCACCCGCGCGGGCCGGGCGATCCTCGCCGGCCGTCGGCGCAAGGGTCGCGAGAAGCTCTCCGCCTGACGTGTTGCCCGCGCAGGCACGCCTGCGCCGGCGTCCGGAGTTCACCGCGGTCGTCCGGTCCGGCCGGCGTGCCGGACGGCCGACCATGGTGCTCCACTACCTCTCCGAACGGCCCGAGCAGTCGGCCGGGAGTGCGGTCCCCGCGCCCCCGTCCGGTGCGCGGGCCGGTTTCGTCGTCGGCAAGGCGGTGGGCAACTCCGTGGTGCGCCACCGGGTGACCCGCCAGCTGCGCGCCCTGGTGCGCGCCGAGCTGCACCGGCTCCCGCCGACCGCCGACCTCGTGGTGCGCGCCCGCCCCGAGGCGGCCGACGCCGGGTCGGCACGGCTGCACCGTGACCTCTCCGCAGGGATGGACCGGCTGCTCTCCGAGCGGCCTCAGTCGTTGGGCAGGACATGAGCAGCAGCGCGGCGCCCCGCCGCCGGTCCGTCGTCGCCCGCGCCCTGCTGGCCGCAGTGGGCTTCTACTCGCGGGCGATCAGCCCGGCCCTGCCGCCGCGCTGCCGGTTCTACCCGAGCTGCAGCGCCTACGCCGCCGAGTCGATCGCCCGGCACGGAGCGGGACGCGGGAGCTGGCTGGCGGTGCGCCGGCTGGTGAAATGCGGCCCCTGGCACCCAGGCGGCGTGGATCTCGTCCCCGGAACCGGAGCGGACGGCCACTCGTCGAGCACAACGGCGGAGCCGGCGACCGCCGGATCCCCCGACCGAGCCACCCGGCCGGCCCCGCGCCGGGCCCCGCAGGAGGAGTCCTCCGTTGCTTGACTGGCTGTACACCGCCATCTCGTTCGTGATGAAGGCGTGGCACGCGCTCTTCTCGCTGTTCCTCGACCCGGCGTGGGGGCTCACCTGGGCGCTGTCGATCATGTTCCTGGTCGTCACCGTCCGGCTCATCCTGTTCCCGCTGTTCGTCAAGCAGGTGAAGTCGCAGCGGGCGATGCAGGAACTCCAGCCCGAGATCCAGAAGCTGCGCAAGCAGTACGGCAGTGACCGCCAAGGCATGAGCCAGGCGATGATGGCGCTGCAGAAGGAGCGCGGGGTCAACCCGCTGGCCGGTTGCCTGCCGATCCTGCCGCAGATGCCGGTCTTCATCTCCCTCTTCCACGTGCTGCGCCGGCTCGCGCCGGGTGCCCCGGGCCTCTACGGCTGGTCCGACGCCCTCACCGACCAGGCCGCGCGAGCGGAGCTGTTCGGCGCCCCGATCTCCGCCTCGTTCAACATGGTCGGCCCCAAGCAGACCGCGATCCTCGAGATCGCCACGTACGCGAACATCCGCGTCGTCGCGCTGTTCCTCATCGCGATCATGTGCGTGACCACGTTCTTCACCCAGAAGCAGATCGCCAAGCGCTCCGGTCCGGTCGAGGGGCAGGCCGCCACCGTGCAGCGCCTGATGCTCTACGGCATGCCGCTGAGCCTCTTCGTCTCCGGCTTCTTCTTCCCCCTCGGCGTGCTCATCTACTGGGTCACGAACAACGCCTGGACCTTCGGCCAGCAGTACTTCATCCTCCGCAAGATGCCGCCGCCCGGATCGCCCGCCGCCCTGGCGAAGGCCGCCGTCGACAAGCCGGTCGTCGACCCGCGCACCCTCGCCCCCAAGCCGGGTGCCAAGCCCGTGCGTCCCAAGGCCGGCCGGCCCACCCCGGCCGTTACCCCGCCGACCGAGCCGTCGCTGGACCAGTCGGCGGAGCCGTCCGCCGCCCCGTCGACCGACGGTCAGCAGCCCCCCGGGCAGGCGTCGTCGGCCCCCGCGGTCCCGACCGGCCAGCAGCCGACGAACAAGGGGAAGCGCAAGCGGCGCTGACCCCGCCCCCCCGACGTCCCCCGGACGTCCGCCGGCACCGCCGGACCATCGACCACCGGGCTAGCCCGGCCGCCCGCACCGACCTGGGAGGAACCTCCGTGAGTGCCCCACAGCAGCCCGCCAGCACCGCAGCGACCGCCGAAGCCACCTCCGACGCGGCCCTGACCCCCGCGCCCGCCGACGCGACCGCCAACGGCGCGGCGGCCCTGCCCGACGCCGATGTCGCCAGTGACGACGCGGTGGTCGAGCCCGTCGACATCGTGACCCCTGGGGCCGCTGAGGTGGACGAGGACGACGACGAGGACGAGGACGACGACGAGGACGGCGAGGACGGCGAGGACCCGCTGGTCCGCGAGGGCGACGTCGCTGGGGACTACCTGGAGCGGCTGCTCGACATCCTCGACGTGGACGGCGACATCGATCTGGACGTCGAGGGCGACCGTGCCTCCGTCGCCATCGTGGGCGGCCGCCTGAACGACCTGATCGGCCCGGCCGGCGCCACGCTCGAGGCGCTCCAGGAGCTCACCCGGCTGGCCGTGGCCCAGTCCACGGGGGTGCGCAGCCGGCTCATGCTCGACATCGGCGGCTTCCGCGCCAAGCGCCGGGCCGACCTGACCGCCCTCGCGGGTGAGGCGGCGCAGCGGGTGGCCCAGAGCCGCCAGCCCGAGCGGCTCAGCCCGATGAACCCCTTCGAGCGCAAGGTCGTGCACGACGTCATCGCGTCGGTGGCCGGTGTGCACAGCGAGTCGGAGGGCGAGGAGCCGAGCCGGCGAGTCGTGGTCCTGCCCGACAAGTGACCGATCCGGCGACCTCTCTCGACGTACCTCCGCCGCCGCCGATGGCAGCGGAGGTGTTCGGCGCCGCCCTGCCGCTGGCCCAGCGCTACGTGGCCCGCCTGGCGAGCGACGGCGTGACCCGCGGGCTCATCGGCCCGCGTGAGGTACCCCGGCTCTGGATTCGTCACGTGCTCAATAGCGCGGCGGTGGCGGAGGCCGTTCCGGAGGGTGCCCGGGTCGTCGACGTCGGGAGCGGCGCCGGCCTGCCGGGGATCCCGCTCGGGCTGGCCCGGCCGGACGTGACCCTGGCCCTGGTCGAGCCCATGGCCCGGCGCGTCGAGTTTCTCGAGGAGGCGGTCGCCGAGCTGACGCCCGACGGGGTCGCCGGGGCACCGCTGTACTGGCGGGTCGTCCGGGGCCGCGCGGAGGACCGGTCCGTCGGGAGCGCCGTGGGCCCCGTCGACGTGGTCACCGCCCGCGCGGTCGCGCCGCTCCCGCGCCTGGTGGGCTGGTGCCGGGGCCTGATGCGGCCGGGCGCCCAGTTGGTGGCGCTGGTGGGGGCGAAGGCCCTGGCGGAGCTCCCGGCGATGGTGCCGGAGCTCGAGGCCGCCGGGATGCGGAACGTGCACCCGCGGGCTGTCGGTGCATCCCTCGGGGAGGCTGCCACTACCGTGGTGGTCATGACACGGGGAGCGCGGTGACGGTTCACGTCGCCGGCGCACGTCAGACCGGCACAGTTCCCTGTTCCACGTGGAACAGGTACGGCCACCCGACTCCGTTCCACGTGAAACGGGCGTGCACGTGACACGCCGATGCAGGGAGGACCGGCGATGAACGACCCCGGCGAGCGGCTGCGCAGCAATCTGGCCGCTGACCAGTCGTCCAGTGGTCCCTCCGCCCTCGGCATGGGCGACTTCGACAGCCCCATCGCCATGGAGGCGATGCGGGCGACCCGCGTGCTGCACGCCGCCGAGCAGGAGCCTTTCCCGGTTCCGGGGCGGATCCGTGTGATCACGATCGCCAACCAGAAGGGCGGCGTCGGCAAGACGACGTCGACGGTCAACCTGGGCGTCGCGCTCGCGCTCTTCGGGCTGCGGACGCTGGTCATCGACCTCGATCCGCAGGGGAACACGAGCACCGCGCTCGGCGTGGACCACACGGTCGGGACGCCGTCCATCTACGACGCCCTCGTCGGTGACAGCTCGCTCGGCGAGGTGGTCCACCCGACCACCGCGTCGCCGAACCTCCTGTGCGTGCCCGCGACGATCGACCTGGCCGGTGCCGAGATCGAACTGGTCTCCGTGGTGGCCCGCGAGCACCGGCTCCGCCGCTCGATCGAGGCGCACATCTCGGCCCTCCCGCAGGAGGAGCGCCCCCACTACGTGCTCATCGACTGCCCGCCGTCCCTCGGGCTGCTCACGCTGAACGCCCTCGTGGCCGGTGACGAGGTGCTCATCCCCATCCAGTGCGAGTACTACGCGCTCGAGGGCCTGGGCCAGCTGCTCTCCAACATCGATCTGGTCCGCGCGCACCTGAACCCCGGCATCTCGGTGCGGACGATCCTGCTGACCATGTACGACGGCCGGACGAAGCTCGCCGACCAGGTCGCCGACGAGGTGCGCAACCACTTCGGTGACCTGGTGCTCCAGGCGGTCATCCCCCGCAACGTGCGGGTGTCGGAGGCGCCGGGCTACGGCCAGTCGGTCCTCACCTACGACCCGGGTTCGCGCGGCTCGACCAGCTACGTCGAGGCCGCCCGCGAGCTCGCCCAGCGCGGCGTCGGGATGCTTCCGCACGAACGTTCCCTGACCCCGGGGGCGCCGGCGGTCCAGCCGGTCACCGCCCTCGCCGTCGGCGACGCCGTTCCCTATCCGGGCGTCCCCCGGCCGCAGCACAGCCAGTGAGCACGAGCCTCAGCGAGGAGAAGCGATGACCAAGCGCGGTGGCCTGGGCCGGGGCCTGGCGGCCCTCATCCCGACCGGTCCGGCCCCGGCGGCCGTCCCCTCCCCCGTGCCGGCCGAGCAGCCGACGCCCTCGGGCGACGGGGTCTCGTCCGGCCCCGCATCGGCGAGCGTGCCGACGGTGAGCCTCGTGCCGCCCCCGGCGGAGGCGGCGCACGACGACGAGGCGCCGGTCGCCTCCCGGGCGGCCGATCGGGCCTCGGCCGCGATCGAGGCCGCCGTGGGCATCCCCGGTGCGCAGCTGCGGGAGGTCGCCGTCGAGGACGTCGTCCCGAACCCGAAGCAGCCGCGGGTGGTCTTCGACGACGAGGCCCTGGAGGAGCTCAGCCACTCCGTGCGGGAGTTCGGGCTGCTCCAGCCGATCGTCGTGCGCGAGAGCGGTCAGACCCCCGGGGGCGGTGTCAGCTACGAGCTCATCATGGGCGAGCGCCGGCTGCGCGCCGCCCGCGCCGCCGGCCTGGACACGGTGCCGGCGATCGTCCGGGACACCACGGACGACGCGATGCTGCGCGACGCCCTGCTCGAGAACATCCACCGGGTGCAGCTGAACCCGCTGGAGGAGGCGGCGGCCTACCAGCAGCTGCTGGAGGAGTTCGGCGCCACCCACGAGGAGCTGGCCGGCAAGATCGGCCGCAGCCGGTCGCAGGTCACCAACACGATCCGGCTGATGAAGCTGCCCGTGAAGGTGCAGACCCGCGTCGCGGCCGGCGTCATCTCCGCCGGGCACGCCCGCGCCCTCCTGGGGCTGCAGGACGCCGACGCGCAGGACGCCCTGGCGACCCGCATCGTGGCCGAGGGCATGAGCGTCCGCGCGACCGAGGAGGCCGTCGCGATGGCCGCCGCCGAGCAGCCGGCCGCCCGGCGCCGGACGCGGAAGATCAGCGCCCCGGGCGTCGAGGAGCTCGGGACCCGGCTCTCGGACATGTTCGAGACCAAGGTCAAGATCCAGATCGGCCGGGCCAAGGGTCGCATCGTCGTCGAGTTCGGGTCGGTCGACGACCTGCAGCGGATCATCGGCGTCATGGCGCCCGAGATCACCGGACGTCGTCCGGAGGCCTGATCCGCCGCCCCGGAGACCCCCTCCGGAGTTTCGTCACAGACGAATGACTGGCTTGCCCGTCAGCGGGCGGCGGCGGCCCGGCGGGCGAGCAGGCGGGCGAGCACGTCGCCGAGCTCGTAGCCGGCCGCCTCGACGGCCATCGGGAACATCGACGTCTCGGTGAGCCCCGGGGACACGTTCACCTCGAGGAAGTGGACGGTCCCGTCGGCGGAGATGATCGCGTCGGTGCGGGAGAGGTCGGCCAGGCCGAGCACCTCGTGCACGGCGACGGCCACCGCCGCCGCACGCTCGGCGGCCTCGGGCGCCAGCCGCGCCGGGCAGTGGTACTCGGTCATGCCCGGCGTGTAGCGCGCGGCGTAGTCGAAGACCCCGGACTCCGGCTCGATCTCGACCGCCGGGAGGGCCTGCGGGCCGTCGCCGAGGTCGATCACCGCCAGCGCCACCTCCACGCCCTCCACGAAGCGCTCGACCAGCACGGTGTCGCCGTAGGCGAAGCAGCTCACCATGGCCGCCGGCAGGTCCTCGACGCGGCTGACCTTCTGCACACCCAGCGCCGAGCCGCCGCTGGCCGGCTTCACCATCAGCGGCAGGCCCAGCCGCGCCACCATGAGGTCCAGGACGGCGCCGGCGCCGAGCTCACGGAACGTGCTGTGCGGCAGGGCGACCCAGTCCGGCGTCGTGACCCCGGCGGAGCGGACGACCGACTTCGCGGCGGGCTTGTCCCAGGCCAGCCGGCAGGCCGCGGCCGGGGAGCCGACGTAGGGGACGCCCGCGAGGTCGAGGACCGCGCGCAGGGCGCCGTCCTCCCCCGTGGCGCCGTGCAGCGCGATGAACACCGCGTCCGCCGGGGCGACCGCCAGACCGGGCAGCAGCTCGGCGTCGGCGTCGCGGAGCTCGGCGTCCAGCCCCACGCGCAGGAGCTCCTCGACCACCTGCGTGCCCGAGGAGAGGCTGACCTCGCGCTCGAAGGTGAGCCCGCCGGCGAGGACGACGGCCCGCAGCGGGTGCGGGCTCTCCTCGTGCGCCGCCTGGGGTGCGGGGGCCGGTGCTGCAGCGGGCTCGCTCATGCGCCGTCCTCGTATCGGTCGCTGTTGGCCGGGGCCACGAACGGTTCGACGTCGGGCACCCGGGGGGCGCGGCCGATCGCCCGGAACGTACCGGTGTCGACGGTGTCGAAGGTCGAGTGCAGGTCCAGCTCGGCCTCGATGACGCGGGCCAGCCGGCGCACGCCCTCACGGATCTGGTCGGGCTCGGGGTAGCAGTAGGACAGCCGCATGTACTCGCGGCCCGAGCCGTCGGCGTAGAAGCCGATGCCGGGCACGTAGGCGACGTGGGCGTTGACCGCGCGGGGCTGCATCAGCTTCGCGTCTAGCCGGTGCGGCAGCTTCAGCCAGACGTAGAAACCGCCCTCGGGCCGCGTCCACGTCGTGCCGGGCGGCATCAGCGCGTCGAGGGACTCCAGGGTGGCGTCGCGCCGCTCCCGGTACAGCTCGGTGAACAGCTTGATCTGCTCGCGCCAGGGCTGGGTGTCCAGGTAGCGCGCGACGGCGTACTGGGTCAGCGACGGCGGGCACAGCACCTGCGCCTCCGAGGCCAGAACCAGCTTCTCCCGGACGGCGAGCGGCGCCAGCACCCAGCCGACCCGCAGGCCCGGTGAGAACGTCTTCGAGAACGAGCCGAGGTAGATGACCCGCTGGGCGTCGCGGGCCCGCAACGCGCGCATGGGCTCCCGCTCGAAGCCGAGCAGGCCGTACGGGTTGTCCTCGATGACCAGCAGGTCGTACTTCTCCGCCAGCGCGATGATCGCCACGCGGCGCTCCTCGGACAGCGTGACGCCGGCCGGGTTGTGGAAGTTGGGCACCGTGTAGAGGAACTTCACCCGGTCGCCGTTGGCCCGGCACTCGAGCAGCGCCTGCTCCAGCGCCTCGGGAATCAGCCCGTCGTCGTCCATCGGGACGTGCCGGACGCGCGCCTCCGAGGCCTGGAAGACGCCGAGGGCGCCGACGTAGGAGGGCCCCTCGGCCAGGATGACGTCGCCCGGGTCGCAGAAGACGCGGGTGACCAGGTCGAGGCCCTGCTGGGAGCCGACGGTGACGACGACCTCGCTCGGCGAGGCGTCGGTGATGCCTTCCAGCGCCATGACGTCGCAGATCCGTTCGCGCAGGCGCGGATCGCCCTGCCCCGAGCCGTACTGGAGGGTCTGGGCGCCCATGCCCGACACCAGTTCGCCGATCATCGAGCCGACGGCGTCGAGGGGCAGCGCGGTGACCGCCGGCATGCCGCCGGCGAGGGAGACCACCTCGGGCCGGCTGACGACCGAGAACAGCGCGCGGATCTCCGAGGTCTTCATGCCGTGCGTCCGTGCTGCGTACCGGTCCGCCAGCGGGTCAAGCCGCGGATGCCGCGGCACGACGTGGGGGTGCGCACCGTGGGTCAGGTGCGTCCCCGGCTGACCGGTTCCGGCCGACGGGCCGGACGGGGAGGAGGGCACCTCCAGGAGTCTAGGCGGAGGGGAGGACGAAGGTTCCCGTCGGCGGGTCCGCGTCGGCCGGCAGATAGAGCCGCTGGACGGCGGCCAGGACCCCCTGGGCGATGGCGCTGCGCAGCCGGGCGTCGAGCAGCAGCAGCCGGTCGACCGGGTGGGACAGGTAGCCGCAGTCGAGCCGCACGGCGGGCATGCGGGTCATGCGCAGCAGGTCCCAGGTCTTGGGGTGCGAGCCCAGGTCGAGCATGCCGGTGCGGGAGATGACCTCACGCCTGGCGATCTGGGCGAACTCCTCGCCCACGGTGGACGACGCGCCGGACCCGGTGCCGTAGTAGTAGCTGGCCACCCCGCGGGCGTGCTCGGAGCCGTGCGCGTCCAGGTGCAGCGAGATGAACAGGTCGGCCCGGGTGGAGTTCGCGAAGGCGGTCCGCTCCTCGAGCGTGGGCGCCTGGTCGCGCCCGCGGGTCAGGTAGACCGTCGCGCCGGCCGCTGCGAGCCGTCCCTCGATCCGGGACGCGAGGTCGAACACGAGGTCGGCCTCGGTGGTCTCGCCCGCGGTGAAGCCGGTCTCGCCACCACCGTGGCCGGGGTCGACCACGATGCGGCGGCCGATCAGGTGCGGGCCGCTCTCGACCAGCAGCGCGCTCTGCCGCAGCAGCTGCGGGCGGCCGCCGGTGACCTTGCGGCCCAGCTGGCGCAGCGCGCGCAGCGTGGCGGGCCCGCAGGTGCCGTCGGCGGTGAGGCCGTAGTCGCGCTGGAAGGCCCGCAGGCCGGTCTCGGTCTCCGGGCCCAGGATGCCGTCGGCTCGGCCGGCGTCGTAGCCGAGCTCGAGCAGCCGCTCCTGCAGGTTGGTGACGTCGTCGCCGCGCATGGGCCGCTCGGGGTCGTAGCGCAGCAGCCGGTCACCCAGGGACCAGCGGGCCTCGGTGAGGGCCCGGTAGGTCTCCTCGCCGACCCGGCCGTCGACCGAGAGCCCGCGCACCTGCTGGAAGTGGCGGATGGCCAGCTCGGTGGCGGTGTCGAACTCCGCCGTCTCGAGCTCGGTGGTGTCGGGCTCCGGTGCGGGGGGAAGCAGGCCGAGGCTGCGCAGGGCGGCGTGCACGTCGGCCACCGCCGGACCGCGGTCCCCGAGCCTCAATGGCTGCATGCGGCTGTCGGTTCCCATCGTGTCAGCGATTGTCGCCCCCCGGCCGGGGCGCGGCCCATCGGGGGGGTCCCCCGGGCGCGCCCCGGACGAGCGAGGGCCCACCCGCTCGCAGGGAACGGGTGGGCCCTCGGCCGCTCGGCGGGACGCGTGCGCCGGCTCAGATGTAGTCGGCGAGGTCGTTGAGGATCGCGCCCTTGGGCTTGGCGCCGATGATGCTCTTGACCGGCTTGCCGCCCTGGAAGACCGTCATCGTCGGGATCGACATGACCTGGTAGTCGCGGGCGATCTGCGGGTTCTCGTCGATGTTGAGCTTCGCGATCGTCAGCTTGTCGCCGTGCTCGCGGGCGATCTCCTCGAGGACCGGCGCGACCATCTTGCAGGGTCCGCACCACTCGGCCCAGAAGTCGACCAGCACCGGCTTGTCGCTGCCCAGCACGTCGCTGGCGAAGCTCGCGTCGGTGACCGTCACGGTGTTGCCTGCCATGGTTGTCCTCTCAGGTGGATCAGTCTGTCTCGGTGCTACAACCCCCGCGGGGGCGCCGGTATGCCCGGCGTTCAGCGCTCGTCGAAGGTCTCGGCCAGCCAGCGCTCGGCGTCGATCGCCGCGGCCGCACCGGTTCCGGCGGAGGTGATCGCCTGCCGGTAGATGTGGTCGACGACGTCACCGCAGGCGAACACCCCGTCGATGCTGGTGCGGGTGCTGGGGTGCTCGACCTGGATGTATCCCTCGTCGTCGAGCTTGAGCTGCCCGGCGAACAGCTCGCTGCGCGGGTCGTGCCCGATCGCGACGAACAGGCCGCTGACCGGCAGGGTCTCGGTGCTCCCGGTCTCGACGTCGGTGAGCTGCACGGCGTCGACCATGCTCTCCCCGAGCACGTCGGTGACCTGCTTGCCCAGCTCCCAGCGGATCTTCTCGTTGTCCTGCGCGCGCTTGACCATGATCTTGGAGGCGCGCAGCTCGGGACGGCGGTGGACGACGGTCACGCTCTTGGCGAAGCGGGTCAGGAAGGTGGCCTCCTCCATCGCGGAGTCACCGCCCCCGACGACCACGATGTCCTGATCGCG
>DASYGS010000095.1:0-22273 GCA_035999465.1 Blastococcus sp. | reverse complement strand
GCGCCACCCGACGAGCAGGCCGGTCACCGCCATGACCACGATCGACAACGCGTTCAGCCCGAGGTCGGCAACCGTCCGCCCGACGAGCACGGCCGAGTGCGCCATGGGCAGCGAACGGAACCGGTCGATCAGGCCCTTCTGCAGGTCGTCGGCCAGGCTGGACCCCGTGATCGTGCTGCCGAACACGACGGTCTGCGCGAAGATTCCGGGCAGCAGGAACTCCGCATAGCTCACGTCGCCCGGCACCTTGATCGCGCCGCCGAAGACGAACCGGAACAGCAGGACGAACATGATCGGCGACAGGGTCGCGAAGACGATCAGGTCGGGGACCCGCTTAACCTTGATCAGGTTGCGGCGGGTGATGGTCAGGCCGTCGGCGACGGTCATCGCCAACGAGGTCATCGGACGCTCCCTGCGATCTCGGCCGTCTCGCGGTCGCCCGCGGGCGGTTCAGACGAGGAGCCGGCGTCCTGCTCGGCCGCGTGACCGGTGAGCGTGAGGAACACGTCGTCGAGGTCGGGCCGGCGCAGCCCGATGTCGAGCACCTGCACGTCGCTGCCCTCCAGCCTGCGCAGTGCCTCGGCCAGCACCTCGGTGCCCCCGCGCACCGGCAGGCTGAGCCGCCGCGTCTGCTCGTCGGCCTGCGGTTCGTCCCTCGAGAGCCCGCGCAGCCGGTCGGCCGCCTCGGCGACGTCGACGGGCCGGCCGAAGGTGAACTCCAGCCGCTGACCGCCGACCTGGGCCTTGAGCTCGTCGCCGGTGCCCCGGGCGATCACCCGGCCATGGTCGATGACCACCATGCGGTCGGCGAGCCGGTCGGCCTCCTCCAGGTACTGCGTGGTCAGCAGGATCGTCGTGCCGCCGTCGGCGAGATCGGCGATGAACTCCCACATGGCCAACCGGCTGCGCGGGTCGAGCCCCGTGGTCGGTTCGTCGAGGAACAGCACGCGGGGGCGGGCGATCAGCGACGCGGCGATGTCGAGCCGCCGCCGCATGCCACCCGAGTACGTCTTGGCCGGGCGGCCGGCCGCGTCGGTGAGCTCGAACCGGGCCAGCAGCTCGCCGGCCCGCGAGCGCGCCTCCCGCTTGGGCAGGTGGTAGAGCCGGCCGACCATCTCGAGGTTCTCGAAGCCGGTCAGGTACTCGTCGACGGCGGCGTACTGACCGGTGAGGCCGATCGAGGCACGCACCTGGTCGGCATGGCGGACCACGTCGAGCCCCATCACCTCCGCCCGGCCGGCGTCGGCGCGCAGCAGCGTGGTGAGGATGCGGACCACGGTGGTCTTCCCGGCACCGTTGGGCCCGAGGAGCCCCAGCACCGAGCCCTCGGCAACGGACAGGTCCACGCCGTCGAGGGCGATGGTGGAGCCGAACCGCTTCACCAACCCCTCGACGAGGATCGCGTCGGTCATGAGAACAACGCTAGGCCGAGGTGACGACAGTTCTGGACCGCCCGTGGGGCCGGCCGGACGAGGTCGAGGGTCATACGGGTCCTGACGCCCGCGCCGCCCCGAACTCATCGGCGGCCGGGAGTCAGCGCGGGAGGACTGCGAACCCCGCCCGGCTCAGCACCGAGACCACCTCGTCGGCGTGGTCGGGGCCGCGTGTCTCCACGACGACGAAGATGTCCACCTCGCCGACGGGCAGCTGGGTGCCGGTCCGCTCGTGCTCGACCTCCAGCACGTTGGCACCGACGGCCGCGAGCTCACCGAGGACGGCGGCCAGCGACCCCGGCCGGTCGGGTACCCGCAGCCGCAGCGACAGGTAGCGACCCGCGGCCGCCATGCCGTGCTGCACGACCTTGAGCAGCAGGACCGGGTCGATGTTGCCGCCGGAGATCACCGCGACGACCGGCGGCGCGAACGACTCCGGGTCGGCCAGGACGGCGGCGACCGCGGCCACCCCGGCCGGCTCGACGACGAGCTTGGCCCGCTCCAGGCAGAACAGCAGGGCCCGGGAGAGGTCCTCCTCGCTGACCGTGCGGACCTCGTCGACGAGCCCCTGCACGTGCGCGAGCGTGAGCACGCCGGGAGCGGCGACGGCGATGCCGTCGGCCATCGTCGACATGCTCTCCAGCGGGACGGGCCGCCCGGCGGCCAGCGACGCGGGGAAGGCCGCGGCCGCTTCGGCCTGCACGGCCACCACCCGGACGTCGGGACGGCGGGCCTTCACCGCGGCCGCGATGCCCGAGACGATCCCGCCTCCGCCTGCGCCGACGACGACGGTCGACACCTCCGGGCACTGCTCCAGCACCTCGAGCCCGACGGTGCCCTGACCGGCGATCACGTCGGAGTGGTCGAAGGGGTGGATGAAGATCGAGCCGGTCTGCTCCGCGTACTCGGCCGCGGCGCGCAGCGGCTCGGCCAGACTCGAGCCGAGCAGCCGGATCTCCGCGCCGTAGGCCCGGGTGGCCGCGACCTTGGGCAGCGGCGCGGACTCCGGCATGAACACGGTCGCCTCGGTACCGAGCAGACGGGCCGCGAGGGCGACCCCCTGCGCGTGGTTGCCGGCGCTGGCGGCCACGACGCCGCGGGCCCGTTCCTCGTCGGTGAGCCGGGCGATGCGGGTGTACGCCCCGCGGATCTTGAACGAGCCGGTGCGCTGCAGGTTCTCGCACTTGAGCCACACGGGGCCACCGACCTGATCGGCCAGCCCCCGGGAATGCCAGAGCGGGGTCCGCCGCACGATGCCGTCGAGGAGGGCGGCCGCCGCCTCGATGTCGGCCCCGGAGAGCAGGGCGGGGGAAGGCACGTCGGGTCCGGGCACGGCGCAGATCCTCGCAGGCCCGGAGCGGAGACCGGTGACCGGACGGACATTCCCGTCGTACCGTGGCTGAGGTGACGGACCCCGCCGAACCGGCTCCCGCGCCCCCCGCCCCCACCACCCTCGGCGCGCTCCGCTCCAGCGGAGCCACCTTCGTCCCGGTCAAGGCCGAACTGCGCGCCAACCTGCTCGCCCGCCTCGGCCGGGGCGAGCCCAGCCTCCCCGGCATGGTCGGGTTCGAGGACACCGTGCTGCCCGAGGTCGAACGTGCCCTCATCGCCGGCCACGACCTCGTCCTCCTGGGCGAGCGCGGCCAGGGCAAGACGCGCCTCATCCGCACCCTCGTCGGCCTGCTCGACGAGTGGACGCCGGTCCTCACCGGCAGCGAGCTCAACGAGCACCCGCTGCACCCGGTGTCGGTGTGGGCACACCGCCAGATCGCCACCCACGGCGACGACACCCCCGTCGGCTGGCTGCACCGCAGCGACCGCTTCGGGGAGAAGCTCGCCACCCCCGACACCAGCGTGGGCGACCTGATCGGCGACGTCGACCCGATCAAGGTCGCCGAGGGCCGCACCCTCGGCGACCCGGAGACCGTCCACTACGGGCTCGTGCCGCGCACCAACCGGGGCATCTTCAGCGTCAACGAGCTGCCCGACCTCGCCGAGCGGATCCAGGTGGCGCTGCTCAACGTGCTCGAGGAGCGCGACATCCAGATCCGCGGGTACCGCGTGCGGCTGCCGCTGGACCTGCTGCTGGTCGCCAGCGCCAACCCGGAGGACTACACCAACCGCGGCCGGATCATCACGCCGCTGAAGGACCGGTTCGGCGCGGAGGTGCGCACCCACTACCCGCTGGAGCTCGCCGACGAGATCCGGCTGCTGCACCAGGAGGCGCTCGTCTCCTGGGGCGGCGCGAGCGGCAACGGTGCCGACGACGCGTTCGAGCACCCCGTCGTCCCCGAGCACCTGGCCGAGATCATCGCGCGGTTCACCCGGCTGGTGCGCGAGTCCAGCCACGTCGACCAGCGGTCCGGCGTCAGCGCCCGCTTCGCGATCGCCGGCCTGGAGACCGTCGCCGCCTCCGCCGTCCGCCGGGCCGCCATCTCCGGGGAGACGCGGCCGGTGGCCCGCGTGGTCGACCTTCCCGCGATCGTGCCGGCCAGCCGCGGCAAGGTGGAATTCGCCGATTCGGGTGCCGATCCCGACGACGAGCGCGAGCTGGAGATCCTGGAGCACCTGCTGCGCCAGGCCACCGCGCAGACCTTCCGCGCCCGGTGCGCCGGCCTGGACCTCACCGGCCTGCAGGAGCACTTCTCCGGCGGGGAGACGGTCGAGTCGGGCGAGCTGGTGCCGGCGCCGGCGCTGCTCGGTCAGCTCGGCTCGATCCCCCGCCTCGCCGAGCTGCTCGGCCGGCTGGGCGTGCCCGAGGGCGAGCATTCGGCCGAGCAGGCCGCCGCCGCCGTCGAGTTCGCCCTCGAGGGGCTGTACCTGACCCGCCGCCTGGCCAAGGACACCGACGGCACCCGCACCATCTACGGGGCCTGACGTGAGCACCCACCCGCGCGGGAACCGGGGCTACCGGTACGGCCGCTGGCACGGCGGGCCCGACCCGCTGGCGCCGCCGTACGACCTGGGCAACGCCGTCGACGAGATCGGCGACTCCGTGCTCGGCGGCAGCGGCGTCCGGGAGGCCCTCCGGGAGCTCCTGCGCCGCGGCACCGAGGGCCGGCGCGGGCTCGAGGAGCTGCGCCGGTCGGTGCGCGAGCGGCTGCGTCGCGCGCGGAGCGCCGGGCGGATGGACGGCACGCTGCAGGAGGTCCGCGAGCTGCTGGACAAGGCGCTGGCGGCGGAGCGGCGAGAGCTGTTCCCCGACCCCGACGACTCCGCGCGGCTGGCCGAGGACGAGCTCGACGCCCTGCCCGAGGAGACGGCCGGCGCGGTGCGTGCCCTCAAGGACTACGCGTGGCGCTCCCCGGAGGCGCGGCAGGCCTACGACCAGATCCAGGACCTGCTGCGGCGCGAGGTGCTCGACAGCTCGTTCGCGTCGATGAAGCAGGCGCTGGAGAACGCCACCGAGGGCGACATGCAGGCCGTCAAGGACATGGTCGCCGACCTGTCGCAGCTCATCGACGCGCACAACCGCGGCGAGGACACCGCCGAGCAGTTCGCCGAGTTCATGGCCAAGCACGGCCAGTTCTTCCCCGACGACCCGCAGTCGATCGAGGAGCTCATCGACTCGCTGGCCCGCCGCGCGGCCGCGCAGGAACGCATGATGGCCGGCCTCTCCCCCGAGCAGCGTGCCGAACTCGGCGACCTCATGGCGCAGGCGATGTCCGACATGGGCCTGGCCAGCGAGATGTCGCACCTGCAGGACGCGCTCCGCCAGGCCCGCCCCGACCTGCCGTGGGGCCAGCGTGGCCAGGTGCCCGACGGCGAACCCTCCCTCGGGCTGGGCGACGCGACGAGCGCCGTCGCCGAGCTCGCCGACCTCGAATCGCTGTCGAGCCAGCTCTCCCAGGGCTACGCCGGCGCCTCGCTGGCCGACATCGACGAGGAGCTGCTGGAGCGGGCGCTCGGCCGCCCCGCCGTCGACGACCTCGCCGCCCTCCGTCAGCTCGAGCGGGAGCTGGAGCGGCAGGGCTACCTCAACCGCGAGGGCGGCAAGCTCGAGCTCTCCCCGAAGGCGGTGCGCCGGCTGGGCGCCACGGCCCTGCGTCGGGTCTTCGCCAAGCTCTCGGCCACCGGGCGAGGGGAGCACGACGTCGCCGACGCCGGCGCGGCCGGCGAGCTCACCGGCGGCTCCCGCGAGTGGCGGTTCGGCGACGAGCAGCCGCTCGACGTCGTCCGCACCGTGAAGAACGCCGTCCTGCGGACGGCAGGGTCGCCGCAGAGCGGCCGCCGGGTGCGCATCGCCGTCGAGGACTTCGAGGTGGTCGAGACCGAGCGGCGTACCGGCGCGGCCGTCGCCCTGCTCGTCGACCTGTCCTACTCCATGGCCCTGCGCGGCACGTGGGGTGCGGCCAAGTCGACGGCGATGGCGCTGCACTCGCTGGTCACCACGCGCTATCCGCAGGACGCCATCCAGATCATCGGCTTCTCCTCCACCGCGCAGGTGCTGCGGCCCGAGACCCTCGCCGAGCTGTCCGTGGACACGCTGCAGGGCACCAACCTGCAGCACGGTCTGATGCTGGCGCGGCGCTTCCTGGCCCACCACCGCGACGCGGAGCCCGTGGTGCTGGTGGTCACCGACGGCGAGCCGACCGCGCACCTGGAGGACGACGGGACGCCGTTCTTCTGCTGGCCGCCGATGCCCGAGACCATCGCCCGGACCGTCGCGGAGGTGGAGCGGGTGGCCCGCACCGGCGCCACCGTCAACGTCTTCGCCCTCGACCCCGATCCCGGCCTGGTGCACTTCGTGCACGACCTCACCGAGCGCGCTGGCGGCCGGGTCTTCCAGCCCGACCCCGATCGGCTCGGCGAGTACGTCGTTGCCGACTACCTGCGCGCCCGCCGGGGCCGCCGGGGGCGGTGAGCGCCCTGCCGACCGGCGATGCGCGGGGCTGGGAACAATGAGCCGGTGAACGTCGACCCCAGCACCGTCGCGACCACCGTCACCGTGGAGGACTCGGACGCCGACACGACCTACCCCCTGTGGCGCGACGTCCTGCGCGAGGGGCGCCCCGTCCCGCGGCTGGAGGACCCGGCCGGGACCTTCCACCTGGCCGCCCGCACGACCGACGGTCGCCTCGTGGGGGTGGTGCGGTTCTCCCCGGCCGCCTGCCCCTGGGGGCCGGAGGCCCGCGCGCCCTGGCAGCTGCGCGGCATGGCGACCGACGCGGGGGTGCGCGGCACCGGCGCGGGACGCGCGCTGGTCGCCGAGGGTCTGGCCCGGATCGGCGCGGACGGCGGCGACCTCGTGTGGTGCGACGCGCGGGTGGCCGCGGTCGGCTTCTACGAGCGGATGGGCTTCGTCGTGGTCACCGAGGAGTTCCACAAGCCGGAGGGCGGCCCGCACCGGGGCATGGTCGTCCAACTGTCCGGCGGCGCGGGCACCACGGGCCGGTAGCCCGCCTGCGGGGCCGGGTCATTCCTCTGAGGGAGAGGACGACAGGACGTACCGGGATCGGCCGATAACCTCCGTACCGTCGGAGCGGACGCACGCAGCACCGGGGGCGGAGGGATCGTGACGCGAACCATCTCGGCTCGACGACTGGCGACCGGCGCCGCCCTCAGCGGCGGCAGCGTCGGCGTGGCCGGTGCCGTGCTGGTGGCCCTCCTGCGCGAGGAGGCCCGCGCCGCCCGCCGCAAGGTCGAGGCCAGGAGCTCGAAGGCCGATCCGCCGTCGGGCGACGGCGTCTACGGGCGCCGCCGCGGGAAGCCGCTCGTGCTCACGGTCCTGGGCGATTCCAGCGCCGTCGGGCTCGGCGTCGAGCACGCCGACCGCACCCCCGGCGTCCTGGTCGCGGCCGCGCTGACCGAGCTGGCCGAGCGCCCGGTCCGCCTGGTCCGGCTGGCCGTCTCCGGCGCCGTCTCCCGCGACCTCGACGGGCAGGTCGACAAGGCGCTCGCCGAGCACCCGGACGTCGCGATGATCATGATCGGCGCCAACGACGTCACCACCCTGACCCGGCCCGCGGTCTCCACGCGGCACCTGGCCGACGCCGTGCGGCGGCTCAAGGGGGTCGGCTGCGAGGTCGTCGTCGGCACCTGCCCCGACCTGGGCACCATCCGGCCGATCGCGCAGCCCCTGCGCACCTTCGCCCGCCGGTGGAGCCGGCAGATGGCCGCCGCCCAGACCGTCGCCGTCGTCGAGGCCGGTGGCCGCACCGTGTCGCTGGCGTCGCTGCTCGGGCCGGCCTTCGCCTCGGACCGCGAGATGTTCAGCGTCGACGAGTTCCACCCGAGCGCGGCCGGGTACGCCGCCGCGGCGGCGGTCCTGCTGCCCTCGGTGGCCGACGCCGTGGGCGTCTGGCCCGCCTCCGCCGACCGCCGGCTGGGCACGATCCGCCGCGACACCGTCCGGCCGGTCGCCCGTGCCGCCGCCCGGGCCGCCAACCGGCCGGGCACCGAGGTGCAGGCGACCGAGGTGCGGGGTTCGGACACGGGCCCGCGGGGCGCCTGGGCACTGCTGCGCCGCCGCCGGCCGTCGGAGATCCCGACCCCCGAGCAGGTGGACGCCGAAGCGGTGGGAGCACCGGTCGCCGGCTGACCGGCTCGGCTGGCGGGCGTCCGGCTACCCGGGAGTAGTTTCGGGGGCGACCCGACGTCCGGCGATCCCCGTCCGGACCCGCCTCATCGTGGAGGATCCATGCCCGAAGCCGTCATCGTCGCGACCGCGCGCTCGCCCATCGGCCGCGCGTTCAAGGGGTCGCTGAAGGACCTGCGTCCCGACGACCTGGCCGCGACCATCGTCCGCGCCGCCCTCGACAAGGTGCCCGCCCTCGATCCCACCGACATCGACGACCTGATGCTCGGCTGCGGCCTGCCCGGCGGCGAGCAGGGCTACAACATGGGCCGCGTCGTCAGCGTGCTGCTCGGCATGGACCACCTGCCGGGCACGACGATCACCCGCTACTGCTCCTCCTCGCTGCAGACCACCCGCATGGCGATGCACGCGATCAAGGCCGGCGAGGGCGACGTCTTCATCTCCGCCGGCGTGGAGATGGTGTCCCGCTTCGCCAAGGGCAACAGCGACTCGCTGCCCGACACCAAGAACCCGGCGTTCGCCGACGCCGAGGGCCGGGTGGCCAAGGTCGCCGAGAGCGGTGCCGACAGCTGGCGCGACCCGCGTGGGGACGGCGACGTCCCCGACATCTACATCGCCATGGGCCAGACCGCCGAGAACCTGGCACTGCTCAAGGACGTCTCCCGCCAGGAGATGGACGAGTTCGCCGCCCGCAGCCAGAACCTGGCCGAGGAGGCCATCAACAACGGCTTCTGGGAGCGGGAGATCACCCCGGTCACCACGCCCGACGGCACCGTCGTCAGCAAGGACGACGGCCCCCGGGCCGGCACCACCGTCGAGGCGCTCTCCCAGCTCAAGCCGGTCTTCCGGCCCGACGGCCGGGCGACGGCGGGCAACGCGTGCCCGCTCAACGACGGCGCCGCTGCGGTGGTGGTCATGAGCGACACGAAGGCCGCCGAGCTGGGCCTGACCCCGCTCGCGCGCATCGTCTCGACCGCGGTCACGGGCCTGTCGCCGGAGATCATGGGCTACGGCCCGGTGGAGGCGTCGAAGCTGGCGCTGCAGCGGGCGGGCATGAGCATCGGCGACATCGACCTGGTCGAGATCAACGAGGCCTTCGCCGCGCAGGTCATCCCGAGCTACCGCGACCTGGGCATCGACATCGACCGGCTGAACGTGCACGGCGGCGCGATCGCCGTCGGCCACCCGTTCGGCATGACCGGCGCCCGCATCACCGGCACGCTGCTCAACGGCCTCCAGACTCGTGACAAGACCTTCGGTCTGGAGACCATGTGCGTCGGCGGCGGCATGGGCATGGCGATGGTGCTCGAGCGCCTGTCCTGACCCGCGCCCGGGGGACTTCCGGCACCGGAAGTCCCCCGGGAACGACGAAGGCCCGGCCCCCTCGCGGGGACCGGGCCTTCGTGCGTGCTGCTGAGGTCAGTCTCTGAAGTAGCTGAGCAGACGCAGGATCTCCAGGTACAGCCAGACGACCGTGACGAGCAGGCCGAAGGCGATGTACCAGGCGAACTTCGCGGGAGCGCCGCGGCGGATCGCCTCGTCGGCCATGTCGAAGTCGACGAGCAGCGAGAACGCCGCCACGCCGATCACGATCAGGCTGAAGATGATCGCGAGCGGGCCACCGGTCCGCAGGCCCAGGCCGCCGGGGGTGAAGAAGTACGCGACGCCGTTGGCCAGCATCAGCACCAGGACGCCGACCAGGGCGGCCAGGATGCCGCGGGTGAACTTCGGCGTCACGCGGATGGCGCCGGTCTTGTAGACGATCAGCATGCCGGCGAAGACGCCGAACGTGCCGATGACCGCCTGGGTCACGACACCCGGGAAGCGGGCGTTGAACGCCTCGCTGATCGCCCCGAGGAACACGCCCTCGAGCGCGGCGTAGGCCAGCGTCGCCGCCGGGTTGGCGATCTGCTTGAACGAGATCACCATGCCGAGGATGAAGGCGATCATGAGGGCGGGAAGCGCGAAGCTGAACGCCGCGTAGCCCGGAACGGCCCACACGGCAGCGGCCGCGATCACCGTCACGAGGAACGACAGACCCGTCTTCGTGACGACGTCGTCCATCGTCATGTAGCGGGTGGTCGTCGCCGCGTACGGCGACGGGGCGGCGTAGGGGTCGTACTGGGTGGGGGCGCCGTACTGGGGCTGCGCACCCCAGCCGGCCACCTGGCCGCTACCGGAGCGCGCGAACCCCCGGCCGAACGCCGGGTTGTTGCTGGGCATCGTCATCTCCTCGAGGTGACTGGTCGGTCGTGGGGCCACAGTCGTGCACTCCACACGGTCTGGTCAACGTCCTGACCTCCGCAACCGTTCCGTGTCGCTGCCGGTCACCCGCACGAGGGAGGCGATCGCAGCCCGAGGGACGACGGAATAGTTGAAGTATCAAGTAAGTTGACGGAGGTGCCGCCCCCGCGACCTGAGCGGACGGCCCGGCTCGAGGAGATCCCATGACCCCGTTCAGCGCACCCAGCCCCACCGCCGTCGCCGACGCCCGGATCCCGGCGCAGCACCCCTTCGCCGCGCACCTGCAGCGGGCCGCCGCCGCCGAGCGCACCGCGCCCCACCGGCCGTGGACGCCGGACGACGGCCCGCTCCCCAGCCTCTACCTCAGCCACGGCGCGCCGATGCTCTTCGAGATGGCCGACTGGATGGCCCAGCTGCACGGCTGGGCGCGGGCGCTGCCCAAGCCGAAGGCGCTCCTGATCGTCTCCGCGCACTGGGAGTCGGCGCCGCTGGCCATCAGCAGCACGCAGCCGAGCGAGCTGGTCTACGACTTCGGCGGCTTCGACCCGCTCTACTACGGGATGCGCTACGACACCCCGGCGGCGACCGAGCTCGCCCGGCAGGTCGTCGGCCTGCTGCCGGACGGCGAGGGCGTGCACGAGCACCGCAGCCGGGGCCTCGACCACGGCGCCTGGGTGCCGCTGAAGATCATGTACCCCGACGCCGACATCCCGGTGCTCCAGCTGAGCATGCCCACCCACGACAGCACCCGGCTGCTCGCGCTCGGGCAGCGGCTGCGGGCACTGCGCGAGTCCGGCGTCCTGGTCATCGGCTCCGGCTACATGACCCACGGGCTGCCGTTCATCGACTGGCGCAACCTCGACACGGTGCCCGGCTGGTCGTCGGAGTTCGACCTGTGGGCCGCCGACGCGCTGGCCCGTGGCGACGTGGAGGAGCTGGCCCGGTTCCGCACCAGCGCCCCGGGCATGCCGTACGCACACCCGACGGTGGAGCACTTCACGCCCCTGTTCGTCACGCTCGGCGCCGCCACGGACCCGGCCGCCCCGGTCACGACGGCGATCGACGGCTACGCGCTCGGTCTGGCGAAGCGGTCCTTCCAGGCGGCCTGACGCGACGCCGGGACCGCTCCGGCACCCGCCGGAGCGGTCCGCCGGCGCGGCGTCAGCTGCCGGGCCGGTCGTCCCCCGACCGGCCGATGCGGTCGTCGGCCGCGTCGCGGCCCTTGTCGATCTGCTCGTCGTACGTGCCGCCGGTCTTCTCGTCGGCGAATTCCGCGGCCTTGTCCAGCGCCTGATCGCTGCGCTTCTCGCCCTGCTCGCTGTCCAGGAAGTCCTTGGCCTTGTCGCCCAAGCCGCCGAGGTCCATCTCGCTCCCCTTCCGTCGCCGAAGACCGCTGACGCGGCACTCCCCCGACACTGGGCGCGCGCGACCGTCCGCGCAACCGGGCAACCGTGCCCCCGGTCGGGATCGAACCGACACTGTGACCCTTTTAAGGGGCCTGCCTCTGCCGATTGGGCTACGAGGGCGTCCTGCGCACGCTAGCCGCCGTCACCCACCGCGCACGCACCCGGCACTTCGACGAGGATGCCTCCGTGGTGACCCCCCGATGAGCAGCCTCCGCGTGGCCGTGCTCGGTCCCGGCGGGGTCGGCGGCCTTCTCGCCGCGGCCCTCGCCCGGGCCGGGGCGGACGTCGTCTGCCTGGCGGGGGCCGGGACCGTCGCGACGCTGACCGCCTCGGGCATCCGGGTCGAGAGCACCCTGCTGGGCAGCTTCACCGCGACCGTGCGCGCCGCCGAACGGCTGACCGAGCCGGTCGACGTGTGCTTCGTCTGCGTCAAGGCGACCCAGCTCGACGCGGCCCTGGACCGGGTGCCCGCCGACGTCCTGGGCACGGCGCTGGTCGTGCCGCTGCTCAACGGCGTCGAGCACGTCGCGGCGCTCCGGACGGCCTATCCGGACGCCGGCGTCGTCGCGGCCACGATCCGGGTGGAGTCCACGCGGACCGCGCCGGGGACCGTCCGCCACGACAGCCCGTTCGTCGCCGTCGAGCTCGCCGCGACGGGGGAACTCGCACCCCGCGTGCAGCGGCTGACCGACCTCCTGGAGGGCGCCGGCGTCGCGGCACGCGTCAGCGACGACGAGCAGGCGGTGCTGTGGAGCAAGCTCAACTTCCTCGCGCCGTTCGCGCTGCTCACCACGTCGGAGCAGGCCCCGGCGGGAGAGGTCCGCGAGCACGCGCGCGACGATCTGCGGGCGCTGATCGGCGAGGTCGCCGCCGTCGCCCGCGCCGAGGGCGCGCCGGCCGACGAGCAGCAGGTGCTGAGCTTCTTCGACGGCGTCCCGACGGGCATGCGGTCGTCGATGCAGCGCGACGCCGAGGCCGGGCAGCCGATCGAGATCGACGCCATCGGCGCCGCGATCGTCCGCGCCGCCGCGCGCCACGGGATCGCCGTCCCGGTCACGGCGCGCTACGTCGACGAGCTCAGCGCTCGGCACCGGGGCTGACCACGACGGCGGTCAGGGGACCGTCGCCGCCAGCGCGGTGGCGCGGGCAAGGACGGCGTCGAGCATCGGCTCGGTGAGCCGGCCGGTGAAGGTGTTCTGCTGGCTGACGTGGTAGCTGCCGAGCAGGGTGAGGGGACCGTGCGGCCCGGTCAGCTCGACCTCCACACCGTGCCCGAAGGCGGGTCGCGGCCGGGGCAGGTCGTACCCCGCCGCCGCGAGCACAGGCCACAGCGCTGTCCAGCCGAAGCCGCCGAGCACCACGATCACCCGCAGCCGCGGGAGCAGCGCCAGCTCGCGGGCCAGCCACGGTGAGCAGGTGTCCCGCTCCTCCGGCGTGGGCGCGTTGGCCGGCGGCGCGCAGCGGACCGCGGCCGCGACGCGGACGTCGGTCAGCTCCAGACCGTCGCCGACGTGCGTGGACGTCGGCTGGCTGGCCAGCCCGGCCCGCCAGAGCGCCGCGAAGATCCAGTCGCCGCTGCGGTCGCCGGTGAACACGCGGCCGGTGCGGTTGCCGCCGTGCGCGGCCGGCGCCAGGCCCACCACCGCGATCCGGGCGTCGGCCGGCCCGAGCCCCGGGACGGGCCGGCCCCAGTAGTCCCAGTCCCGGAACGAGGCCCGCTTGACCCGCGCGACCTCCTCCCGCCAGGCCACCAGCCGCGGACAGGCGTAGCAGCCCGACACCCGGGCGTCGAGGACGGCGAGATCGGGAGCCGACCGGGCGGACCGCGCCACCCCCGCCGGGGTGCGGGTCACGGGGAACCCGCCCGCGTCGACTGCCACCGCAGCAGTCCACCATCCGCGCGACGAAGGGCTTGACACGGGTACTCGTAAGTGACAACTTACCGTTCGTGTCCACTTACCAAGGCTCGCTTCTCGAGGGACAGGTGCTCGAGGCGCTCGCCGACGGCACCCGGCGGGCCATCTTCGAACTGCTCGCCGAGGGTCCCCGCTCCGTCGTCGACATCGCCGCCGCCGTGCCGATCAGCCGGCCGGCGGTGTCGCAGCACCTGAGGGTGCTCAAGCAGGTGCACCTGGTCGGCGTCCGCCCCGAGGGCACCCGCCGCATCTACTCGGTCGACCCGCGCGGTGTCGCCGCCGCGAGGGCGTACTTCGACCGCTTCTGGACCGACAACCTCGCCGCCTTCGCGCGGGAGGCCGAACGCACGCGACCGCAGAGAGAGGACGACCGATGACCATGCAGACCGAGGCCACCGTGGTGCGCAGCAGCATCGAGGTGGCCGCGCCGCCCGAGCATGCCTTCGAGGTCTTCACCGCCGGCATCGACCGCTGGTGGACCCGTTCCCACCACGTGCAGAGCGGTGAGCTGAAGGAGATCGGCGTCGACCCCTTCGTCGGCGGCCGGATGTGGGAGGAGAACGACGGCGGCGGGGTGTGCACCTGGGGCCGCGTGCTCGCCTGGGAGCCCCCGGGCCTGTTCGCCTTCTCGTGGCTGATCGGGCCCGACTGGGGCGTCCCGGGCCCCGACGCGGTGGGCAGCCGCGTGACCGTGACCTTCACCCCCGTGGCGGCGGGCACGCGCGTCGACCTCGTGCACGACCGGCTCGACGCCCACGGGTCCGGCTGGGAGGGCGTCCGCGACGGCGTCGGCAGCGACGGCGGGTGGCCCGCCGGGCTGCGCCAGCTCGCCGCCGCGCTCTAGCGGTCAGCCGCGGGCGAGCCGCAGGGCGATGCCGTCGAGGATGTCGTGCTCGCTGACGGCGACCTCGTCGAAGCCGAACTCGTCCATCAGCACCCGCAGGATCAGCGCGCCGGCGCCGATGACGTCGACCCGCCCGGGGTGCATCACCGGCAGGGCGGCCCGGCGTCCGCGGGTGGCCGCGAGCAGGTCGGCGGTCACCGCGCGGACGTCGGCCACCGGGATCCGGGAGCCGTGGATGGCGTCGGGGTCGTACTCGGGCAGCCGCAGCGCGAGGGCGGCGACCGTCGTCACCGAGCCGGCCAGGCCGACCAGGCTGGCCGCGTCCCCCACGGCAACCCCGGCGGTGACCTCGGCGAGGGCGGCCCGGATGTCGGCCTCGGCCCGCGCGATCTCGTCGTCGGCGGGCGGATCGCCGTGCAGGTGGCGCTCCGTCAGGCGCACGCAGCCGATGTCGACCGAGCGGGCCGCCCGGACGCCGTCGGCGTCCCCGAGCACGAACTCGGTCGAGCCACCGCCGATGTCGACCACGAGGAACGGCGGCCGGGGCGGCCGCACCCGGTGCGCCTCCGCCGCGACGTCGAGCGACGCGGTGGCGCCGAGGAACGACAGCTCGGCCTCCTCCCGGCCGGGGACGACGTCGGGCAGCCGGCCCAGGGTGGCAAGGACCATCTTCTCGAAGTCCGCGCGGTTGGCCGCGTCCCGGGTGGCGCTGGTCGCGACCATGCGCACCTCCGCGGCCCCGAGCTCGCGGGCGGCGGCCGCGTACTCGGCCAGCACGACGCGGGTGCGCTCGATCGCTTCCGGCGCCAGCCGGCCGGTGGCGTCGACGCCCTGGCCGAGGCGCACCACCTCCATCCGGCGGAGCAGGTCGGTGTGCCGGTCGGTCGCCGGGACGTCGGCCACGAGCAGGCGGATGGAGTTGGTGCCGCAGTCGATGGCGGCGACCCGCGTCACGCCGTCCCGTCCTTGGGCTGGGCGCAGGGGCCGGCGGCCCACCACTCCCCCATCTCGGTGACGGCGCGGTCGCCGACCGGGTTCACGCCCGGGCCGGCGGCCAGCGCGTGCCCGGCCAGCGCGTGCAGGCACTTGATCCGGTCGGGCATGCCGCCGGCGGTCATCCGGGTGGGCAGCACGTCGCGGGCGTCGCGGGTGGCCAGGTAGGCCTCGTGCGCCGCCAGGTACGCGGCCGCCAGGTCGGGATCGGCGGCCAGCTCGTCCTGCCACTCGCGCATCCGCCCGGCGGACTCCAGCCGGCTGGCGGCGGCCGTCGCCCGCGGGCAGGTCAGGTAGTACAGCGTCGGGAACGGGGTGCCGTCCTCCAGCCGCGGGGACGTCTCGACGACGTCGGGCTGCCCGCAGGGGCACCGGTGCGCGACCCCCACCAGGGCGCGCGGCGGCCGGCCCAGCTGACGGGCGACGATCTCGCGGTCAGCGGGGCTGATCGGTTCACTCACCGGCCCGGGCCCCCGGCCCGCGGCTTGGCCGCATCGCCGTCGGCCACCGACAGCGACTGCATCAGCCCGTCGTACCAGGGCGCCTTCTCGGCCGGCGCCGTGGCCGCCGACAGGGTGCCGGCGTCGCCGGCCACGGCCTTGCCGTCGACGACCATGATCAGCCGGTCACCCGGCAGCACGTAGGTCAGCCGCTCGCGAGCCTGCCGCTCCCGGAAGGCCGGGTCGGCCTCCTGCTGCAGCTGGCCGGTGAGCGCCTGCGCGCGCTGGTCCAGCGACCGGCCCTCGGCGGCCAGCCGGACCAGTTCGGCGCGGCCGGCCAGGTACTGCCGGACCGGCCCGGCGAGGGTGAGGGCGAGCAGCAGGACGAGCGCGGTCAGGAGCACCGCGCGCCCGGTGAACAGCGGCCGCCGCCGGGCACCGGCCACCGTCGTCCGGGCCGGACGGCGTCCCGCCCGCCGCCGCCCGGGCCGGCTCGGCGCCGCCGACCGGCTCGACGCGTGCGCCCGGGTGCCGGTGTGCACCGGTCGGGTGTGCGACACGCGCGGCACCCGGCCGGTGTGCCGCCGCCCGTCGGCGGGAAGGCCGCCCCGCCGGCCCCGGACGTTGCTCATCTACCGCAGCTCACCCGCGCAGCCGCGGGAACGCGGCCGCACCGGCGTAGCGGGCGGCGTCGTCGAGCTCCTCCTCGATGCGCAGGAGCTGGTTGTACTTCGCGACCCGCTCGCTGCGCGCCGGCGCACCGGTCTTGATCTGCCCGCAGTCGGTGGCGACGGCGAGGTCGGCGATCGTCGTGTCCTCGGTCTCGCCCGAGCGGTGGCTCATCATGCAGCGGTAGCCGCTGCGGTGGGCCAGGTTGACCGCGTCGAGGGTCTCGGTGAGCGTGCCGATCTGGTTGACCTTGACCAGCAGCGCGTTGGCCGCGCCCTGGGCGATGCCGTCGGCCAGCCGGGTCGGGTTGGTCACGAAGAGGTCGTCGCCGACGATCTGCACCTTGTCGCCGAGGGCGTCGGTGAGCGCCACCCAGCCCTCCCAGTCCTCCTCCGACAGCGGGTCCTCGAGGGAGACGATCGGGTAGTTCGCGACGATGTCGGCGTAGTACTCGGTGAGGTCGCCGGCGGTCAGGGTCTTGCCCTCGAAGGCGTAGCCGTCCTGGCCGTGGAACTCCGTCGCGGCGACGTCGAGGGCCAGCGCGATGTCGCTGCCCAGGCTGTACCCGGCCTGCTCGACCGCCCGCGCGATCAGGTCGAGCGCGGCCCGGTTGCTCGACAGGCTCGGCGCGAACCCGCCCTCGTCGCCGAGGCCGGTGGCCAGGCCGTCCTTCTTCAGCACCGCCTTGAGCGCGTGGTAGGTCTCGGTGCCCATGGCCAGCGCCTCGGCGAAGGACGCCGCGCCGATCGGGGCGATCATGAACTCCTGCACGTCGACGTTGCTGTCGGCGTGGGCGCCACCGTTGAGGATGTTCATCATCGGCACGGGCAGCAGGTGCGCCGAGGGGCCGCCCACGTAGCGGAACAGCGGCAGGCCGGCCGAGTCGGCGGCGGCGCGGGCCACGGCGAGGCTCACGCCGAGCAGCGCGTTGGCGCCCAGGCGCGACTTGTCGGGTGTGCCGTCGAGGTCGATCAGCCGCTGGTCGATCAGCCGCTGCTCGCTGGCGTCGTAGCCGACGAGCTCGGGGCCGATCACGTCGAGGACGCCGTCGACGGCCTTGGTCACGCCCTTGCCGCCGTAGCGGTCCCCGCCGTCGCGGAGCTCCACCGCCTCGAAGGCGCCGGTCGACGCGCCGCTGGGCACGGCGGCCCGGGCGATCGTCCCGTCGTCGAGGGCGACCTCGACCTCGATCGTGGGGTTTCCGCGCGAGTCGAGGATCTCCCGCGCGCCTACGGCGTCGATGCTGGGCACAGGGGCAGCCTAGCCAGCCGCGCCCCGCCGCACCCGCCGCGGCACCCCTGGGACTTTCGGCGCCGGACGTCCGGTCAGCCCGGGGCGCGCTCGGCGGCCGCGGCGTCCAGCTCCCCGGCGTAGCGGCGGACCGCCTCGCGGAGGGCGTCCTCGACGTCCCAGCCGCGCTGCTCGGCGGCGGTCACGACGGCGAGCAGCCGCTCCCCCAGCTCCTCGGGGCTCGCGGCGCCCAGTTCCGCGGGCGCCGGGGTCGGCAGCCCGGCCCGCCCGGCGCGCCGCACCAGCGCGGCACCCCACGCGGCGGCCGGCTGCGAGCGGGAGACGCCCTCGGTCGGCGAACGTCGCTGCTTCTCCGCCTGCTTGATCTCCTCCCAGCCGGCCTCGACCTGCGCGACATCCATGGCTCTCCCACCCGGCCCGACCGCGTCGCCGAACACGTGCGGGTGGCGGCGGACGAGCTTGTCGACGAGGTCGCCGGCAACGTCGTCGACGGCGAACCGCCGGTCCGGCGCGGCCTCGGCGGCGACCCGGGCGTGGAACACCACCTGGAGCAGGACGTCGCCGAGCTCCTCGCGCATCGCCACGGGGTCGTCGTCGACGATCGCGTCGTAGGCCTCGTGCGCCTCCTCGAGCAGGTAGCCGCGCAGCGACGCGTGCGTCTGCTCGGCATCCCACGGGCAGCCCCCGGGCGACCGCAGGCGGTCCATCACCGAGACGACGTCCAGCAGGCGCGCTCCGGCCGGTTCCGGGCTGCTGCCGGCCACGACGGCGACGCCGGGCACCGGCTCCTCCGGCGTGGTGAGGACGACGACGTCACCGGGCAGCGCCGCGGCCGCCGCGACGTCGGGCACGGCGAGGACCGGCCGGCCGTCGGCCCGCAGCGCGTCCGCGGTGGCGGCGGCGCCCGGCAGCGCGGCGAGCGGGCGGCCGCTCGCGACGGCCCGCCAGCCGGCGGGGTTCAGCAGCCCCGGGAGACGCGGGCTGACGACGACGGCGAGGGAGACGGGCACCCGGTCAGTTTCCGCCGGTCGCCGGTCCGGCCGAGGAACTGGGCGCGGAACCGGCCGAGGCGGCCTGCGGCAGCACCTTGACCACGCCGCTGGTGACGGCGTCCAGCTTGCCGTCCTTGTACGCGCCGAACCGGGGGTTCACCGTCACGTGCAGCGTCTGCTCGACCCCGCTGACCAGCTTCGCGGCCGCGGCGTCGGCGGCGGACCCGGCCTCCTGCTCGAGGGAGGCGCGCTCCTGCTCGAAGGTGGGGTACTGCACCCCGACGACGAAGCAGACGACGACCCCACCGGCCTGGTCCAGCGGCACGGTGAAGCCGGTGTTCGGCTTGGCCTTGGTGATGCCGTCGACCAGCGGCTGGGGCAGCTCGGACGCCGTCCGCGTCGTCGTGGCGGGCAGGGTGACCTGCCCGGGGTACTTGGCCGCGACGGCGGCGTAGTCGCCCGGCTTCGCCGTCAGCTGGGCCAGCACGGCGGTGGCCGTGGCCTGATTGGGGACGGCGATGTAGCCGAACTCGTACTTCGCCAGCGTCGGCTTGACCTGCTCGTACCGGGCCCGCAGCTGGGCCTCGGTGGCCGTGCTGCCCTTGCCCGCCGCATCGGCGATCCGCTGGCGCAGCAGCAACTGGCGCTGGCTCTCGAACACGTCGGCCTTGCTGATGCCCTGCGCCGCGAGCTGCGCGTAGACCGTCTTCGGGTCGTAGCCGGCCAGCAGACCGGCGATCCGCGTGCGCACCTCGGCATCGGACACCGAGACCCCGTAGTGCTGGGCAGCGGCGGCGTAGACGTGCTCGAGGATCAGCGCGCCGAGCACCTTCCGCGTGTATCCGGCCTGGTCGCCGCCGACGGCCTTGGCCACCGCGGGGTCGGCCTCCCGGGCGGCGATCGCGCTGTCCAGATCGGCGAGGCTCACCTGCTGGTCACCGACGTAGGCGGCGACGGTGGGCGACGTCCGGCAGGCGGCCAGCCCCGGGATCGCGAGGGCCATGAGGATCCCGGCAACGAACACCCGGGGAGCGCGACGCTTCAGCACGGACCCGAGACTTCCACATCGCGAGGAGCCCACGGCACAGCACGCCCGGTCGGAGCGGCTTCGTGCGGGTCCGTACTCCACCGGTCCGTGTCAGGAGGCCGCGGCGACCGGCTGCTCGAGGACGGCGACCAGCAGTGAGTGCAGGTTCTCCAGCAGCGCCACGTCGCGCAGCGGCGTCCGGCGGTCGGGGCCGACCGGCACCCTGAGCGCGATCGTCTCCACCGCCGACTTGTACGACGCGCCGTCGGCCAGCCGGGCCAGCCGCATCTGCTGCGACTCCCGCAGCGGCACGGGGCTGATCCGGATCGACCGGCCCTGCAGCGACACCTCGGTGACGCCGAGCCGGCGCATCGCGGCGCGGAACCGCGCCACGGCCATCAGGTTGAGCACCGGGGCCGGCGGGGCGCCGTAGCGGTCGGTGAGCTCGTCGAGCACCGCCTGCGCCTGCGTCTCGTCCTGCACCGAGGCGACCTTGCGGTAGGCCTCCATGCGCAGCCGCTCCCCCGGCACGTAGTCGTGCGGCAGGTGCGCGTCGACCGGCAGGTCGACCCGGACCTCGAGCGGCTCGACCGGTGCGTCCTCGCCGCTGATCTGGGCCCGGTAGTCCGTGACCGCCTCGCCGACCAGCCGGACGTAGAGGTCGAAGCCGACGCCGGCGATGTGCCCGGACTGCTCCCCGCCGAGCAGGTTGCCCGACCCGCGGATCTCGAGGTCCTTCATCGCCACGGCCATGCCGGCGCCCAGGTCGGTGTTGTGCGCGATCGTGGTCAGCCGGTCGACCGAGGTCTCGGTGAGCGGCCGGGTGGGGTCGTAGGTGAAGTAGGCGTAGGCGCGCTCGCGGCCCCGGCCCACGCGCCCGCGGATCTGGTGCAGCTGGGAGAGGCCGAAGGTGTCGGCGCGGTCGACGATCAGGGTGTTGGCGTTGGGGATGTCCAGGCCCGACTCGATGATCGTCGTCGCCACCAGGACGTCGTACTCCTTCTCCCAGAAGCCGACCATGATCCGCTCGAGCTCGTGCTCCTTCATCTGCCCGTGGCCGACGGCGACGCGGGCCTCGGGCACGAGGTTGCGGATCTTCGCCGCCGCCTTGTCGATCGACTGCACCCGGTTGTGGATGACGAAGACCTGCCCGTCGCGCAGCAGCTCGCGGCGGATGGCCGCGGCCATCTGCTTGTCCTCCCACGCGCCGACGTAGGTCAGCACCGGGTGCCGCTCCTCGGGCGGGGTGAGGATCGTCGACATCTCCCGGATGCCGGTCAGCGACATCTCCAGGGTGCGCGGGATCGGGGTGGCCGACATCGAGAGGACGTCGACCGCCGTTCGCATGCTCTTCAGGTACTCCTTGTGCTCGACCCCGAAGCGCTGCTCCTCGTCGACGATCACCAGGCCGAGGTCCTTGAAGCGGGTGGTCGGCTGGAGCAGCCGGTGGGTGCCGACCAGGACGTCGATCTCGCCCCGCCCGAGCTCCTCGATGATCTGCCGGCTCTCGGCGTCGGACTGGAACCGGGACAGCACGGCGACCTTCACCGGGAACTGGGCGAAGCGCTCGGAGAAGGTCTTGTAGTGCTGGTTGGCCAGCAGCGTCGTCGGCACCAGGACGGCGACCTGCTTGCCGTCCTGCACCGCCTTGAACGCGGCGCGGACGGCGATCTCGGTCTTGCCGTAGCCGACGTCGCCGCAGATGATCCGGTCCATCGGGACCGGCTGCTGCATGTCGGCCTTGACCTCGTCGATGGCACCGAGCTGGTCGGGCGTCTCCTGGAACGGGAAGGCGTCCTCGAGCTCGCGCTGCCAGACCGTGTCCGGGCCGAAGGCGTGGCCCTTGGTCGCCATGCGCGCCGAGTAGAGCCGGATCAGCTCGGCGGCGATCTGCTTGACCGCCTTGCGCGCCTTGCTCTTGGTGTTCTTCCAGTCGGCCCCGCCGAGCTTGGACAGCGCGGGCGCCTCGCCACCGACGTAGCGGGTCAGCTGGTCGAGGGCGTCGGTCGGCACGAACAGGCGGTCCGGCGGCTGGTTCCGCCGCGACGGCGCGTACTCGACGATCAGGTAGTCGCGCTGGCCGCCGTTGACCGTGCGGCTGATCATCTCGATGTAGCGGCCGATGCCGTGCTGCTCGTGGACGACGAGGTCGCCCGGCTGCAGCTGCACCAGGTCGACGGCGTTGCGGCGGCGCGCGGGCATCTTGGCCGCGTCGCGCATGTTCGTGCCGCGCTGGCCGGTCAGGTCGTGCTCGGTGAGCAGCGCCAGCCCGACGCCGGGGAAGGCGAACCCCGACTCCAGGTTCCCCTGCGTCACGTGGGTCATCCCCGCGTCGGGCACGGCCGCGATGTCGGGGACGAGCCGGACGCCGAGGTCGGCCTCGGTGAGCTGGTCGGCCGCGCGCTGGGCCGGCCCGGGCCCGGCGAAGGTGACGACGACCCGCCAGCCCTCCCGCGACCAGGTGCGCACCTGCTCGACGGCCTTCGGCACGTCGCCGGAGAACCGCTCGACCGTCGTGGC
>DASYGS010000041.1:0-2279 GCA_035999465.1 Blastococcus sp. | reverse complement strand
GGTTCGTCATCAACCGACGAATCTAGCCGCCTGCTCAGCGAGGTGGAGCACCGACCCGGGCAGGATGCCGAGCAGCACGGTGGCCACGGCCGTGATCGCCAGGACGATCGTGGTGGGCAGCCCGGGCACGCCGACGGTCGGGCCGTCGACTGCCGGCGGCGAGAAGTACATGAGCACGATGACCCGCAGGTAGTAGAACGCCGCCACGGCGCTGGCCAGCAGGGCGACCAGGACGAGCGGCCACGCGCCCACCTCGATGGCCGCGCGGAAGACGGCGAACTTCCCGATGAAGCCGGCCGTGAGCGGGATCCCGGCCAGCGACAGGAGGAACAGGCTCATGACCGCCGCCGTCACGGGGGAGCGCGACGCCAGTCCCGCCCACTGCGAGAGATGGCTGGCCTCGCCGTCGCCGTCCCGCACCAGGGTGAGGACCGCGAAGATGCCGATCGTGCTGAGGCCGTAGCTGAGCAGGTAGAACAGGGTGGCCGAGAGCCCCGAGCCGGTGCCGGCGGTGCTGAGCCCGATGACGCCGGTGAGGAGGAACCCGGCGTGCGCGATCGAGGAGTAGGCCAGCATGCGCTTGAGGTCGGTCTGGGTGAGGCCGAGGACCGCGCCCACGACCATCGACACGATCGCCACGCCGTAGATCAGCGGGCGCCAGGTCCAGGCCGTCGTCCCGAAGGCGACGTAGAGCAGCCGCAGGATCGCACCGAACGCGGCGACCTTCGTGCAGGCCGCCATGAAGGCCGTCACCTGCGTGGCGGCACCCTGGTACACGTCCGGGGTCCACGTGTGGAACGGCGCCACGCTGGCCTTGAACAGCAGGCCCACGATGAGCAGCGCGAGGCCGAGCACCAGGACGACGTCGTTGCCGCCGGCCACCGTGGCGTCGCGGATGGCACGGAAGGTGACGCTGCCGGTGGCGCCGTAGACCAGGGCGAGCCCGTAGAGGAAGAACCCGGACGCGAAGGCGCCCAGCAGGAAGTACTTGAGGGCGGCCTCCTGCGAGAGCAGCCGACGCCGGCGGGCCAGGCCGCTGATCAGGTACAGCGGCAGGCTCAGCACCTCGAGGGCGACGAACATGAGCAGCAGATCGTTGGCGGCGGTGAAGAGCATCATGCCGCCGATGGCGAAGGTGGTGAGCGGGTAGACCTCGGTCTGCACCCGCTCCGACGTCAGCAGCTCCCGATCACGCGGGCTGCCGGCCGGCACCGCTGCCGCGGCGACGAACGCCGACCGGGCGGGGTCGAGGGCGCGCTCGGCGAACAGCAGGATGGCCAGGGACCCCAGGCCCGCGATCGTCGCCTGGAGGAAGAGCCCGGCGCCGTCGACGGCGAGCGCCCCACCGGCGGTGACCTCCGGTTTGTGGCCGTGCAGCAGGATCGTGCTGACGAACGCGCCGACCGTGCCGACGAGCGCCACGCCGATCTGCACCGGCTGGCGGGACTCCCGCGGGGCGAAGGCCTCGACGAGGACGCCGATGCAGGCCGCGCCGAAGACGAAGATCAGCGGCGCCAGCGTGGCGTACGACAGGTGTGGTGCCGTGATCATCGGTGGGTTCCTCCGGTCGCGGTGTTGTGCGCACCCACGTCGCTCATGGTCGCGTGCACAGCCGGCTCGATCAGGGCGATCAGCGGCTGCGGATACACGCCGAGCGCGATGATCAGCGCGATCAGCGGTGTGACGACGGCGAGCTCGCGCCGGTCGAGATCCAGTACCCGCAGGCGCGCCGGGGCAGCGACCCGCGGAGCCGTGGCCGTGGCCGTGGCTGTGGCGCCACCGCCGCCGCGGGGCGCGGGCAGGGGCTCGGCGGTGCCGGCACCGTCGGTCTCGACGAGCACGCCGCGGGCCGGGCCGTGCATCGTCCGCTGGATCAGCAGCAGGATGTAGAGCGCGGCCAGGATGATGCCGACCGTGCCGAGGATCGTGAAGACCGGCGCGGTGTTGAACGAGCCGATCAGCACCATGAACTCGCTGACGAAGCTGTTGGTCAGGGGCAGCGCCAGCGAGGCCAGCCCGGCGATGAGGAAGGCGCCCGCGAGCACCGGTGCCTTGGCGGCCACGCCGCCGTAGTCGGTGATCTGCCGCGACCGGCCGCGCGAGATGAGCATGCCGACGACGACGAAGAGCAGCCCGGTCGAGATGCCGTGGTTGACCATGTAGAGCACCGCACCGGTCTTCACGATCCTCGCCACGGTCGGCATCATCCTGGCCGCGCTCTACATCCTGCTGCTGATCCAGCGGACGATGCACGGCCCGGCCCGCGGCGTGCTCGTCGA
>DASYGS010000125.1:0-2353 GCA_035999465.1 Blastococcus sp. | reverse complement strand
AGGCTGCAGCCTGCCCCGGACGGGCAGCGCTTCCTCGACCGTCCGTACGCGTCGGTGCAGCTGCTGCTGCTCGCGTCCGTGGGGTTGCTCGGCTTCGGCGTGCTGATGGCGGTCTCGACGACGATCGCGGCCTCGCACGCCGCCGACGGCTCGGCCGCCGCCACCGGTTCGATCTGGCAGCAGGTGATCAAGGAGGCGGAGTTCGTCGCCGTCGGCCTGCCGCTGTTCTGGTTCGCGATGCGGCTGTCGCCGCGGGCCTACCGCGCGCTCGCCTACCCGGTGCTGGCCATCGGCATCGTCGCGCTCGTCGCCGTGCTCATCCCGGGCATCGGTGTCGGTGTGTACGGCGCACGGCGCTGGATCGACCTGGGCCCGATGCAACTGCAGCCCTCCGAGCTGGCGAAGGTGGGCGTGCTGCTGTGGGGCGGCGACCTGCTGGCGCGCAAGCAGCAGCTCGGCACGCTGCGCAAGGCCCGGCACCTGTTCCTGCCGCTCGTGCCCGGCTTCGTGTTCGTGATCGCGCTGGTGATGCTCGAGCCGGACCTCGGTACGACGCTGTGCTACCTACTCATCCTGCTCGGCCTGTTGTGGATGGTCGGCATGCCGATGCGCTACTTCATGCTGCTCGTGGGCGTGGTGGCCGCCGCGGTCACCGCGCTCGCCATCGCCGAGCCTTACCGCCTTGCCCGGCTGACGTCGTTCACCGATCCGTTCAAGGACGCGCAGGGCGCCGGCTTCCACACCGTCGAGAGCATCTACGCCCTCGGCTCGGGGGGCATCTTCGGCGTCGGCCTCGGCGACGGGACGTCGAAGTACTGGGTGCCCAACGCCAACTCCGACTACGTCTTCGCGATCATCGGCGAGGAACTCGGGCTGCTCGGGGCGCTCGTCGTCCTTGCGCTGTTCGCCCTGCTCGCCTACACCGGCATGCGCGTGGCACGCCGCAGCGCCGATCCGTTCGTGCGGCTGGTCGCGGGTGCGGCCACCGTCTGGCTCTGCGGCCAGGCCGTGATCAACATCGGCTACGTCACCGCGCTGCTGCCGGTCACCGGCATCCCGCTGCCGTTCATCTCCGCGGGCGGCACGTCGCTGCTCGCGTCCTTCTTCGTCCTCGGGATGCTCGTCTCCTTCGCCCGGCACGAGGCGCCCGCCGTGAGTGCGGCGCGCCGCGACCAGCGACTGGGCACCCGTTCGCGGTGGCAGCGCTGGCTGCGCGTCCCGGTCCCGCGCCCGTACCAGCCGCCCAGGCGCCGCCCGGCGCCCGCGCCGCGCCCGGCCCCGGCGCGCACCCGCCAGCCCTCGCGCCAGCCCTCGCGCCAGGCGCCCACCCGGCAGGCCGGCCAGCCCACGCGTCAGCCCGCCCGCCAACCGGGCCGCCCGGCCGTCGCGAACTCCTCGCGGCCGCACCGATCGGCCCTGCGTCCGACCGGCTCGGACGCACCGCGGGGTCGGCGATGAGCGCACCGGTCGCGCACGCCCCGCGCATCGTGGTCGCCGGCGGGCACTCGGCCGGGCACATCGAGCCGGCGATGAACTTCGCCGACGCGGTGCGCCGGCTCGACCCGAGCGCCGAGATCACCGCGCTGGGCACCGAGCGTGGACTGGACACCGTCCTCATCCCGGCCCGGGGCTACCCGCTCGAGCTGATCCCGCCGGTACCGCTGCCGCGCCGGCTCAACCGGGCCCTGCTCGCGACGCCGGGCAAGCTGCGCGCGTCGGTGCGCGCGGCGGGGCAGGTGCTCGATCGCGTGCGTGCGGAAGCCGTGGTCGGGTTCGGCGGCTACGTCGCGATGCCCGCGTACGTCGCCGCCCGACGCCGGCGCATCCCGATCGTCATCCACGAGGCGAATGCCCGTCCCGGGGTCGCCAACCGGGTCGCCGCGCGGCTGACCCGGCACATCTACACCGCGTCGCCGTCGGTGCACCTGCCGCACGCCGTGCCGATCGGGATCCCGTTGCGTCCGGCCATCGCGATGCTGGACCGCGCCGCGTTGCGGGCCGAGGCGCGGGCGCGTTTCGGCCTCGATCCCGACGGTCCGGTGCTGATGGTCACCGGCGGCTCGCAGGGCGCGCAGGCGATCAACTCCGCGGTGTCCGCCGCGGCGCCGCAGCTGCGTGCGGCGGGCGTGCAGGTGCTGCACATCGCGGGCCCGAAGAACACCGTCGAGGTCGCGCCGGGCACGCCGCCGTACGTCGTGCTGCCGTACGTCGATTCGATGCAGTACGCCTACGCCGCCGCGGATTTCGTCGTGTGCCGGTCCGGCGCGATGACGTGCGCGGAGCTGACGGCCGTCGGACTGCCCGCAGCGTACGTACCCTTGCCACTACGAGGCGGCGAGCAGCGGACGAATGC
>DASYGS010000098.1:0-50436 GCA_035999465.1 Blastococcus sp. | reverse complement strand
ACGACCGGTGGCCGCGATGAGACGGAGAAGAACGGGGCGGGAGGCGCACGGCGGTTCGACTCGTAGGCACTGACCACGCTCTGCGCAATGCCCGCGCGATGAGCGGGTCGGGTCTGGATCGTCCCGGCACGGCGGCGTGCCTGGCGCAGCTACGTGCCTGCAGAGTCGATGTCTGGCACGACGCGGGCGCCGTGGCGCGTTCGGGTCCACCATGGGGGCGACGGGGGCGCGACGCAGCAGGCCCGTTCGCGAGATTGGGACGAACCCGGGTCGCTCGCTCGCGGGCCATGTACTGACCGAGGGGCCGGGGCCCCCGGCCAGAGACCAGGAAACCGGGGTGGCCATGCGGATCGGGCTGAAGACCGGCAGCGGTGTTGCTCTGGGGGTGGCCCTGGCTGCGCTCGGCGCGGGAGCGCTCGGCAGCCCGTGGGGTGCCGGCGTCCGAGCCGACGCGCGGGCCGGGACGACCGGTGAGCCGCCGAGCCGGACGGCTCCGCCGGTGCCGACAGCGTCCAGGCACCAGCCTGCCTCCGCACCGACCCCGACGGGCTCGGCCAGCGACGTGGCCCGAGCCGCCGTGAACACCGCCGTGCAGCGGCTGGTCGCCGGGATGCCCCCGGACTCGGTCTCGATCGCCGGCACGGACGCGGCGACCGGTGTCAGTGTCGGCTGGGGGGCGCACACGCTGATGCCGGCAGCGAGCGTCTTCAAGCTCACCCTCGTCGAGAGCTATCTCCTGAGCAACCAGCAGCAGGGTCGGCCGCCTGGCGACGGCATCTCGGACGACCTGACGGCGATGATCGAGAACAGCGACAACGACGCCGCCGACCGGGTCTATGCAGCGCTGGGCGGGGACGACGGCGTCTCGTCGTGGATGCGTCGGCTGGGCCTGTCCGCGACGGTCCTCGGCCCGCACGAGCAATGGGGGTTGTCCACCACGAGTGCGGCGGACCAGTCGACCCTCCTGACCAACCTGGTCTCCCCGAGAAGCCCGCTGTCAGCCGACTCTCGTGGCTACGCGGAGGGGCTGATGCGCAACGTGGAGGCCGACCAGCGCTGGGGGGTCGGCGCCGCCGCGGACCCCGGTGCCGACTTCGCCAACAAGAACGGCTGGCTCGACGTCGATGACGACGGCGGGCGCTGGGTGGTCAGCAGTGTGGGGCTCGTCGAGGTGGGCGGCCACCAGATCCGGCTGGCCGTGCTGACGCAGCACGACGCGGATCTCACCAGCGGGATCCACCTGGTGGAGGCCCTGTCGCGGACCGTGGCCACCGCCCTCCGGAGTGGCACCGCGGCCTCTGGGTCGGCGCACTGACCAGAGGCAGAGAGGGCGTGCAACGACCGTCGACGTAGCGGCTGCGGCGGCGGCACGGCGGCCGCACTCGCCGGCCGGCGCACCCTGCGGACGCCGCGCTTCCCGTGCGGCAGACTGCGCGCTCGTGCGACGAGGTGCTGGGCGACGAGGTGCTGGGCGACGGGGCCGTCGTGGGTGGGTGCCGCTGGCCTCGCTGCTCCTGGTGTTCCTGACGGCATGCTCCCCCAGCTTCGCCACAGGGATGACGAGCACGAAGGCCACTGCTGCCCGCCCCGGCGAACCCTCTCCGCCGGGTGATCCTGCGTCTGTGCAGGCTGTTCCCGCGCAGTGGCAGCTGACGCACCCCGGCCCGGAGCATGCGATCGAGGGTTACGCCGACCACGTCAGCGTGCATCCGGGTGAGCCGGTTCAGCTGTTCGTCTCCACGAACGCCCCCCGCTTCACCGCCACCGCATTCAGGATCGGCAACTACCCGCCCACCGGCGGTGCGCGGATCTGGACCTCCTCCCCGCAGCCGGGACACCGGCAGGCCGCCGCCCAGGTGCAGGAGCCTCGGCACACCGTCGTCGCGCCGTGGCAGCCCTCGCTGACCGTCGACACGACGGGATGGCCGCCCGGTAACTACCTGATCCGACTGGACGCCTCCACCGGCCCGCAGCAGTTCGTTCCGCTGACCGTGGCCACCCCGGACAACACCGGGCGGATCGTCATCGTCAATGCGGTCACCACGTGGCAGGCCTACAACCGCTGGGGCGGTTACAGCCTCTACGCCTCACCCAGCGGCAAGATGGTCGATCGCGCCGCCGCCGACTCCTTCGACCGGCCGTACCAGGCCAAGGACATGCAGGGCGCAGGGGACTTCCTCATCTTCGAACGCCCCTTGGTGCAGTTCGCCGAGCGCAGCGGACTCCCGCTGGGCTACGCCACCGACGTCGATCTCGCCGGGAACCCGCATCTGCTCGACGGCGCCCGCGCGATGGTCACACTCGGCCACGACGAGTACTGGTCGCAGGAGGAGCGGGACAACACCACCGCCGCCCGCGACCGCGGAGTCAACCTGGCCTTTCTCGGCGGCAACGAGATCTACCGCCACATCCGCTTCGAGCCCAGCAGCCGGGGGGCCGACCGGATCGAGGTCGACTACAAGTCCTTCGACCGGGATCCGATCCACACCACCGACCCCGCCGCGGCCACCACCCAGTGGCGCAGCCCCCCGGATCCGCGTCCGGAGAGCGTGCTGCTCGGCAACTTCTACCAGTGCAACCCGGCCCACGCCGACCTGGTGGTCGCCGACCCCGCCAACTGGCTCCTCTCGGGCCTGGTCCACGACGGGCAGGTCCTCCCCGGGCTCGTCGGCAACGAGTACGAACGCGTCGACCTGCGGGTGCCCACCCCGCGCCCGATCGAGGTGCTCTTCCACTCCCCTGTGACCTGCCAGGGACGGCGCGACTTCTCCGACGCCACCTACTACACCACCCCCAGCGGCGCGGGCGTGTTCTCCGCCGGCACCCAGTACTGGATCTGCGGCCTGGAGGCAGGCTGCCAGGGTCACGACAGCTCCGCGGTCATCGAGGCCATCACCGGCCGCCTGCTCGTCGCCTTCGCCGAGGGGCCGGCCGGTCGCAGCCATCCAGCCCGCGACAACCTCGCGCAGCTCGGCATCGGAGGGGGCTCGGTCGGGCGACCGGCAGCGGAGGCGGGATCGTCCGACTAACGGTGGCCGTGGCCGTGCGGACGGCGCCGGCTCCCGTGGGCACAGGGGGGCACCCGCTGGTGGAAAGGCACGCCGCAGGGCCGCCCCGGCCCACCTCGGAACACGTGACATCGGGAGGTGTCACATCCGGCGAGCCGGGGTAGCTATGTCTTGCCGTCACGGATATCTCCGGGCGTGCCCCGAGACGGAAGACCACGACACCGAGAAGCGGGGGAACCCTCGATGACCGCGATCGTCGATGCGACCGGGACCGAGCACGAGGCCTCGGTCGCCCAGCGCCTGCTGGACTCCAGCGCCACGCTGTCCTACGACCCGCTCGTCGAGGTCGACTGGGACGACCCGCTCGATCCCGCGGACCACGGGTCCAGTCCCGAGTGGTCGACCCTCTACGGGACGCCGTACTGGAACGAGCTGAGCGAGCTGCAGCGCGCCGAGCTGACCCGCCAGGAATCAGCCTCGGTCGCCTGCACCGGCATCTGGTTCGAGCTGGTCCTCCAGCAGATGATGCTGCGGGAGATCTACACCGCCGACCGGACGTCGGCAGAGTTCCAGTGGGCGCTCACCGAGATCGCCGACGAGTGCCGCCACTCGATCATGTTCGCCCGCGGCGCGGAGAAGCTGAACGCTCCCGCCTACCTGCCGACCCGCAAGGTGCTGGAGCTGGGCCGGCTGTTCAAGACGTTCGCCTTCGGGGAGACGGCCTACGCCGCCATCCTGGTCGCCGAGGAGGTCCTCGACGTGATGCAACGCGACTGGATGCGGGACGAGCGGGTCGCGCCCTTCGTGCGCACGATCAACAACATCCACGTCGTCGAGGAGTCGCGGCACATGAAGTTCGCCCGCGACGAGGTGGTCGAGCGCATGGCGCAGGCCGGGCCCGTGCGCCGGCACGTGTGCGCGCTGCTCGTCGCCTCCGCGGCGTACCACATCGTGACCAGCATGGTCAGCGACAAGGCCTACGCGGAGGCCGGTCTGGACGTCGCCCGGGCCAAGCGGGAGGCCGCCGGCAACGAGCACTACAAGTCGATGCTGCGCTCGAGCTGCCGGGGGCTGATGGAGTTCCTGCACGGTGCCGGCCTCCTGACCCGGCCCGCGGCCGCCATGTACAAGCGGGCGAACCTGCTGTGACGGGCCGACCCCGCGGGGCGGCGTGGAGACGGGAGCGCTCGGGCCGATGACCTACGTCATCACGCAGAACTGCTGCAAGGACGCCACGTGCGTCTCGGCGTGCCCCGTCAACTGCATCGCGCCGGCGCCCGGCACCGACGCGTTCGACTCCGAGCCCATGCTCTACATCGATCCGGAGGTCTGCATCGACTGCGGGGCGTGCGCCGACGTCTGCCCCGTCGACGCGGCCGTTCCGGCGGACGTGCTCACGGAGACCGGCCGCGTCTACTCCGACCTCAACGCCGACTACTTCCAGCGCACGCCGAGGGACCGGACGGCGGCCACCCCGACGCCGGCGGGGCCGCTGTTCCACACGTGGGACCGCGTGAGCTTCGACTGGTCGCTGCCCAGCGATTTCACCGGCCTCGACGTCGCCGTCGTCGGCACCGGCCCGGCGGGCCTGTACGCGGCGGAACTGCTCCTGCTCCACACCGGTTCCCGGGTCACCCTCATCGACCGGCTGCCCATGGCCGGAGGACTGGTCCGCTACGGCGTCGCGCCCGACCATCCCGGCACCAAGCGGATCGGCCAGACCCTGGGCCGGCTCTACGACCACCCCCGGGTGCGCATGCTGCTCGGCGTCGACGTCGGCACCGACGTGTCGCCCGCCGAGCTGGCGCAGAACTTCGACGCGGTCATCTACGCCGTCGGGGCCGCCACGGGCCGGCGGCTGGAGGTTCCCGGCGAGGACCTTCCGGGCTTCCACACCGGCCCGGAGTTCGTCGGCTGGTACAACGCCCATCCCGACGTGCCCGGCGACGACGTGCGGCTGGCCGACGAGCGGGCCGTCGTCATCGGCACCGGCAACGTCGCGCTCGACATCGCCCGCATCCTGAGCACCGATCCCGGCGAGCTGGCGCGCACCGACATCGCCGACCACGCCCTGGCGGCCCTGCGGACGTCGCCGGTGCGTGAAGTCGTGCTCCTCGGCCGACGCGGGCCCGAGGACGCCGCCTACACGGGACCGGAGCTGCTCGCGCTGCGGCAGCTGCCCGGCGTCGAACTCGTGGTCGACGACTCCGATCCGCACACTGCCGCGGCCATCGACGCGGCACCCCGGGACAGTCATGCGGCGCTGCTGGCCGGCGTCCGGCGCGCGGTTCCCGACTACGCCGCGCCCCCGGAACCGGGACGGCGGATCGTCCTGCGCTTCGGCAGCACCGTGTCCCGCGTTCGCGGGGACCGGACCGCGACCGGGGTCTGCCTCTCCGACGGCGTGGAGGTGGTGGCCGGTCCGGTCGTCAGCGCCATCGGATACGGCGGCCGCGAGGTGCCCGGGCTGCCGTTCGACCCGGCCACCGGCACGGTCCCCAACGACGCCGGCCGGATCGCCGCCGTGCCGGGCGCCTACGCCGTGGGCTGGTTCAAGCGGGGGTCCTCCGGCGGCATCGGGGACAACCGCGTCGATGCCGCCGAGACGGTCCGCACACTGCTGGACGACGCGATCGCCGGACGGCTGCCGACCCCGGCCGGGTCGCCACGAGCCTTCGTCCGCTCGGTGCGCCGGTCGCACCCGGATGCGTTCGGCGCCAAGGAGCTCGGCCGGATCCTGCGCGCCGAGCGAGAGCGCGGACGCGACAGCGGCCGGCCCTCGGTGAAGCTCGCGACCACCGAGGATCTCGTGCGCGCGGGCCGCCGCGGCTGAGCGACCAGCGTGAACACCCAAATACGGCCTGATCGGACTCGAAATCGCAGGTATAGAGAACGTCCGTCACGGGTAGACGCGGTCCGCCGGGTCACGGGGAACGTGCCGGCATCACAGGGGCGGCTAGGGGTGACGGTGCAACAGGCCACGGACAGCGCGTTCGAGCAGGCGATAGATCAGGACGACGTCGACGGCGGCACTCCCCCGCCGGCGGAGAAACCGCGCGGCCGACACGCCGCGACCGTGAGCCACCACCACGGCCGGCATCGCTGGCTCGTGATCGCGGCCGCCGTGGCTGCTATGGGCGGGGTCGTCGCACCGCCGCCCGGGCCGGGGGCCTCCGCGGACGTCAAGAACGCGGCACTGCCGCTGGCGCTCGCGTCGCCGTCGGCGATCTCCTTCCTGTCCTCGGGCGCACCGACCGGCTCCGTCGTCCTGGCGAGCGCCCCGGCCCACGTCGCGCAGTCGCAGCCGATGGCGCCCACCGTGATCACCGGCCTCGCGGCGAACGGCATCCCGAACGTGGCCCTCAACGCCTACCGGGTCGCGGCCGCGCGCATGGCGAACAACGACCCGTCCTGCGGCATCGACTGGTCCCTGCTGGCCGGCATCGGCCGCGTCGAGTCTGACCACGGCCGCTTCGGTGGCGCGGTCCTCAACCCCGACGGCACCTCGACGCCGCGGATCATCGGCCCGTCCCTCGACGGCGTGCAGTTCGCCTTCATCCGCGACACCGACCACGGCCTCTGGGACGGCGACCCCGTCCAGGACCGCGCCGTCGGCCCCATGCAGTTCATCCCCGCGACCTGGCGGTCCTACGGCGTGAGCGCCTCCGGCCGGAGCGCCCCCGATCCGTTCAACATCAACGACGCGGCGCTGGGCGCGGCCCACTACCTCTGCGTGGCCGGCGGCGACCTGCGGACGGCGTCCGGCCAGCGCAACGCCGTCCTCGCCTACAACCACTCCGACAGCTACGTCAACGAGGTCCTCGGCCTCGCCCACGCCTACGCGGCCGGCATCCCGGTCGCCGACCTGCCGCTGGTCGGCAACACCACCGGGGCCATCCCGCCGCCGTCCGGCTACTACGGCGGCCCCGCGTCGCCCGGCCCGGCGATCGGCGCGTCCGACATGACGCCCCCCTCCGGCAACACCACCGGCGCGACCGCGCGGCCGGCCGGTTCCAGCGGTGGAACGACCGCGCGGCCCGCCTCGTCGGGCGGCCAGGCCGCGTCGGGCGGCGGAGGCGGCACGTCGGCCTCCGGTTCGGGTTCCGGCACCGGGACCGGTGGTGGGACCGGTACCGGAGGCGGCACCGGCTCCGGTACCGGCACGACGGCCGGCGGCGCGCCGGCTCCGGCACCCGCGCCGTTCCCGGTGACCGTGCCGGCTCCGGTGCCCGCTCCCGTGTCGGTCCCGAAGCTGCCGGTGCCCGCTCCGAAGCTGCCGGTGCCCGTGCCGTCGGCGCCGAAGCTCCCGGCGGGGACGGTCCCGGCTCCCCCCACCTGCGGGGGGCTGCTCCCGCCCTGCTGACGCAAGGCAGATGCCATCCACACGAACGAGGGCCCGGCGCGTGCGCGCCGGGCCCTCGTCGGTGCGGAGCTCAGTCGTGCCGGCTGCCTCGTGCAGGCTGTCCGGTCGCCGGGTCGAGCAGCAGCGTGTGCGAGGCTCCGCGGCCGCCGTCGTGCCGATCCCCGAAGGCGAACATCGCCTCGAGACTGCCGGCCTTCTCGTCGAAGGACCCGTTGCCGATCCGGCCGGTGCCCCAGTTGTCCTCGATGAACGCGAGGATCGAGGTCTGGTCGGTGACCGAGTGGTCGACGAAGTTGCTCTTCGCGAACGGCGAGATCACCAGCAGCGGCTGCCGCGGGCCGTAACCGCAGCGGTCCTGGTAGCCGCCCAGGACCTGGTTGGTGTTGGTGCCGCAGTCGGTGCCCCGGAGCGAGTCGTTCGCCGGGTCCTGCGACTGGTTGACGATCGGCCCCATCTGGTGGTCGTACCAGCCGTCGGAGTCGTCGTAGGCGACGACGACGGCGGTGTCCTTCCAGTACTGCGACTTCTGCAGCTTGTTCACCGTGTCGACGAGGAACCGCTGCTCGTCGAGCGGGTCGGAGTAGCCCGCGTGGCCGTCCTGGTAGGCCGGGGCCTTGAGGAAGCTGACGGCCGGCATGTTCCCGCTGTCGAGCGCCGTCGTGAAGTCGGTGAGGTCGTACTGGTGGTTCGCCGGGCCGGCGTGCCCGATCTCGGCTGCCGAGGCCGGCGGCGTGTGCTTCGGGTTCGCGGTGCTGGCGTAGTACTGGAACGGCTCGTGGTGCGGGATGTAGTCCTTGCTCACGACGCCGCCCTGGTTGGCGTGGGTCGCCGCGCAGTTGCGGAAGCCGCCCTGGAACCAGCCCCAGCTGACGTTCTTCGCGTTGAGCAGGTCGCCGATGTTCTTGTTCTTCGGGTCCGCCGACGTCGTGGTGTCGCGGGTGTCGCACGCGTCCCCGGTCGGCTGCGGGTCGCCGATCACGGTGGTGCTGGCCGCCGGGACCGTGGTGCCGTCGGGCGTGAACCCGTGGGTCTGGCCCGAGACGAGGTTCAGCGCGCCGGGCGTCGACGGGCCGAAGGTGGTGCTGTAGGAGTTGTCGCTCATCGCGTAGTGCTGGGCGTAGTTCCACATGGCGGTGACGGTGTTGCCGTCGTAGTAGCCCATCACCAGGCCGGGGCCCTTGCCGTAGTCCGTGCACGCCGCGGTGCCCCGCCCGACGGTCTCGACGAACTTGTCCATCAGCCCGTGGTCGAACGCCTTCTGCTCGTCGGCGTAGGTGTGGTCCTGGTCGCAGGTCACCGCCTGTGAGCGGCCCAGCCGGAAGGGCTGCACCGAGTTCGGATTGTTCGGGGCGCTCAGCGACGGGCCGAGCCCGTTGACCGTCGGGGTGCCCGCGGCAGCGGTGAAGGAGGGCTCACCGGCCGGGTTGGCGGCCCGCGGATAGGTCGCGAAGTAGTGATCGAAGGAGACGTTCTCCTGGTAGATCACCACGACGTGCTTGATGGGCGTCGCGGTCGCGCGCGGTGGCCCGCCGGGGCTGGCGTGCCCCACCCCGACCCCGATCGCCGCGGTCGTCGCCACGCCGGTCAGCGCTGCCGCCACCATCCGGCCTCGTCGTCGCCTGTTCGTGCTCATTCCCTGGGAACTCCCTGAGGTCGTCATGTGCCTTCGGGGTCAGGGTCTGCGAGAACGGCGTCCGGACGACGGCGGTGAGGCCACGGCACGATGAACGGACGGCGGATGTCCGGCGGCGACGACATGCCGTGGAGCCCGTCGTACGGCGCGACGGGCTGCCACCTCCGGACGACCTACCGGCGCACCAGCCGGAGCCCGAGAATCGGGTGGACTGAGGGCCGGAACTGCTAGGTTGCCCGCGACGACGGACGGGGACGTGCGGTGCGGTGCATCGGGCGGGGACGGGGCACGCGGTGCGCGGACGGATCGCAGCGATCGGGCTGACCACGGCCCTCGCACTGGGGGCCCTGGTCGGGTTCTCGTCGTCGGAGCCCGCGGTCGCGGCCACGACGTCGAGCCAGGTGGTCACCGTCTCGGCGGCCGACTCGACGACGACGTGGGCGACGGTCGACGCCTGGCAACGGCAGGCCGACGGTCGCTACTTCCGCGTGGCTCACTTCCCCTCCGCCCGCATCGGAGCACAGGGCATGGGCGCGGCCTCGGAAACTCTGTCGAAGACGCCGGTCGGCCAGTTCCGGCTGGACCAGGGGTTCGGGATCGCCCCCAGCCCGGGCGCCGGGATCTCCTACATCCACGTCGGGCCCAACGACGTCTGGACCGGCTCGACGGGCTCGGTGATCAACGAGCACCGCTTCTGCGCCCCCCACACCTGCCCCGCGAGCTACGGCGCGTTCGAGCGGCTGATCGACTACCCGCAGCAGTACGCCTACGGCGCGGTGATCGGCTACAACATGCCGCCGACCTACGGCACCGGGGCGGTCGCCGGAAAGGGGTCGGCCTTCTTTCTGCACGTGCAGAACGCCTACGCCACCGGCGGCTGCGTCGCGCTCAGCCAGGACCGGGTGATCTGGCTCCTGAGATGGATGAAGGCGGCCCAGAAGCCGATCATCTCGATCGGCGTCGGCGTCGCGCCCTACAACATCATCCTGAACCGCTACCACTGATCATCGGCGCTCCGGCGGCACCCACCCGATCGCCGGGGCCACGTGCCGGTGATCGCCTCGAGCAGATGCGCGTTGTACTCGACGCCGAGCATGTTGGGCACGGTCACCAGCAGGGTGTCGGCCTCCTGGACGGCGGCGTCCTTCGCGAGCGCCTCGGCGAGGGCGTCCGGCTCCCCCACGTAGCTCTTCCCGAACCTCGCGCGCACGCCCTCGAGGATGCCGACCTGATCCTCGCCCGGATCGCCGTCGAAGTACTGCCGGTCCAGATCGGTGACGATCGGCAGGACGCTGCGGCTCACCGACACGCGCGGCTCGCGCTCCCACCCGGCCGCCGCCCACGCCGACCGGAAGCGGGCGATCTGCTCGGCCTGGAGCTCGTCGAAGGGGACGCCGGTGTCCTCGACCAGGAGGGTGGAGCTCATCAGGTTCAGCCCCTGGCGCGCCGTCCACTCCGCGGTCGCCCTCGTGCCCGAACCCCACCAGATCCGGTCGGCCAGGCCGGGCGCCTGCGGCTGGACCGGCAGGCGCCCCGAGACGCCGCCGGTCATCCGCGGATCGGCGTCGACCACGCCCGCACCGCGGAGGGTGGCGAGGAAGAGCGCCGTCTTGTCGCGGGCCAGGTCGGCGTCGGTGCTGCCCTCGGGCGGCACGTAGCCGAACGCCTCCGACCCGCGCAGCGCCGTCTCGGGTGAGCCGCGGCTGACGCCCAGCTGCAGCCGGCCCCCGCCGAGCAGGTCGGTGGCCGCCGCCTCCTCGGCCATGTACAGCGGGTTCTCGTAGCGCATGTCGATCACGCCGGTGCCGAGCTCGATCCGGGTGGTGCGGGCGGCCATCGCCGCCAGCAGCGGGAACGGCGAGGCCAGCTGCCGGGCGAAGTGGTGCACCCGCACGTAGGCGCCGTCCACACCCAGCTCCTCCGCGGCCACCGCGAGCTCGACGGTCTGCAGGAGCGCGTCACGCCCCGTGCGCACCTGCGAGCCGGCGACCGGCTGCCAGTGCCCGAACGACAGGAACCCGATCCGCTTCTCCACCACACGCCACCTCTCGGTCGTCTACCCGAGGCCAGCGTCCCGAGGTGGCTGCCGTGTTCCCGCGGGCGGCAATCAGCGCGGACGGACCGTGGCGCTCCACGTCGAGCCCGGGCCCGTGCCGACGGCGTTGAACGCCGCGACCGCGAACCGGTAGGCCACCCGTGGGCGCAGCCCCGTGACGACCGCGCGCGTCGCCCCCGCCGGGGCCTGGACGGTCATCAGGTAGGTGGACCCGCGGTAGATCCGCACGTAGTAGCCGGTGATCGCCGAGCCCCCGGTGGTCGGCGGGGCCGCCCAGGTCACCACCGCGCCCGCCCGGGCCGCGGCCGGGCGGCCGATCCGCGGAGTCCCCGGCGTGGTCCTGGGCACGACCGCGATGCTGTGCGGCGAGGCCGGCCCGGGGCCCACGGAGTTCACCGCGGCGACGGCGAAGGTGTAGGCGACGCCGTTGGTCAGCCCCGGGAACACCGCACTGGTCGCGCCGGGGGCGGCCCAGACCGTCCTGACGTACGTCGTCCCGCGGTAGCCACGCACGTAGTAGCCGCTGAGCGCCGTGCCACCGTTGCTCACGGGGGCCGCGAACCAGACGCGGGCGGAGGCGTTGCCGAAGACCGGCGTGCCGATCCGCGCCGGGCCGGGCACCGTGGCCGGCGGCGGCGCCGCGTGGCCGGTCAGCAGCCGGTAGGGGTTGATCAGGCCGTACCCGGTGTCGTTGTCGAAGCCGGGGGTCTCCAGGTCGGTCGCCGTCGCCTGCACGTCGGCCCGCACCTGCGCCACGGTCGCCGTCGGATGGGCGGCGCGGTAGCGCACGAGGACGCCGGCCACTTCGGGCGCGGCCATCGAGGTGCCGCTCATGTAGCCGTAGGCGTGGTCGTCGGTGCTCCAGGTGGACAGGACGCCGGAGCCGGGCGCGGTGACCAGGTTCGTCGGCCCGCTGTAGCTGTAGTGCGCCGAGCGCCCGGTGCTCTCCGACGCCGCCACCGCGATGGCGCCGGGCGAGGCGCCCGGGAAGTTCGGCGCGTTGCCGGTCGTGCGGTCGTTGCCCGCGGCGGCCACGACGATCACGTCGTGGTCGGTCGCGTACTTCACGGCGGCGTCGAGCGCGGAGTTGGCGGGGCCGCCGACGCTGAGGTTGATGACGGCGGCGCCGACGTCGACGGCGTGGATGATGCCGGCGGCCACGTCGGAGGACCAGCCACCGCCGTCGGCGGAGAGCACCCGGACCAGCACGATCTGCGCGGCGCTGATCCCCTCGATGCCGAGCCCGTTGCCCGACACCGCGGCGATCTCGCCGGAGACGTGCGTGCCGTGCCCGTTCGGGTCCACGCAGCCGGTGCCCGCCGGGTCGTAGGTGGCGGCGTCCGCGGCGTAGTCGGCGCCGAGGTCGCAGCGCACGCGACCGGAGAGGTCCTCGTGGGTGGCGCGCACACCGGTGTCGACCACGGCGACGAGCAGCCCGGCGCCGTCCGGCGTGCCGGCCGGCAGCGTGTCCATCTTCAGCGCGTCCAGCGACCACTGCAGCGAGCGGTGGGCGTCGACCGTGCCGACGCCGGTGACGGGCGTGTCGACGGAGACCGAGACCACCCCCGGGTCGTCCCGCAGGTCCGCCGTCACCGCGGCGACCTGACCCGGCGCGGCGTCCCGGGTGACGACCCCGGCGCCGTGCGCGGTCACCACGACCGCGGAGACCGCCGTCGTCGGCCCGGCCGGTTCGTCGGCGCGCGCGGGCGTGCTCGCGGCGCCCGCCAGCACGACAGCACCCGCCGCGACGAACGCGGCGGCCCTGCGGTGCGGCGGCGGGGCGAGAACACGGGACATGCGGCACTCCTGGTGCAGGCGGGGACTACGGGGTGCCATCGACCTGCGGCCCGGGGCGCTGGAGCGTCGCCACCCGGCCGGGTGACGACGCCGGCCCGGCGCTCGGAGCAGCGCGGACATGTGCTGACCGGACCGTTCCATCACTATCTGTAACGGCACGAACACGACTCTCCGTGATCAGGTTCCGTCACTTGACGCCTCCCATGCGTGACCCTGTGCAGGTGAGCCTTCCCGCCCCCGAGATGCCGCGGCACCCTGCCGGCGGCCCTGTTGCCGCTGCCCGACAGCGACTGCGGGCCATCGACACCCTGCTGGCCGACCGCGGCGAGCTCTTCCAGGCCCTGTTCCTGGCCGCCCCGATCGCCAAGGCGCTCGTCGAGCTCGACGGTCACGTACTCGTCGCCAACCCGATGATGTGCGCGCTGACCGGGCGGACCGCCGCCGACCTCGCCGGCCGGCACGTCGACCTGCTCGCCCACCCCGACGACCCGCCGGTCGGCGACCTGGGACTGGTGTCCGCCGTCGGCGAGCCGGCCCTCGACCCGAACCTGCTGCTCGACGGGGAGCGCCGGCTGCGCCGCTCCGACGGCACCGAGCTGTGGGTGGTCCAGTCGCACGAGATCGTGCACCAGAGCAACGGCGCCCCCCAGTTCGTCGTCCTGTCCCTGGTCGACGTCACCGACCGCCGGCGCGCGGAGGAGGACCTGGTCCGGCGGGCGTTCACCGACCCGCTGACCGGGCTGCCCAACCGCCGGGCGCTGACCGACCGGCTCCGGCACGCCGTCGCCCTGTCCCGCCGGCGCGGGCTGCAGGTGGGCCTCGTGCACCTGAACATCGACCGCTTCAAGGCCGTCAACGACACGCTCGGCCACGAGGCCGGCGACCAACTGCTCAGCCAAGTGGCCGACCGGCTGCGCTGGAGCACCCGGGTGGAGGACACCGCGGTCCGGCTGGGTGCCGACGAGTTCCTGGTCGTCGCCGAGGACGTCGAGGACCTCGACGGGCTGCGCGCGCTGGCCGCCCGGCTGCTGTCGGTGCTCGACGAGCCGTTCCTGGTGGGCGACCGCGAGATCAACCTGTCGGCCAGCGTCGGGCTCACCCTGGGAGCCGACCTGACGCCCGACGACCTGCTGCGCCAGGCGCAGAGCGCGCTCACCCGCGCGAAGGCCGACGGCAGCGGCCGGGTCGAGGTGCACGAGGGCGCGCTCAGCCGCAACGACGTCGACGCGCTGCAGCTGGAGACCGACCTGCGACACGCGCTCGACAACGAGGAACTGCGGCTGTTCTACCAGCCGATCGTGCACCTCGCCGACGAGGCGTTGCTCGGCTACGAGGCGCTCGTCCGGTGGGAGCACCCGACCCGCGGCCTGCTGCCGCCGGCCGCGTTCCTGGACGCCGCGGAGAACAACCGGCTCACCTCCAAGCTCGGCGAGTGGGTGCTGCGCCGGGCCTGCACCGACGCCGCGACCTGGCCTGCCGACCTGCGCGTGCACGTCAACATCTCCGCGCGGCACCTGGCCGAGGAGGGCTTCAGCGAGCTCGTCGCGTTCGCCCTCGAGGAGTCCGGGCTCGCGCCGGAGCGGCTCGAGCTGGAGATCACCGAGTCGACGGCCCTGTTCGCCGCCGAGGCGACGTTGCACTCGGTCGCCGTCGTCACCGACCAGGGCGTCACCCTCGCCCTCGACGACTTCGGCACCGGCTACTCGGCGATCACGGCCCTGCACCGGCTGCCGATCCACACGGTCAAGATCGACCGTTCGTTCGTCGCCGACGTCGTCACCGAGCCCTCGACGGCGGCCCTCGTGCACGGGCTCCTGCAGCTCGGCCGCGGCATGGGCCTGCAGGTCATCGCCGAGGGCATCGAGGACCTCGACCAGGCCGACTGGCTGCGCGAGCACGGCTGCGCGATGGCCCAGGGTTACGCGTTCGGCCGGCCCGCTCCGCTGCCCACCCCGGCGGACATGCTCCTCGCCGAGCTCAGCGAGGCCACGGACGACGAGATCGCCGGCGAGCTGCTGGAGGAGCCGGTCGAGCTGCCCCCGATGCCGCAGCAGCGGTCGGCGCCGGAGCGCAAGCTGACCGACCTCGACGACACCGGCGCGTTCGCGACCGGCACGCTCTTCGAGGAGCTGGCCGACCCCGACGAGGACTGAGCCGGCCGCCCGGCCGGCTCCCCGGCCGGCCGGGCGCCGGACTCCCTCAGAACCGCCACTGACCGGCGGGGTGGGACCAGATGTCGTGGACGTCGGGTGCACCCAGCTGTCCGCGACGCAGCCAGCCCAGGGGGCCTCGCGCCCCGCTCCGCGTGCCCGCCGCGAGCCGCCCGTGCCGTCCGGGAACCGCTCTGCCAGTCCGCATGACCCCTCCTCGTTCGACGAGGTCAGCCTGGCAGCGCGCACACCCCCGTACGAGTGGCTGGAACGACAGTCACCGATGCATTCCTGCCAACGCCGGCGGTGTGCGTCAGTCCGCGTAGTGCCCGGCGTGGGACCGGCGGACGACGTTCTTCTGGATCTTGCCGGTGGAGGTCTTGGGCAGCTCGTCGACGACCAGCACCGCCTTGGGCACCTTGTACCCGTCGAGCCGTTCCTTGAGCGCCGCGAGCAGCCGCGCCTCGTCGATCGTCTCGCCGGGCTTCGGCACGACGACGGCGGTGATCGCCTCGCTCCACCGCGGGTGCGGGAGGCCGACCACCACGGCCTCGGCGATCCGCGGGTCGGCCGCGTAGACGGCCTTCTCCACCTCGATCGAGGCGACGTTCTCGCCGCCGGTCTTGATCACGTCCTTGTACCGGTCGGCGAACCACAGCACACCGTCGTCCCCGAACCAGCCGACGTCCCCGGAGTGGAACCACCCATGGGCGAACGCCTCCGCGGTGGCCTCCGGGTTGCGCAGGTAGCCGGTCATCGTGCTGGGTCCGCGGTAGACGATCTCGCCCTGCTCCCCCGGCGCCAGCAGCTCGCCGTCCGGCGCCATGATCGCGACCTGCACCCCGGTGACCGGCGTGCCCACGGCCCCGATGTGGGTGAGCTGGTGCTCGGGCCGGAAGAAGGTGGTCACCGGGCTCATCTCGGTCTGGCCGAACAGCAGCGCGAAGTCGCAGCCGAAACCGGTGAGGCAGGCGCGGATCAGCGCGTCGGGCATCGGCGCCATCGCGTACACCGCCCGCCGCAGGCTCGACACGTCGCGCTCGGCGAAGCCCTGCGATTCCAGGGCCCCCCGGTACATCATCGGCAGGCCGAACACCTGCGTGATCCGCTCGCGCTCGATGGTGTCGAGGAAGACGACCGGGTCGAAGCCGCGCAGCACGTGGATCGTCGCCCCCACCATCACCGCCGGCGTGCAGAAGGCGTTGAGCTGGGCCGTGTGGAACATCGGCATCATCGCCGCGAACCGGTCGGCGGCGCTCCAGCCGTTGTCCAGCGCCGTCGACATCGACTCCAGGTAGATCGCCACGTGGCTGCCGACGACGCCCTTGGGGAACGACGTGGTGCCCGACGTGTAGAGGTAGCTCAACGCGTCGCGGTCCCCCACCGGCGCGTCCGGCTCGCGGCCGTCGCCGGAGGCGAGCTCGTCCAGGGTGGTCCAGGCACGCCCGGCCGGCTCCGGCTGGTAGCCGCCGCCGGTACCGGGGAGGACGACGACGTCGCTGACGGCCGGCACCTCCTCCACCGCGCCCGCCATCGCGGCCACCAGCTGCGCCTCGACCGCCAGGCCGCGGGCGCGGGAGTGGCCGAGCACGTAGGCGACCTCGTCGGGGCGCCACCCGAGGTTGATCGGCACGCAGACGACGCCGAGCTTGGCGCAGGCGTAGTAGACGGCGAGGAACTCGGCGCTGTTGCCCGAGGCGAGGCCGAGGGCGTCCCCGCACGCGTAACCGCGGGCGGCCAGCCCGTGCGCGACGCGGTTCACCCAGCCGTTGAGTTCCGCGTAGGTCCAGCGCCGGTCGCCGTCGACGAGGGCGAGCTGCCCCGGGCGGGCCGCGGCGGAGCGGGTGAGGCTGTCGCCGACGTTGATCCGCTGGATGAGGTTCTGCACCGGCTCCATGGGGGGCTCCTCGGATGGTCACGTGCGGCGGGAGGGCGGAGGGATCAGGCGTCGAGACACCGTCGTGCACAGGTGGTGAGCAGATCGACCAGCTCGGCGCGCGGGCTGCCCGCGCTCCAGGTGGCCGCCGACTGTATGGCGCCGATGGCGATGTGGACCCGGGTGCGCGCGTCGCTGTCGGTCAGCTCGGGCCGCAGTTCGCGCAGCGTGTGCACCCACTCCTCGATGTAGTGCCGCTGCATGCGTCGCAACCGCCGCTGGTCGGCGTCGGGGAGGGGCTGGATCTCGCGCAGCCACAGCCGGACGAGCAGCGCCTCGTCGACGGCGAACCGCACCTGGTCGCGCACGAGGTCCTCGAGCACCTCTGCCTCCGGGCGGCCGGACCCGACCGCGGCGGCCGCACCCGCGAGCAGCCGGGCCATCCCCTCGTCGAGCAGGGCGAGGAGGACGGCGGCCTTGCTGTCGAAGTGCCGGTAGACGCCCGAGCCGACGATGCCGGCGGCCGCCCCGATGTCGGCCATGCTCACCGCGTGGAAGCCGCGCTCGGCCACCAGCTCGGCGGCCGCGCGCAGGATCCGTTCCCGCCGATCGGGATCGCGGGTGCGCACCCCCTCGGTGGTCGACATCAGGGCACCAGCTCCGCCGGGAGGTCGACCAGCCGCGAGCGCAGGTACTCCCCCAGCCCCTTGGCCTGCGGATCGGGCCGGGTGCTGGCCGCCACCCCCTGGCCGAGCAGCCCGACGACGACGACGTTGACCGCCCGCAGGTTGGGCAGCGGGAACACCCGCACCTCCAGCTCGGCCGCCTCGGGCAGCAGCTGCCGGACCCGGTCGGAGGTGAGCTCGGCGGCCAGCCAGGCGAAGGTCGCGTCGTCCCGGGTCCAGAGGCCGACGTTGGCGTTGCCGCCCTTGTCCCCCGAGCGCGCGCCCGCGACCGCGCCGAGCGGCACCCGGACCGTCGGCCCCGGCGGTGGCGGCGGCGGGACGACCGGAGCCGCGGGAACGCCGGCGTCCGTCGCGCCGGACCGCGGCGAGTGGGGCACCGTCCGCGCGCTGCCGTCGGGCAGGTGCACGGTCTGCTCGACGGCCGCGACGGGCACGAGCGCCGGCCAGTAGATGCCGTAGGCGCTCTCCGACGTCGGGGGTGTCGTGGTGTGGAACCCCGCGTAGCCCCCGAGGGCGAGGGCCATGGTGGCGTCGGAGAACCGGCGGCCGACCTTCGCCGGGTCGCCGTCCTTGACCGTGATCCGCAGGTGGGCCGTGGCCTGCTCGTTCGTGGGCGCGTCCGGGGAGTCGAAGCGGAGCAGCCGGACGTCGGTCTCGGCGAAGGCCGCCCGGCCGCCGAGCAGGCCGAAGAGTTCCTCGACCGCCCACGCGGCCTTGGCCTCGATGTCCAGGCCGGTGAGGACCAGCGTCATGGTGTTGCGGTAGCCGCCGAGGTAGTTGAGCGCGACCTTGAGCGTGGCGGGCGGCGGCGTGCCGCGGGTGCCGCTGATCCGCACCCGGTCGGGACCCTCCTGCGCCACCTCGAGGGTGTCGAAGTGCGCCACCACGTCGGGGTTGAGATAGGCCGGCTCGGCGATCTCGTAGAGCAGCTGGGAGGTGACGGTGCCGGCCGAGACCAGGCCGCCGGTGCCGGGATGCTTGGTGATCACGCTGCTGCCGTCGACGGCGACCTCGGCGAGCGGGAAGCCGGGGTAGCGGCGGTCGGTGACCTCGTCGAGGAACGCGTAGTTGCCCCCGCACGCCTGCGGACCGCACTCGATCACGTGGCCGGCGGCGACCGCGCCGGCCAGGGCGTCCCAGTCGGTGCGCTCCCAGCCGTGCCACCACGCGGCCGGGCCGACGACCAGGGAGGCGTCGGTGACCCGCGGGCAGACCACGACGTCGGCGTCGGCCTCGAGGGCGGCGGCGATGCCCCAGCCCCCCAGATAGGCGTTGGCCGAGATCGGCTGCACGCCGGCGTCGGCGAGGGGGCGGCCGGTGTCGAGGTGGGCGAGGTCGATGCCGGCCGCCTGCAGCTCCGGCAGCCGGTCGAGCAGGTCGTCGCCCGTCACGGCCGCGATGCGGGGCGCCAGGCCGAGCTGCGCGGCCAGCTTGCCGATCTCGTCGGCCAGGCCGGTCGGGTTCAGCCCGCCGGCGTTGGTGACGATCCTGATCCCCCGGTCCAGGCAGGTGCCGAGCACCTCCTCCACCTGCTTGAGGAACGTGCGCGCGTACCCGGCGGTGGGGTCCTTCTGCCGGGCCTTCCAGAGGATGAGCATCGTCAGCTCGGCGAGGTAGTCACCGGTGAGGACGTCGATCGGGCCCCCCTCGACCATCTCGCGGGCCGCGCCCAGGCGGTCGCCGTAGAAGCCGGAGCAGTTGGCGATCCGGACCGGCCGGCGGGGTGGGTCGACGACGGCGCTCATGCGGAGACCTCCGTGGGTGGGCGACCGGGCCCGGGAGCACCGGCGAACGCCTGGGCGACGCCGAGCCAGGCCTCGGCGACCGGCCCGGCGGCGACCACGGCGGTCTGCCCCCGGTGCCGGCGCTGGGTGACCAGCAGGCAGAAGTCCTCGGCCGGCCCGGTGACCCGGTCGGCGGCGCCGTCCGGACCCCAGGTCCACAGCGCACCGTCGGGGCCGGTCAGCTCGACCCGCACCGGCTCCTCGGGCACGGGCAGGCCGTGCACCCGGAAGCTCCACCCGAGGGTGCGCACGCCGAGGTGTGCGATGTGCCGCAGCCGCGTCGTCGGTGCGCGCGTGCGGCCGAGCGCGTCGACGACGTCCTGGCCGTGGGCCCACGTCTCCATCAGCCGGGCCGTCACCGAGGACGCCGCACTCATCGGCGGGCCGTACCAGGGCAGCGGGGTCGCGGGGTCGAGGCCGGAGAAGACGTCGAGATAGGCGCGACGGGCTCGCTGGAGCCAGGCGAACACCTCCGTGCCGGGCAGGCCGGCGAACCGCGCGGCCACCCGGTCGGGGAAGTCGTCGCCCTCGGCCACCAGGGCGTCGGCCTCGACCCGGAAGCGGTCGGGATCGGTGGCCGACAGGGTCGCCGTCCCGTCGAAGTAGGCCAGGTGCGTGACCTGGTCCTGGACGGTCCAGCCGGCGGCCGGGGTGGCGAGGCGCCAGTCGGACGGCGCGAGCACCGCCAGCACCTCGTAGAGGTCGGCGGACTCGGCGGCGAGGTCAGCGGTCAGCGCGCCCATGTCGACGGCCATCAGCGGCCCTGCCAGACCGGGCGGCGCTTGTCGCGGAAGGCCGCGGGCCCCTCCTGCGCGTCGGCGCTGCGGTACACCGGCGCCCAGATCTCCTCGGCCGCGTCGAACGCCTCCGCCAGGGGCAGCTGGGCCACCAGGCCGACGGTGGCCTTCGCCGCGCGCACCGAGAGCGGCGCGTTGGCCGCGATCCCCTCCGCCAGCTCCTGCGCGGCACCGCGCAGCTCGCCGGCCGGCACGACCCGGTTGACCAGGCCCACCTCGTAGGCCCGCTGCGCGTCGATCGGGTCGCCGGTGAGCAGCAGCTGCATCGCGATCCGCGGCGGCACGAGAAGGGGCAGCGGGACCGCCCACGGCGAACCGCGCCCCACCTTCGCCTCGGTGACCGCGAAGCGCGCGGTGTCGGCGGCGACCACCAGGTCGCACATCTGGGCGAGCAGGAAGCCGCCCGCGTAGGCCACCCCGTTCACCGCGGCGATCGTGGGCTTGTCGACGGCGATGTTGCGGCCGAACTGCGGGAGGAAGTCCGGCGGCGGCACCTCGAGCGCCCCCTCGGCCATCTCCCGCAGGTCACCGCCGGCGCAGAACGCCTTGTCCCCGGCGCCGGTGAGCACCAGGACGGCGGCGGTGTCGTCGTCGTTGAAGCGCCGGACACCTGCCCAGAGGCCCGCGCGCACCTCGGCCGAGAGGGCGTTGCGCGCCTCGGGACGGTCGATGGTCAGCCACGCGACCGACCCGGCGACCTCGTACCGGACGACGCCGGACTCCGGGAGCGTCATGCCGACACCTCGGCGTCGAGCTCGTGCACGACCGCGAGCACGTGCCCCGTGTCGACGGTGAGGCCCGCCTCCGCGTGCAGCGCGGCCACCACGCCGTCCGTCGGCGCCCGCACGACGTGCTCCATCTTCATCGCCTCGAGGACGACGACGACCGCGCCGGCTCTGACGTGCTGCCCCTCCGCCACCTCGACGCGGACCACCGTGCCGGGCATGGGGGCGTGCAGCGAGCCGGCCTCCTCGGCGCTCTGCGGCTCGGGGAACCGCTCCAGCTCGAACAGCTCCGTGGCCCCCAGGGAGCTGTCGAGGTAGACGGCCTCGCCCACGCGATGCACGTCCACGGTCCGGCCGACCCCGTCGACCGTCAACCGCACCCGCTCGGGCGACGAGGAGCCGACGGCGACGTCGGGCGGCACGCCGTCGACCGAGGCACGCAGCCCGTCCCGGCCGAACCGGTAGCGCACGTGCACCTCGCGCCCCCCGGCGGTGAAGCTCGTCAGCTGGTCCTCGTTGGGCACGTTGCGCCAGCCGGAGGGCACCGTGGCCTGCACCCGGGCGGTGGCCCGGCGTCCGGCCGCCCCGGCGAGCGCCGCCGCGAGGGCGTGCACCCGCAGGGTGGTCTCCGGGTCGCGGGCAGCGCCGAGATCCACCGGGTCGTGCCGGGTCAGGTAGGCGGTGTCGATGTCCCCGCGGCGGAACTCGTCCTCCCGCAGGATGCCGACCAGCAGGTCGCGGTTGGTGGTCACCCCGTGGACCCGGGTGTCGGCGAGGGCCCGCGCCAGCAACCTGCAGGCCGCGTCGCGGGTGGGCCCGTACGCGATGACCTTGGCCAGCATCGGGTCGTAGTGCACCGCCACCGCCGAGCCGTCGGCCACGCCGGCGTCCACCCGGACGCCCGGCAGCGCCGGCACCGCGAACCGGTGCACGATGCCGGTCGCCGGGAGGAAGCCGGCAGGCACGTCCTCGGCGTAGAGCCTGGCCTCGATCGCGTGCCCGGTGAGCACCGCGCCGGTCACCTCGGCCGGCAGCGGCTCCCCGTCGGCCACCTGCAGCTGCACCCGAACCAGGTCCAGCCCCGTGACCGCCTCGGTCACCGGGTGCTCCACCTGCAGGCGGGTGTTCACCTCGAGGAAGAAGAAGCGCCCGTCCTGGTCCATGACGAACTCGACGGTGCCGGCGCCGACGTAGTCGATCGCCTTGGCCGCCGCCACGGCGGCGGCGCCGAGTTCCGCGCGGAGCTCGGGTGAGACCGCCGGCGACGGCGCCTCCTCGATGATCTTCTGGTAGCGCCGCTGGATCGAGCACTCGCGCTCGAACAGGTGCACGACCGTGCCGTGCGAGTCGCCGAACACCTGCACCTCGATGTGCCGGGGTCGTTCGACGAAGCGCTCGAGGAACACCGTGTCGTTCCCGAAGGACGACGCCGCCTCGCGGCGGGCGCCGTCGACGGCCTCGGCGAGCTCCGCGGCGCAGTGCACGATCCGCATGCCGCGGCCGCCACCGCCGTAGGCGGCCTTGACCAGCACGGGATACCCGATCCCGTCGGCCGCCTCGGCGAGGGCCGCGGCGTCCGTCTCGCCCGCCGCACCGATGAGCACCCCGGGCAGGACGGGCACGCCGGCGGCCGCCATCCGCTCCTTGGCCGCGGTCTTCGACCCCATCGCCTCGATCGCCTCCGGCGAGGGCCCGACGAAGACCAGCCCCGCGTCGGCGCACGCGCGGGCGAATCCCGCGTTCTCGGAGAGGAAGCCGTACCCGGGGTGCACGGCGTCGGCGCCGGTCGCGCGTGCGGCCGCGATCAGGAGGTCGCCCCGCAGGTAGGTGTCGGCCGGGCTGGCCCCCGGCAGGCGCACGGCGTGGTCGGCGGCGGCCACGAACGGCGCGCCGGCGTCGGGGTCGGAGTACACGGCGACCGTGGCGATGTCCATCTCGCGGGCGGTGCGGATCACCCGCAGGGCGATCTCACCGCGGTTGGCGACGAGCAACGTGCGGATCACAGCGGCTCTCCCGGGATCATGGGGGCGGTCACATCCGGAAGACGCCGAAGCCACGGCGTCCCTCGACGGGGCCCGAGTGGGCGGCGGACAGGGCGATGCCGAGTGCGGTCCGCGTGTCGCGGGGGTCCAGCAGCCCGTCGTCGTAGAGCCGCGCGGTGACGAAGAAGGAGTGCGACTCCGCCTCGATCTGCGCCTCGACCGCACGCCGGCGGGCGTCGTCGGCGTCCTGGTCGAACTCGCGGCCCGCAGCGGCGGCGGCCGCCTTCCCGACGATGGACAGCACGCCGGCCAGCTGCGCGGCCCCCATGACGGCGAGCTTCGCGCCGGGCCAGGCGAACATCAGCCGCGGGTCGTAGGCGCGGCCGGACATGCCGTAGTTGCCGGCCCCGAAGCTCGCGGCCGTGTTGATGGTGATGTGCGGGACCGAGCTGTTGGTGACGGCGTTGATCATCTTGGCGCCGTCCTTGATGATCCCGCCCTGCTCGTACTCCTTGCCGACCATGTAGCCGGTGGTGTTCTGCAGGAACACCAGGGGGGTGTCGACCTGGTTGGCCAGCTGGATGAACTCCGCGGCCTTCTTCGCCTCCTCGCTGAACAGCACGCCGCGGGCGTTGGCCAGCACACCGACCGGGTAGCCGTGCACCGACGCCCAGCCGGTGACCAGGCTGGTGCCGTACTCCGGCTTGTACTCACCGAAGCGGGAGCCGTCGACGGTGCGGGCCAGCACCTCGCGCGGGTCGTAGGGCACCCGGATGTCGGCCGGGGCGATCCCGAGGAGCTCGCCGGGGTCGTAGACCGGCTCGTCGGCCGGCAGCGACGGGCCGGGGCCGTGCTTGCGCCAGTTGAGCTCCGAGACGATCCGCCGGCCGAGCCGGATCGCGTCGCGCTCGTCGACGGCGAAGTGGTCGGCCAGGCCCGAGACCCGCGCATGCATCCGCGCGCCGCCGAGCTCCTCGTCGTCCGCGTTCTCCCCGGTGGCCATCTTGACCAGCGGCGGACCCCCGAGGAACACCTTCGCCTGCTGGTCGACCAGCACCGAGTAGTCGCACATGCCGGGCACGTAGGCGCCGCCGGCGGTGGAGTTGCCGAAGACGAGCGCGATCGTCGGCACGCCCATCGCCGACAGCTCGGTGAGGTCGTGGAAGATCTTGCCGGCCGGCACGAACAGCTCCGACTGCGTCGGCAGGTCGGCACCGCCGGACTCGACCAGGTTGATGACCGGCAGCCGGTTGCGGCGGGCGATCTCCAGCGCGCGCAGCGACTTCTTCAGCGACCAGGGGTTCATCGCGCCGCCGCGCACCGTCGGGTCGTGCGCGATGACGACGCACTCGACGCCCGCCACCACCCCGATGCCGGTGACGAGGCTGGCGCCCACGGTGAACTCGGTGCCGTGCGCGGCCAGGGCCGAGAGCTCGAGGAAGGCGCTGTCGCGGTCGAGCAGCAGCTCCAGGCGCTCGCGGACCAGCAGGCGGCCGCGGGCGTGGTGACGCTCGGCGTAGCGCGGGCCACCTCCCGCCCGGACGATGTCGAGCTGCTCCTCGAGCTCGGCGAGGATCGCCAGCTGCGCGGCGTGGTTGGCGCGGTACTGCTCCGACCGGGTGTCCAGGGCGGACCGGAGGATCGTCCCCTCGGTCACGCGGGGTTCCAGCGACGTGGTCATCAGCGGCTCTCCTGCTCAGTACGAGCGGGGCAGGCCCAGGCTGTGCTGGGCGACGAAGTTGAGGATCATCTCGCGGTTCACCGGCGCGATCCGGAGCAGCCGGGCGAGGCCCCAGAGCGGCACCAACCCGTACTCGGTGGAGAGCCCGTTGCCCCCGTGGGTCTGGATGGCCGCGTCGACGGCGGCGAGCGCGGCCTCGGCCGCGGCGTACTTGGCCATGTTGCTGGCCTCACCGGCGGGGAGCCCGCGGTCGTGCGACCAGGCCGCCTTGCGCACCATGAGGGCGGCGAGCTCCGTCTCGATCTTCGCCTTCGCCAGCGGGTGCGAGACCCCCTGGTGCGCCCCGATGGGGCGGTCCCACACCTGGCGCGTCCGGGCGTAGTCGGCGGCCCGCTCCAGCGCGTAGCGGCCGACGCCGACGCAGAGTGCGGCGCCGGTGATCCGCTCGGGGTTCAGGCCGTGGAAGACCTGGGTGAAGCCGTCCCCCTCGGCGCCCACCAGCGCATCGGCGCCGACGCGGGCGCCGTCGAAGTGCAGGGTGAACTGACGCTCGGGCAGCTGGGCGCTGACCGGGAGGGGCTGGGCCACCAGGCCGGGCGTGCCGACGGGCACGACGAACAGCGACAGCCGCGCCTTGCCGGTGGCGGCGTCGCGACCGCGGTCCTCGCCGGTCCGGGCGACGACGAGGATCGCGTCGGCCTCGTCCACCCCGGAGATGTAGTACTTGGTGCCGTCGAGCACCCAGTCGTCACCGTCGCGGCGTGCCCTCGTCGCCAGCTCGTGGGTGTTGGAGCCGGCGTCGGGCTCGGTGATGGCGAAGACGACCTTGCTGGTTCCCGCCGCCAGCCCCGGCAGCCACCGCTGCTTCTGCTCCTCGCTGCCGTACCGGCCGATCACCTCCGCGGAGATGGCCTGGGAGACGAGGAGGAGCAGCAGCGGGCAGCCCTGCGCGGCGATCTCCTCGCAGACGGCGGCGAGCTCGTACATGCCGCCGCCGCCACCGCCGTACTCCTCCGGCACGTTGATGCCCACGAACCCTGCCGCGGCGAGGGCCGCCCACAGCTCGTCGCACGGCTCCCGCGCCTCGGCCTTGGCGGCGTAGTAGGCGCCGCCGAACCGTGCGGTGATCTCCGCGACGGTCTTCCGGAGCGCCGTCGTCTCGGCGGACTCGGTGAATTCCATGGCGACCTCCGGGTGTGATGCGCCGTCCACGGACGAGTTCCGCGCAAGTGATCCGCCGTTCACTACTGGACGCAGGCTAGCCAGAGCCGAGGGTCCATGTCGAGGACTCTGTCGGCGGAACTGTGACGGACGCCATGTCACCCCTTGACGCACACTCCCCTTAGTGCCTCATCATTCACTAGCCCGCTGTCAGGCGGATGCCGCGCGAGCACCGGGAGTCCCCATGGCCTTCGCCGTCGAGAAGCACTGCGACGGGACCGGGAACAACGCGATCACATCGGCCTTCGGCGCCCGGTCGCACTGATATGGCCGCGGCGGTGCTTCCGATCGACCTCTACGCGGGGCAGGGACTGCGTCTCGACCAGGCCGCGGCGGCGGCCAGCCTCGCCGAGACCGGAGGATTCGGCGGCCTGTGGACCCTCGAGGCAGCGACGGAGCCGTTCCTGCCCCTGGCCCTCGCTGCCGAGCACACCTCGCGGATCCGGCTCGGCACGGCGGTCGCCGTCGCGTTGGCACGCAACCCCATGGTCGTTGCGCACCTCGCGCACGAGCTGAACCGCTTCTCCGGTGGGCGACTGCACCTCGGCCTCGGCACCCAGGTCGGTGCCCACATCGTGGCGCGCTTCGGCGAACGGTTCGACCATCCGGCCGACCGGATGGCCGAGTTCCTGCAGGCGCTGCGCGCCATCTGGGCGTGCTGGAACGACGAGGCAGCGCTCGACTTCCGCGGCCGCTTCTACCGGCACACCCTCATGACACCGATGTTCCACCCGGGCCCGTCCCCGGTGGGTGCACCGCGGACACTGATCTCCGCCGTCGGACCGCGCATGACCCGCGTCGCCGCCGAACACGCCGACGGTCTCGTCGCCCACCCCCTCACCTCGGCCCGGTACCTCCGTGAGGTCACCCGGCCCGCCCTCGCCGAGACCCCGCCCGGCTTCGAACTGGTGTGCCCGGTCCTGGTGATCACCGGGGCCGACGAGACCGGGGTCCGAGCCGCCCGCCGGGCGGTGCGCAAGCAGGTGGCGTTCTACGCCTCCACGCCCGCCTACCGGGCAGTGCTCGAACTCCACGGACGGGGTCCGCTCGCCGACCGCCTCGCCGCCCTCTCCCGGCAGGGCGAATGGGACGCCATGAGCACCGTGATCGACGACGAGCTCCTGGCCGAGTTCAGCGTCGAAGCGCCGGTCGACCGCCTGGCCGCAGCCCTCCGGGACCGCTACAGGGGTCTCCTCGACCGGGTACTGGTCTACGCCCCCTACCAGGTGCCCCAGGACGTGTGGGCGTCCGCCGGCCTGGCGCCTCTCGAGGTCTCACCGGTCCGGTCGAGGGCCTCATCATCACTCACCTGATCATCCACCGGCACGCCGCCCGACGGATGCCGCGACCCCAGGAGCGCCCATGGCCATCGACGTCGAGAACCTCTACGACCGCCGCGCGGACAACCGGTGGGACCGCACCTGCGTCGGCGACATCCTGGAACGGGTGACCTGGAGCCGGCCCGACCAGGTCGCGATCACCGGCTGGGCGGGGGCCTTTGCGACGCCGGAGTTCGAGCGGCTGACCTACCGACAGGCCAACGAGGTGGTCAACCGGGTGGCCCACGGGCTGCTCGCGGCCGGACTGCAGCGCGGCGACCGCGTGCTGCTGGTCTGCGAGAACTCCGTCGAGGCGTACCTGGCCAAGTTCGGGATCGCCAAGGCGGGCATGGTCGCCGTGCCGCTGAACCCGGCGTTCGCACCCGACGTCGTCACGCAGCTGATCGCCCTGGTCGAGCCGCGGTTCAGCATGGTCGACGCCGAGCTCTGGCCCGGGGTCGCCCCGGCGTTCGAGAGCGCCGGGCTGCGGGCCGACGTGACGATCGGCATCGGCGGCGGCCCGGTGGCGGGCAGCGTCGCCTTCCCGGAGTTCCTGGCCGGCCGGCCGGCGGAGGAGCCGGACACCGTCGTCCACGGCGACGACGTGTGGGAGATCCTGTTCACCTCGGGCACCACCGCCCTGCCGAAGGGCGTGATGCTCTCGCACACCTACGCCCACATGGGCGCCTACGCCTTCGCGCTCTCGCTGACCCGCGGCGTCCGCATCGAGGCGGACCTGGTGCAGTGCTCGTTCCTCCCGGTGATCTACCACGTGGCCGACCAGGCGCTCTCCCTGCCGGCGTTCCTGGCCGGGGGGCGGTTCGTGATCGGCCGCCGGCCCGTGCCCGCCGACATGGCCGCCGCCGTCGAGCGGGAGAAGGTCACGGCGCTGTGGGGCGGCTCCCCCCAGCTGGTCAAGGCGCTGGCCGCCGCCATGGAGGCCGACGCCGGCACCACCACCAGCAGCCTGCGCGTGCTCGTCTACGGGTGGGGCGCGGTCGAGCCCGGCGTCCTTGCCACGCTCGAGGCCCGCTGCGGGCCGGAGTTCCTCCTGGTCGGCATCTTCGGCCAGACCGAGGCGATCAGCTGCCACCGCTTCTGGCCGGCGGTCGAGCGGGAGAAGTACGAGGCGGCCGGCTCGACGGTCAACTACGTCGGCATCCCCAACCCGCTGCTCGCCTCGACGATCATGGACTTCGACGGCAGCGACCTGCTCGGCACATCCGGGGTGCCCGGCGAGGCTGTGTACCGCTCCCCCGCCGTCGCCTCCGGCTACTACCGCGACCGGGCCGCGACCGAGGAGGCCTTCCGGTACGGGTGGTTCCACTCCGGCGACAGCTGCGTGGCCGACGAGGACGGCCTCCGGATCATGGTCGACCGGTACAAGGACATCATCAAGTCCGGCGGGGAGAACGTCTCGAGCATCCGGGTCGAGGCCATGCTGCACGAGCACCCGCAGGTGGCGAAGGCCGCCGTGATCGGGCTGCCGCACGACCGGTGGGGCGAGGCGGTCACCGCCGTCGTCGTCCGTTCCCCGGGGGCGACGGTGACCGAGCAGGAGCTGGTCGACTGGGCGCGCGGCCGGCTGGCCGGCTTCGAGACGCCGAAGGCCGTCGTGTTCGCCGACGCGCTTCCGGAGACCGTCGGCGGCAAGGTGCTGAAGTACAAGCTCCGGCGGGCCATGGCGAGCCTGTACGCCGAGGGGGCGGCCGAGCGCGTCGGCTGAGCGCCGGCCCGCTCAGCCCCGGTAGGTCTCCAGCAGCCGCAGCCAGACCTCGCTGATCGTCGGGTACGCGGGCACCGCGTGCCACAGCCGCGCGATCGGCACCTCGCCGACGATCGCGATGGTCGCCGCCTGCACGAGCTCCGCCACGCCCGGCCCGATGAAGGTGACGCCGAGCAGCACCTCGCGCTCGGTGTCGACTACGGCGATCGCCGTCCCGGTGTAACCGTCGGCGAACACCGCCGCCCCCGAGACGTCGCCGATCGCGTACTCGACCACCCGGTGCGGCAGCCCGGCCTTCTCCGCCTCCGCGACGGTGCGCCCGACGCTGGCCACCTGCGGGTCGGTGAACACCACCGACGGCGTCGCGAGGTGGTCGGCGGTCGCCACGAACGGCGACCAGTCGGCCATCGAGACCTGCTGCCCCGTCGCGCGCGCCACGATGGCCGCGCCGGCCTGGCGGGCCTGGTACTTGCCCATGTGCGTGAGCAGCTTGCGGCCGTTGGCGTCGCCGACGCCGTAGAGCCACGGCACGCCCCGCACCTGCAGGGAGTCGTCGACGTCGAGGTACGTCCCCGGCTCCAGGCCCACGGTGTCGAGGCCGATGTCGCCGGTCCGGGCGCGGCGGCCCGCGGCGACCAGGATCTCGTCGCCGCGCAGCTCGCCGTCCGGAGTCGTGACGACGACCTCGGCGCCGTCGCGCCGCACGGCGGTCACGCCGACGCCGAGCCGGACGTCGACCCCCTTCTCCCGCAGCGACGCGGCGACGGCGTCGCCCGCGGCGGGCTCGAGCGGCGGCAGCAGGCGCTCGCCGAGCTCGAGAACGGTCACCTGCGACCCGAGGCCGTGCCACGCGGTCGCCAGCTCGCACCCGACCACCCCGCCGCCCAGGATGATCAGCCGGCCGGGCACCTCCTTGGCGCTGGTGGCCTCCCGCGGCGTCCACGGCTCGGCCTTGCGCAGCCCGTCGACCGGCGGGACGGCGGCCTCCGACCCGGTGCACACCGCGACCGCGTGCCGCGCGGTCAGCCGGGTCTGGGTGCCGTCGGAGCCGGTGACGACGACGGTGCGCTCGCCGTCGAGGCGGCCGGAGCCGCGGACGAGGGTGATGCCGGCGCCGTCGACCCATCTCGCCTGGCCGGAGTCGTCCCAGTGGGAGGTGAAGGAGTTGCGCCGTTCGAGGGTCGCGGCCACGTCCTGCTCGCCGGTCACCGCCGCGGCGGCGCCCTGCACGGCGCGCGCCTCGGCGATCGCCTCGGTGCCGCGCAGCAGGGTCTTGCTGGGCATGCAGGCCCAGTAGGAGCACTCGCCGCCGACCAGTTCGGCCTCGACCAGCGCGGCCGTCAGCCCTCCCCGGACGACGATGTCCGCGACGTTCTCACCGGTCGACCCGGCTCCCAGGACGACGACGTCATAGGTGCTCTCCGCTCCGGTCACCTGCCCCATCCTGGTGGTGTGGTCGACTGGCCGCCATGTCCGCCGACCCGGCCGAGTTCACCGCGGCCATGCGGCAGTACGCCGCCGGCGTCTGCCTGCTGACCGTGCGCGACGACATCGACGACGTCGGGACGACGGTCAGCTCGGTCATGAGCGTCTCGGCGCGGCCGCCGCTGATCGCGGTCGGGCTGGCGGCCGGCGGCTATCCCGCGGAGGTGCTCGAGGAGGTCGGGACCTGTGGGCTGACCCTGCTCGCCGCCGAGCACGCGATCGTCGCCAGCCGGTTCGCCTCGGCCGGCCGGCCCAGCGCCCGGCACCTGCTCGAGTCGGTGCCCTGGACCCGCGCGGCCCACAGCGACGCGATCGTGCTCTCCGGCGGCCTGGCCGCGCTCGACTGCCGGCTGGAGCGGCTGGTCGAGGCCGGCGATCACGTGCTGGCCCTGCTGGCGGTCGAGGACGTGCCGGTCATCAACCCGGCGGTGCATCCGCTGGTGCGGCTGCGCGGCCGGTTCGTCGACGAGAGCGGACACGCCGCCGGCCGCCCCTGACCCCCGGAGGAGAACACGTGGTCAGCGCGTCGCTGCGTCGACCTTTTCCTTCAGCTGCTGCGCGGAGGCCCGGTGCCCGGGGCCGGGGAACTCCGTGCCCGGGGCCACGTAGGGCTGGCCGTAGGCCGGGGTGTCCGGCTGGAAGCGCCGGCCCTCCGCGAGCGGCCCGACGTCGTAGGTGTCGTAGCCGATCGAGTCGAGGAAGTCCGTCACCGTCTGCTTGGCCGCCCGGTCGTCCCCGGCGATCGCCAGCGCGGACCGATCCGGGTCGCCCGCGGGGCGCTGGAGGCTGCCGAGGTGACCGAAGTAGATGTTGTTGAACGCCTTGACGACACGGGATTCCGGCAGGTGGGCCTGCAGAAGTTCGCTGCTCGTCGTCGACCCGTCGTCCAGCTCGGCCATCTGCCCGTCGCGCTGCGGGTAGTAGTTGTTGGTGTCGATCACGACCTTTCCGCGCAGCGGCTCGACCGGCACCTCCCGGTAGGCCTTGAGCGGCACCGTCACCACCACGATGTCGCCGGCCGCGGCGGCCTCGGCGGGGGTGGCCGCCCGCGCGTGCGGTCCGAGCTCGGCCACGAGATCGGCCAGGGTCTCGGGACCTCTGCTGTTGCTGAGCACCACGTCGTGGCCGGCGCCGACCGCCAGTCGTGCCACCGTGCCGCCGATGTGTCCACTGCCGATGAGTCCGATGGTCGTCATGTACGCGGCAAGCGGCGCGCCCGCGGAGTCATTCCCGGACAGTCGTCACGGCAGGGCTCGCAAGCGACCGCTGACATTCCTGAGTCGCGCAGCTCAGAAACCGAGAACGACCTCGGGCTGCCCCGCCACCGCACAGTTGAGAAGGCATGCTGAACCGCTGTGCCAGGTCAGCCGATGGCCTTCCTCATGACCTGCGACGTCACCACATAGCCCAGTCGGCCGTAAAGGCGCACCGCGGCCTGGTTCGCCGCGAACACGTTCAGCCGTATCTCGCTGACGCCGAAGACGGCCCGCGCCTCGTCCTCGACCAGCCGCATCGCTTCGGCCCCATAACCGTGCCCACGGTGGTGGGGATCGACGTAGACGTCCCACACCCATCCGTAACGCCCGCTGTCCGGTCCTCGCACGCCGAGCCAGATGTGCCCGGCCACATCGGCACCGACCAACAGGGTCCGGAGCAGCATCGATGGTGTCTCCAGCGCGTTCGGTAGCAGGGCCTGCAAGTCCTGCCGGGCGCGCTCCATCGCCTGCGCATGGGTCATTTCGCCGGCCCGATCAGCGCCCCCGGCGTAGGTCTCGGCAACCAACGTGAGGAACCGCGGGTAGTCGTCCTGCACCATCGGAGCGAGGTTCAACCCGGGCACTCAGGCAGCCTCTCACGGCTCCCTTCTTTGCCTTCGGCGTGATTGCGCGGGAGGCTCGCGAGCACAGCACCCTAGGCAAGGGAATTCGTCTGACCTGGGCTTTCCCGTTGCTCCACCCCGCGGCTTCGGAGTAGAATTCGAACAGACGTTCGATTGGCGGGGAGGGTCGATGGGTGAGCTGATGTCGGCGCTGGATGCGCTGGCCGCCGACGATCTGCACGCACTGTTCGGCCCCGCGCTGCTCGACCGCGTGTCGGCGCTGCTGCTGGCGCGCAACCGGATCGAGGCGGAGCTGACCCGCACGGTGCGCGAGGCCGAAGTGATGCAGGCCTGTGAGCACGACGGGCTGAAGACGATGGCGTCCTGGCTGTACGGGCACGGGCATCTCTCCCGTCGCGCGGCGACCCGGCTTGTCCGCGACGGGCGGGCGCTGGGGCAGCTGCCGGCGGTCGCGGCCGGGTTCGCCGACGGGGTGATCACCGCCGAGCAAGTGGGCGTGATCGCCGCCGTCACCAAGCCCGAGCACGTGGCCGCGGCCGCCGCGCAGGACGTGGACCTCGGCGAGGTCGATCGGCTGCTGGCCGAGACGGCGGCCAGCCGTCCGCTCGCCGACCTGGGCCAGGTCGTGCAGCACTACCTGGCCCGGCTCGACCCCGACGGCCCCGAACCCGACCCCACCGAGGAACGGTTCCTGAGCCTGTTCCGCCACGACGACGGCCGGGTCAGCTTCCGCGGCGAACTCGACGCCGTCGGCGGGGAGAAACTGCTCGCCGGCATCGAGTCGATCGTGCAGGCCAACCGGCCCGAGGGTGACACCCGCACCCGCGCCCAGCAGCAGGGGGACGCCCTGGTGCAGCTGATGGACAACCAGCTCGCCGCCGGCAGCCTGCCGATCCTGCGCACGGTCAAACCCCACGTGGTCGTTTCCCTCGACCTGGCCGACCTCGCCGACCCGGCCGTCGGCCCGGCCGCCGCCGAGACCGGCTTCGGGGCCCTGATCTCCGCCGCCCGCGCCCGCTGGCTGGCCTGCGACGGCACCATCGGCCGCATCGTCATGGGCCCCGACGGCCGCCCGCTGGACTTCGGCCGCAGCCACCGCGTCGCCCCACCGGCACTGCGGCGCGCCCTGGATCTGCGCGACATGGGCTGCGTGTTCGCCGGCTGCCACGCCCCCACCTACTGGTGCGACGTCCATCACCGGGTGCACTGGATCGACGGCGGGGAAACGTCGGAGGAGAATTCGGGCCTCCTGTGCGAACGCCACCACACGAAGGTCCACCACGGGTTCCGCATCCACCGAGCTCCCGACGGCCGATGGCACACCTACCGCCCCGACGGCTCCGAGATCCTGATCCAACCGTTGCTCGTCTGAGCCGGCCCCATGCGGTGCACATGAGATCGCTGGCTGCTGTCGTTGTGCGCGGGGCCGGTTCGCCGACCACGTCCGCCGATACTCTCCGACGATGCAGGCGGGCGCTCCACGACGGGCATGGGCCGCGGCAATCCTGGGCGCGTCACTGCTGGCCCTCGGGGCATGCGCGGACGGCTCGAGGGCGGGACAGGCGCACGGCGGGAACGCTGCCTCATGTGCCCTGGAGATCACGGTCGCCGGAACGAACTACATCGGCGGCCGCGGGAAGGGCACGCGGCCGGCGCCACCGAGCGAGACCGTGCTCCACGGCACGACGTTCCACTGCGCAGACGGAGACGTGCCGAGCCGGCCGGTGATCGCGCACACCATTCCGGGTGTGCGGCAGACCGACGCGGTGGTCGGCCCGGGCGGGTACGTGATGCTCGCCGAACGCCTGTGGCAGCAACCCTGGTCCGCACTGCCTCCCGACCTGCGGCCCTACATACGCCAGTGAAGCAACTGCGCGCGCGGTGCCGTGTCACATTCGGCGCGCCCGTGGTGCTCTACCGGTGTGGACCTCGCGCGCTCGTCACCACCAGGGCTGACCGCCGGAGCGATACCCGTCCGGGCGGCCCGCAGGAAGGGTGGCGTCGTGGCCGCTACGCCCGGTCGGCACGGCGTCCGTCCCGACCTCGAGCGGGTCTTCCGCGCCGACTACGCCCGCGTGGTCGGCGTCGCCGCCCGTGTGCTCGGCTCGCGGGACCAGGCCGAGGACGTCGCCCAGGAGGTGTTCCTCGCCTTCGGCCGCTCGTCGGTGCCCGCGCACGAGGCGGGCGGGTGGCTCTCGGTCGCCGCCGCGCACACCGCGCTGAACCTGCTGCGCTCCGGCCGCCGCCGCAGCGCCCGCGAGGAGGCCGTCGCCGGCGACCCTCCCACCGTCCCGGACGTCGCCGACGCCGTGATCACCGGCGAGGAGCGACATCAGGTACGCCTGGCCCTCGCCCGCCTGCCGCGCAAGCAGGCGGTCGCGCTCGTCCTCCGGCACAGCGGCCTGAGCTACGCCGAGGTGGCCGCCGCCCTCGACATGTCCCCCGGAAGCGTCGGCACGACCGTCCGCCGCGCCGAATCCGCACTGCGCAAGGAGATGGACCGTCATGCGTCATCCGACTGAGGGCGTGCTCCGCCGGCTCGTCGACGAACCCGCGGGAGTCTCCGACGACGACCGCGCGCACGTCGCCGGTTGCCCGGCGTGCCTGGCCGGCGTCGACCGCGCGCGCAGCGACGCCGCGGCCACCGGCGCCGTGCTGACCGCGCCGCGCCTCGACCCCGCCGCCGTCGACGCCGGCTGGCGGCGCCTCTCGAGCGCGCCGTCGGAGATCAGCTCCGCGACCGGCGCGCCACGCACCCGCCGATCGCGCTCGCTGCTGCGCAGCCCGCTGGCCGCCGCGTTCGGCGTCGTCCTCGTCCTCGGGGGCGCCGGTGCCGCCGCCGCCGCGGACTGGCTGCCGATCTTCCACACCGAGACCGTCCGGGCGGTTCCGGTGAACACCGGGGACCTGACCCAGCTCAACCGGCTGCCCGACCTGTCCGCGTACGGCGACGTCCAGGTGGACGGCAACGGCGCCCCGCAACAGGTGGCCGACGCCGCGACGGCGCATCACCTCACCGGCCTCGACGTGCCCCGGGTCACCGACCTGCCCCGCGGGGTGACCGGCTCGCCCCGCTACGAGGTCGGCAACCAGGTCAGCGCGACCTTCACCTTCTCCGCGGCGAAGGCCGCGCAGGCCGCCGCGGCGACCGGACGGGCCCTCCCGCCGGTTCCCGCGGGCCTGGACGGCGGCAAGGTCCGGCTCGCCGCCGGCCCGGGCGTGGCCGAGGTCTGGTCGCAGGGTGGCGGTATCCCGACGCTCGTCGTCGCCCGGCTGGTCGCCCCCTCGGCGGACTCCTCCGGCGTGCCGTTCGAGACCGTCCGCGACTACCTGCTCTCGCTGCCCGGCATCCCGGCCGGCCTCGCGGCCCAGCTGCGGGCCTTCCCCGCCGACGCCTCGACCCTGCCGCTGCCCGTGCCGGCCGACCAGGTGAACACCTCGACCGCCGACGTCGGCGGCACCCGGGCCACCGTGCTGGCCGCGAAGGACGGCACGATGTCCGCCGTGGTCTGGGTGGACAAGGGCACGCTCACCGGTGTCGGCGGCATCCTCGGCACCGACGAGGTCCTGGCCGTTGCCCGCGGGCTGCACTGACGCGATGACGACCGAGACGGCCGGCACCGCGGCCGACCTGCTGGCCGCGCTGCCGCCGTCGCCGGCCGTGTGGTGCTCCGGCCTGCGCAAGCGGTACGGACGCCGGACCGCCGTCGACGACGTCTCGTTCACGATGCAGCGCGGCGAGGTGCTCGGGCTGCTCGGGCCCAATGGCGCCGGGAAGACCAGCGTCATCAAGATGCTGCTCGGCCTGGTGCGCCCCGACGCGGGCGAGGTGATGCTGCTCGGCCGGCCCGCCCGCGACCCGCGGGCCCGCACCGGCGTCGGCTACCTGCCCGAGCTCTTCCGCTACCAGCCGTGGCTCACCGCGGCCGAGGTCCTCGCGCTGCACGTCCGCCTGGCGCGGGCGCGGGTGCCGGAGGATAAGCGGCACGACTGTCTGGCCCTGGTCGGGCTGGCCGAGCGCGCCGACGACCGGGTCGGCGGGTTCTCCAAGGGCATGCAACAGCGGCTCGGCCTGGCGGTCGCGCTGGTGGCCCGCCCGGAGCTCGTCGTCCTCGACGAGCCGACCAGCGCGCTGGACCCGCTCGGCCGGGTCGACGTGCGCGACCTGGTGCTCGCGCTCAAGGCGCGCGGGGTGGGTGTGCTGCTCAACTCGCACCTGATCGGTGAGGTGGAGCGGGTCTGCGACCGGGTGCTGATCCTCGACGGCGGCCGGGTGGCGGCGTCGGGCACCCTCGACGAGCTGCTCGGGCAGCAGGAGGTGCGGCTGCACCTGACCGGGGTGGACGCGCGCGCCGCGGCCCGGCTGGGTCACGGGATCTCCCGCACCGGCGACTGGTTCACCGTGGCGGTGCCCCCGGACGACGCGGGCACGGCGGTGCCCGACCTCGTGCGCGACCTGGTGGACCTCGGCGTGCGGGTGCACGCCGTCGAGCCGGGCCGGATCAGCCTCGAGGAGCGGCTGCTCGGCATCCTCCGCCACGGCAGCGGGGACGGCGGATCGTGACCGCGCTGACCGTCGCCGGGCTGACCCTGCGCGAGGCCTCCCGCCGGCGGGTGCTGTGGGCCCTCGTCGTCCTCACCGCCGCACTGCTCGCGCTGAGCGCCTGGGGCTTCTCCCGGCTGGCCGGCCTGGAGACCTCCCAGGGCACGCTGACCAGCGGCGAGTCCCGGCTGGTCGCCTCGCAGGTGCTGAACCTGGTCATGTTCGGCATGAGCCTGATCGCCGCGCTGGGCACCGCGTTCCTCGCCGGCCCGACCCTCGCCGGCGAGATCGAGTCCGGCATGGCGCTGGCCGTGCTCGCGCGCCCGGTCCGCCGCTCGGCCGTGCTGTTCGGCAAGTGGCTCGGCCTGGTGGTCTTCGGCACGGGCTTCGTGGCGATCGCGGGCATCGCCCAGTTCCTGATCGTCCGGATGACCGTCGGCTACTGGCCGCCGCAGCCGGCCGCCGGGCTCGCGTTGCTCGCGGCGCAGACCGTCGTCCTCCTCACGCTGGCACTGCTGCTGTCCAGCGTCGTGTCGACCATGGCCTCGGGGATCGTCGCCGTCGGGCTGTTCGGGGCGACGTGGGTCGCCGGTGTGGTCGGGGGCGTGGGCGAGGCTCTGGGCAACGACGGGGTGGCCCGGGTCGGCACGATCTCCCGGATCCTGCTGCCCACCGACGGGCTGTGGCGGGGCGCCATGCATGCCTTCCAGGACCCGACGGCGCTGTCTCAGTTCGGGTTCGAGCGCGCGGGTTTCCCGTTCCTCAGCGAGGCCCCGCTGACCGGCGTGTACCTGGCGTGGGCAGCGGTGTGGGTGGCCTTGGTGTGGGGGCTGACGGCGTTGTCGTTCAGCCGTCGCGACGTCTGAGTTCGTCCCGCGCGCGGGCGTGCTGCAGGATCCCGTCGAGTGCGAAGCCGACGTAGTTCTCCACGATCTCGTCGACGTCGTGCTCGCTGCGCAGCCACCAGCTGATGCCGTTGATCATGTCGAGGATCGCGACGGCGGCCCGGCCGGGACCGTCCACGGCGAACTCCCCGGCGCGGGCGCCGGCGGCGATCACGTCACGCACCCGGCGCTGGTAGTACCGGCGGTAGTCGGTGATCTCCGCCCGGTGCTCGGGCGTCAGGGCGGCGAGCTCGCGCAGGCCGACGAGGTGCTCGACCCGGTGCTCGGCGAGGTTGCGGATGTGGGCGCGCAGCAGCGCGGCCAGCCGGGTCGCCGGCGTGCCCTCGGCGTCGAGCAGTGGCAGGTGCTCCTCCACCGGTCCCTTCGTCATGCCGAGCGCGATCGCGTAGAGCACCTCCTCCTTGGCGGAGAAGTGGTTGTAGAGGCTGGCACCGCGCATGCCGACCGCCTCGGCGATGTCGCGCATGCCGACGGTGTGGTAGCCGTGCTCGGCGAAGAACCGGGCCGCGGCGCTGGCGATCTCGGCGCGGCGGCCGCCGATCGCCCTGGGCCGCCGCGGCGCCTCCGGCGCCCGCGGATCGACGTCCCGGAGCTCCCCCTCGACGTCGCTCACCGGCCGTGGACCCGCCGCAGCTCGCGCTTGAGCAGCTTGCCCTGCGGGTCGACCGGCAGCTCCTCGACCAGGTGGACCGCCTTCGGCACCTTGTAGCCGGCCATCGACGCGCGGCAGTGCTCGCGCAGCGCCTCCCCCGTCACGCCGGCGCCGGGACGCACGACGACGAAGGCGGTCACGACCTCCGACCAGTAGTCGTCGGGGAGCCCCACCACCGCGGCCCGGACGACGTCCGGATGCGCCTGCAGGGCGCGCTCGACCTCCTGCGAGGACACGTTGAGGCCGCCCGTCTTGATCATGTCCTTGAGCCGGTCGAGGAAGAACAGATTGCCGTCGTCGTCCTGCCGGACGATGTCGCCGGTGTGCACCCAGCCGTCGCGCAGCACCTCGGCGGTGCGCTCCGGGTCCTTGAAGTAACCCCGCATGACCGAGGGCGAGCGGCAGAGCAGCTCGCCGCTCTCGGCCTCCTCGCCGTCGGCCCCGACCACCCGGACCTCGAGGTGCGACACCGGCTTGCCGATCCAGGTCGGGTCGCCGTCGGGGATGTCCTCGAGCGTGCGGAACCACCCGACCGAGCCCAGCTGCGAGAGCTCCGACTGCCCCCAGTACGTGCCCCACGTGATGCCCGGCGCCGCCTCGGACCACGCCGTGATCGCGTGCGGGGAGACCTGCCCGCCGTAGGTCATGCACCGCTGCACGGTGGCCACGGCGTCCGCGCCGAACGATTCGTGGTCGGCCAGCCCGATGTAGAACGTCGGCGTCTGGGCGATGACCGTGATGCCCTCCTCGCGGATCATCCGCAGCGCCGCGCCGGCCTCGGTGGAGGCGGGCAGCACCAGGGTCGCGCCCATCATGAGCAACGACGTCAGGGAGCCGATCCCGGCGATCGTGTGGAACGGCATCACGTAGAGCCACACGTCGTCGGTGCCCGTGCGCAGGCCCCAGCCCCACGCCGGCGCGGTGGAGATCAGGTAGTTCCGGTGGGTGATCATCACGCCCTTGGGCGCCGCCTCCGTGCCGGAGGTGTAGACCACCAGCGCCAGATCCTCCTCCGTCACCGCGCAGTCCGGCTCCGCCGGATCGCCCGCGGCGATCAGGTCCGGAACCGACTCCCAGCCGTCGGTCGCCTCGCCGAGGACGAACCAGTTCGGGACGGCGACCTGGTCGCGGATCCGGTCGATGGTCCGGGCGAACTCGGCGCCTGCCACCACGACCGCCGGTTCCAGGTGGCGGAGCTGCGCGGCGATCTCCCCGTCGCGGAAGAGCGGGTTGATGCCGGAGAACGACGCCCCGACCTTCAGCGCACCGAAGTACGCGACCACCGAGTCCACCCCGTTGCGCGACATCACCGCCACCCGGTCGCCCCGCCCGACCCCGTGACCGAGGAGGGCGGAGGCGAACCGGTTGGCCTGCTCGTCGAGCCGGCGGTAGGAGGTGACCCTGCGGGTGCCGTCGCCGTCGTAGGCCACGAACGCCGGCTTGTCGCGCAGCGTCCGCGCGTGGCGGCGCAGCTGGTCACCGAGGGTGGCCCGGCCGAGGGCGCTGGCGGCGAGGGCGGGCAGGTCGCTCATGACAGGCGGGCTCCGGAGGGCGAGGCGGGGTCAGTGGAACATCGGGGCGGCGAAGTCGTCGAGGCCGACGATCTCCTCGACCGGCGAGCGGGTGAGCTTCTTCGGGAAGCCCTTCGCCGGGTAGCCGATGGCGACGTGGGCCGCGGTCAGGAAGCCGTCGGGGATGTGCAGCAGCTCCCGCACCTTCGGCTCCTCGTGGCAGAGCAGCGTGGTCACCGCGCTGCCGACGCCCTGGTCGCGCAGGGCGAGGCAGAAGTTCTGCATCGTCGGGTAGATCGAGCCGCCGCCGACCACGCTGACCCGGTCGAGGCCGGCGTCGGTGACGTGCAGGCCGGAGATCTCGCCGCAGACCACGACGATCGCCGGGTGCTCGGCGAAGTGGCGGGCGAAGTGGTCCGCGCTGGTCACGGTCTCCGGCAGCGCGCCGACGTCGACCCCGCCGGCGGCGATGGCGTTGAAGTACTCGTCCCAGTACGGCAGGTAGAGCTCGGCCAGCCGCTGCTTCTTGGCCTGGTCACGCACGACGATCCAGCGCACGGGCTGGCGGTTGCCGCCCTGCGGGCCGAAGCGCGCCGCGTCGAACGCCTTGTAGAGAACCTCGTCGGGCACCGGGTCGGCGGTGAAGTACCGGCACGTGCCCGTGGTGCGCATCGCCTCGACGAGTTCCATGACGTCCTCCCGGTGAATCGTGCAGCTCTACTGACGGTCGTTAGTATGGTGTGCGTCACACCATGCCGGGCTCCGCGCGGGAAGTCAACGCTCTGGCTATCGGGAGCTACCAGCGGTTAGCCTCGATCACACAGGAGGCCCTCGATGACGAACCCGGTCGCTCCCCACCCCGTGGATTCCGCGCAGCTGCGCGCCGCCGTCCCGCACGGCAACATCCCGACCCTGCTGGCGGTCCTCTTCCAGCTCACCGGCGACCCGGCCTGGCTCGGGGAGCGGTACCGCCCCACGCGCAGCAGGGGGATGGACGACAACCGCAGCGGCGGGCTGTCCGAGGAGGTCCAGCAGGAGATCGTCGACGGCGTCGTCCACGCCGTGCTCGCGTGGTCGTCCGGCAGGCCGGCCGCCCTCGAACGCCCGGAGGGCGATCAGCTCGCGACCCTCATGGACTTCGTCATGGGCGAGACCGTCCCGCACGAGTACGCGCCCTTGCTCAGCGAGGTCATGGGCTTCACGGACGCTCCGCAGCGGCGGCCTCGGACGGCCCGTGCCGACGACTTCTCCGTGGTCGTGATCGGCGCCGGGGTCGCGGGCATGCTCGCCTCGGCACGGCTGACCGAAGCGGGCATCGCCCACGTGGTGCTCGAGAAGAACGACGACGTCGGCGGCTCCTGGTACGAGAACACCTATCCCGGCGCCGGCGTCGACACCCCGAGCTACCTGTACTCGTACTCGTTCTTCCCGCGCGCCTGGTCCACGCACTTCGGCAAGCGCGACGAGGTGCAGGCCTACCTCCTCGACTTCGCCGAGGCACGGGATCTCCGGCGCACCATCCGGTTCGGCACCGAGGTCACCTCGGCCGCCTACGACCCGGCCGCGCAGCGCTGGCACGTCACGGCCGTGGGCCGCGACGGCGAGGCGCAGGAGTTCTCCGCGAACGCGGTGATCTCGGCGGTCGGCGTCCTCAACCGGCCGAAGATCCCGCCGCTGCCGGGCCTGGACAGCTTCCGTGGCCCGCTGTTCCACTCCGCGCAGTGGCCGGAGGACGTCCACCTGACCGGCAAGCGGGTCGCGCTCGTGGGTGCCGGGGCCAGCGCCATGCAGATCGGGCCGGCGATCGCCGACCGGGTCGGCAGCCTCACCGTCTTCCAGCGCTCGCCGCAGTGGATCGCGCCGAACGACGTCTACTTCTCACCGGTCGGCGAGCACGTGCACTGGCTGATGGAGCACGTGCCCTACTACGCCGCCTGGTACCGCGCCCGGCTCTCCTGGATCTACAACGACAAGGTGCACCCGACCCTGCAGGTCGACCCGGAGTGGCCGGAGGAGCGGCTGTCGATCAACGCCGCCAACCACGGGCACCGCGGCTTCTACGAGCGCTACCTGACCCGGCAGCTCGAGGGCCGCCCCGATCTGGTGGCCAAGTCGCTGCCCGACTACCCGCCCTTCGGCAAGCGGATGCTGCTCGACAACGGCTGGTACGCGATGCTGCGCCGGCCGAACGTGGAACTGGTCACCGAGGCGGTCACCGCGGTCACCGAGACCGGCCTGGTCGACTCGGCGGGCCGCGCGCACGAGTTCGACGTCGTCATCATGGCGACCGGCTTCCACACCGATCGGTACCTCTACCCGATGGACATCACGGGCCGCTCGGGCCGGACGACGCGGGAGGCGTGGGGCGAGCACGACGCCACCGCCTACCTCGGCATCACGGTGCCCGACTTCCCGAACCTGTTCATCCTGACCGGGCCCAACACGGCCCTCGGTCACGGCGGCAGCTTCATCACGATCCTCGAGTACCAGGTCCGCTACGTCATGGACCTGATCAGCACGATGCTGGATCGGGGTCTCGGCGCGGTGGAGGTCCGGCGAGACGTCCACGACGACTACAACCGGGCCGTCGACGCGGCCCACGGGCGGATGGTGTGGACCCACCCCGCGATGAACAACTGGTACCGCAACGACGAGGGCCGGGTGGTCGCCGTCCTGCCGTGGCGCATCGTCGAGTACTGGGAGATGACACGGACGGCGGACCTGTCCGACTACCAGACCGAACCCGCCGGCCGCCCGGCCGCCGTCGCGTCCGCCGGCCGGGAGGGCGAGGTCTAGCGTCGTGGTCGAGATGACCGAGCCGAGAACCCCCGCCGACTCCGCCGTCCGCCGGGCCGTGACCCGCGCGGAACGCGGCGTGACCCTGGACGCCACCGAGGCCGAGACGCTGCTGCACGCGCGCGGCCTGGGCCCGGGCGAACCCCTGGACCGGCTGCTGACCGCCGCCGGCCGGGTCCGCGACGCCGGGCTCGCCTCGGCCGGGCGCCCCGGCGTGGTCACCTACAGCCGCAAGGTGTTCATCCCGCTCACCCACCTGTGCCGCGACCGCTGCCACTACTGCACGTTCGTGACGACCCCCGGGCAGCTGCGGGCCGCCGGGAAGGCGCCGTTCCTCTCCCCCGACGAGGTGCTCGACATCGCGCGGGCCGGTGCGGCGCTGGGCTGCAAGGAGGCGCTGTTCACCCTCGGCGACCGGCCCGAGGACCGCTGGCCCGTGGCCGCCGAGTGGCTGGAGGCCCACGGCTTCGACTCGACCCTGGGCTACCTGCGCGCGATGGCGATCCGGGTGCTGGAGGAGACGGGGCTGCTGCCGCACCTGAACCCGGGCGTCCTGTCGTGGGAGGAGATCCAGCGGCTCAAGCCGGTCTCCGCCTCGATGGGGATGATGCTGGAGACGACGGCGACGCGGCTCTGGTCGGAGCCGGGCGGCCCGCACTACGGCTCGCCCGACAAGGAGCCCGCCGTCCGGCTGCGCGTGCTGGAGGACGCCGGCCGGTCCGCCGTCCCGTTCACCACCGGCGTGCTGCTGGGCATCGGGGAGAACTACGCCGAGCGGGTGGACGCCGTCCTGAAGATCCGGGCCGCCGCGCAGCGGCACGGGCACGTGCAGGAGACGATCGTCCAGAACTTCCGGGCGAAGCCGCGCACCGCGATGCAGGCCCACGACGACCTGGAGCTGCAGGAGTACATCGCCGCGGTCGCCGTGACGCGGCTGCTGCTCGGCCCGAAGGCGCGGGTGCAGGCACCGCCGAACCTGTCGGACTCGACCGAGCTCGGGCTGCTGCTGCGCGCCGGGGTCGACGACTGGGGCGGGGTGTCGCCGCTGACGCCCGATCACGTGAACCCCGAGCGGCCGTGGCCCAACATCGACAAGCTCGCCGCGCTGAGCGCCGAAGCCGGCTTCGAGCTGCGCGAGCGGCTGGCCGCCCAGCCGCCCTACGTGCTGGCACCCGAGCCGTGGCTGGACCCGCGGGTGCGCCCGCACGTGTCCGCGCTGGCCGGCCCCGAGGGGCTCGCCGTCGAGGGGCGGGTGCCGGCCGGGCTGCCGTGGCAGGAGCCGGACGAGTCGTGGGTGATGTCGGGGCCGGGAGTCGGGCGAGTGGACCTGCACGTCGAGGTCGACACGGTCGGGCGGACGACGGACCGCCGCAGCGACTTCGACGCTGTCTACGGCGACTGGTCGGAGCTGCGCGAGCGCACGACGTCGGCCCGCGACGGGCACTCGACGGCACTGGCCGCCGGCGACCCGGAGGTGCACGCCGCCCTGGCGCACGCCGAGCGCGACCCGGCCGGCCTGTCGGACGCCGAGTACCTCGCGCTGCTGGGCGCCGACGGGCCCGACCTCGAGGCGCTGGCGGCGCTCGCCGACGCGGTGCGTCGCGACGTCAACGGCGACGACGTCACCTACGTCGTCAACCGGAACATCAACTTCACCAACGTCTGCTACACCGGCTGCCGGTTCTGCGCGTTCGCCCAGCGACGCACCGACGCCGACGCCTACACCCTGTCGATGCAGCAGGTGGGCGACCGGGTCGACGAGGCGTGGGCGGCCGGCGCGACCGAGATCTGCATGCAGGGCGGTATCCACCCCGACCTGCCCGGCACCGCGTACTTCGACCTCGCCCGCGAGGTGAAGAAGCGGCAGCCCGACATCCACCTGCACGCGTTCAGCCCGATGGAGATCGTCAACGGCGCCGCCCGCACCGGCCTGTCGTTCACCGACTTCCTCACCGGGCTGAAGGAGGCCGGGCTGAGCTCGGTGCCGGGCACGGCGGCGGAGATCCTCGACGACGACGTCCGCTGGGTGCTGACCAAGGGCAAGCTGCCGACGGCGACCTGGCTGGAGATCATCTCCACGGCGCACCGCGTCGGCATCCCGACGACCTCCACGATGATGTACGGCCACGTCGACACCCCGGCGCACTGGGTCGGGCACCTGCGCACGCTGGCCGCGCTGCAGGACGAGACGGGTGGCTTCACCGAGTTCGTGCTGCTGCCGTTCGTGCACCACAACTCGCCCATCTATCTGGCCGGGGTGGCCCGCCCGGGCCCCACCGTGCGGGAGAACCGTGCGGTGCACGCCGTCGCCCGGCTGCTGCTGCACGGCCGGATCCCGAACATCCAGACCTCGTGGGTGAAGCTCGCCGACGCCGGCACGAAGGCCGTGCTGCAGGGCGGCGCGAACGACCTCGGCGGCACGCTGATGGAGGAGACGATCAGCCGCATGGCCGGCAGCGAGAACGGCTCGCTGAAGACCATCGCCGAACTGGAGGCGATGGCCGCCGCGATCGGCCGCCCCGCCCGTCAGCGCACCACCGAGTACGGCACGCCGTCGGCCGAGCGGCTGGCGACGGCGCGCTCAGACGAGGGACGCCGCCGGCTCACGCTGTCGATCACGCCCAGCTGATCCGGAGCCCCGGCCGCTCGAGCAGATGTGACCGCGATCACGTCAGTGCCTTGTCCGCTCCTCCATGCAGGGTTAGCGTCCGGCCATCTGGCCGCGCTTCCGCGCTCCCAGCCCGGTTCCAACTCCTCGAGGAGTGCCCGTGGCAGTCCAGGCCCCCGACGTAGCGACCATCACCCGCAACCCGCTCGAGCCGCTGAGCCCGGACGAGATCCGGCGGGCATCGGAGCTCCTGCGGGAGCAGCGCGACCTCGGGCCCACGGTCCGCTTCGTGACCATCGGACTGCACGAGCCGCCCAAGCCGGCGGTCCTCGAGCACGATCGCAACGGCGGCCCGTCACCGGACCGGGAGGCCTTCGCGATCCTCTACGACCGCGAGCACCAGCAGACGGTCGAGGCCGTCGTCTCCCTGTCCGGCGGCACGGTCACCTCCTGGCAGGTCATCGAGGACGTGCAGCCCAGCGTGATGCTGGAGGAGTTCTTCAGCACCGAGGAGATCACCCGGGCCGACCCGCGCTGGCAGGAGGCCATGCGCAAGCGCGGCGTCACCGACTTCTCCCTCGCGATGATCGACCCGTGGGCAGCCGGCTACGACATCGACGACCCCAGGGGACGGCGCCTGATCCGCCCGCTGACCTTCGTGCGCTCCCGCGAGGACGACAACGGGTACGCGCGCCCCGTCGAGGGCCTGATCGTCCTGGTCGACCTCGACCTGATGGAGGTCATCGACGTCCGCGACCACGGCGTCGTCCCGCTGCCGGAGAAGGCCGGCAACTACATGCCGGAACTGATGGTCGACGGCGACAACCGCCCGGCGCACACCCACCTGCGCGACGACGTCCGGCCGATCGAGATCACCCAGCCCGAGGGGCCCAGCTTCACCGTCGACGGTCACGCCGTCAGCTGGCAGAAGTGGCGGCTGCGGGTCGGCTACAGCCCCCGGGAGGGGCTGGTGCTGCACCAGATCGGCTACGAGGACCGGGGCACGCTGCGGCCTGTCATCTACCGGGCGTCGCTGTCGGAGATGTACATCCCCTACGGCGACCCGGCACCGACCCACCGGATCAAGAACGTCTTCGACGAGGGCGAGTACGGCGTGGGTCTGCTCCTCAACCCGCTGGAGCTGGGCTGCGACTGCCTGGGCGAGATCCACTACTTCGACGCCACGGCCAACGACCAGGACGGCCAGCCGGTCACCATCCCGAACGCCATCTGCATGCACGAGGAGGACTACGGGGTCGGCTGGAAGCACACCGACTTCCGCACCGAGAAGGTCGAGGTCCGCCGCTCCCGGCGCCTGGTGGTCTCCTGCTTCGCCACCGTCGGCAACTACGAGTACGGCTTCTTCTGGTACCTCTACACCGACGGCACCATCCAGTACGAGGTCAAGCTCACCGGCATCATCTCGACCGGGGCGCTGGCCGACGGCGAGGAGCCGAAGCACGGCGTCGTCGTCGCGCCCGGCCTCTACGGCCCGCACCACCAGCACTTCTTCAACGTCCGCCTGGACATGCAGGTCGACGGGGAGCGGAACTCCGTCTACGAGGTCGACGCCGCTGCCCTGCCGGCCGGGCCCGACAACCCGTACGGCAACGCCTGGGTCACGAAGAAGACCCTGCTGGCGCGCGAGAGCGAGGCGCAACGGCTGATCGACCCGTTCGTCGCCCGCACCTGGTACATCGTCAACCCGAACCGGATCAACGAGCTCGGCCAGCCCACCTGCTACAAGCTGATGCCCGGCGACAACGTGTTGCCGCTGCAGCAGGAGGGCTCGCAGGCCTTCGCCCGGGCCCAGTTCGCCTACAAGCACCTGTGGGTGACGGCCTACGAACCGCGCGAGATGTTCGCCGCGGGCGACTACCCGAACCAGCACGGCTCCCCCGGCGGGCTGGTGGAGTACCAGAAGGCCGATCGACCGCTGGAGAACGAGGACCTCGTCGTCTGGTACTCGTTCGGGGCCCACCACGTGGTCCGCCCGGAGGACTGGCCGGTCATGCCGGTCACGTATGCCGGGTTCATGCTCAAGCCGGTCGGGTTCTTCGACGGCAGTCCCGCCCTGGACATGCCCCGGTCGACCCCTGCGTGCCACACCGGCAACGGGCACGACGGTCATGACCATGCCGCGCACGCCGACGGACACGGCGACGGACACGGCGCCGGGGCGGTGACCGAGTGAGTACGGAGGCCGTGGAGCCGCACGAGATGCACTCGGACCGGGGGCTGGCCCACGACTCGATGAGCCAGCTCGAGGTCATGGCGCAGTCGGTGGCCGGCATCGCGCCCAGCGCCGTCATGGCCACCGGCCCGGCACTCATCGTGCTCTCGGCCGGCAACGGGGCGTGGCTGTCGTATCTGGCCGCGATGGTGGTGGTCGTCCTCATCGGCCTCGTCGTGGCCCAGTTCGGGCGACGCTTCGCCTCGTCGGGCTCGCTGTACAGCTATGTCGCGCGCGGCCTCGGTCCCACCGGCGCGTTCCTGGCCGGATGGGGCCTGGTGATCGGCTACAGCTTCATCGCGATGATCGGCGTCGTCGGCACCGGCCTGTACTTCGGCAGCTTCCTGACGACCGTCGGCATTCCGGCCTCCAGCACGCTGGCCACCACGATCATCCTGCTCATCGCCGCGGCAGCCGCCGGCGCCTTCGCCTTCGCCGGCATCAAGCTGTCCACCCGCCTGGGCCTCGTTCTGGAGGTCATCTCGGTGACCGCCGTCCTGGTCGTGCTGATCGGCGTGCTGGCCCGCCACGGACTGGGCGGTGGCTCCGCGCAGCTGAAGCTGCACGGGGCGTCGTTCAACGGCGTCACCTTCGGCATCGTCCTGGCGGTGCTCGGCTTCGTCGGTTTCGAGAGCGCGGCCAGCCTCGGCGCCGAGGCGCGGAACCCACACCGCGCCATCCCCCGGGCCGTCCTGGGCAGCGCCGTGCTCGTCGGGATCCTCTACGTCTTCGCCTGCGCCACCTCGGTCCTCGGCTTCGGCTCCCCCGAGGCCCTCTCGGGCAGCGGGGCGCCCATCAGCGATCTGGCCAAGAACAGCGGACTCGGCGACTTCGCGGTCGTCGTCGACGTCGGGGTCGCTGCATCCTTCTTCGCCGTCGCGATCGCCAGCATCAACGCCGCCTCACGGGTGACGTACACCATGGGCGAGGAGGACATGCTGCCGAGGATGCTGGGGCGGGCCCATCCCAAGCACCGGACCCCCTACGTGGCGATCGCCATCGGCGCGCCGGTCATCGGGCTGGTACCGGTGATCATGGTGGCTGCCGGGGTGACCCCGTTGAACGTGTACGCCTACACGGGCACCATCGGCACGTTCGGCTACATGCTCGCGTACCTGCTCATGGCGTTGTCCCTGCCGGTCTTCCTCCGGCGTCGCGGAGAGGGCAATCCGCTGTCGACGGCGCTCGCGGTCGTGGTCGCGGTCGCGCTGCTGTACGTGTTCTACAAGAACGTCGTCCCGATTCCCGCTTACCCGTACAACCTGTTCCCGTGGATCTTCCTCGGCCTGCTCGTGGTGGGCCTGGCCGGTTACGTCTTCATGCGTGTCCGCAAGCCACAGCTGGTCGAGGAGGCCGGCTCGTACGAGGAGGAGCCGGTCCTCCCGGGCACGGTGACCGACCACCTCGGTCACCACCAGCATCTCCCCCAGGACGGCGAGGCACCTCCCCCGCAGCGCACCTCGGGCCGGGCTGGGGACCCGACCGGGGCCGTGGACGAGGCGCCGGTGACGCCCCTGGCCGGTGCCGACCGGCCGGAACAGCGGTAATGGCGAGTCCGGCGAACCCGGCGACCAGAAGCTGAGGACCGGATGGGACGGTGGTTGCTCGCCCAAGCCGGAGCCACCCTCGGCGGCGTCTGCGTGGCCCTGCACATGGTCACGGCGCTCGCCCCGGGTCACGGCACGCTGCCTGCCCGGGCGCTGCTCCTCGGCATGGCCGCCGCCTGCGTCCCGTGCGTCCGGGGCCTCTGGTGGTCGCCCACCCGCCGGGTGTGGGCGACCACCGGGGTGATGTACGCCGTCATGCTCGCCGTGCACCTGCTGGTGCTGTCACCCTGGCCGTCAGCCCTCGGCACACACGCCCACCATCAGCGCGAGCTGACGTGGGCGGAACTGGGCATGTGGAGCGGCCTGGGCCTCGCGGCGCTGCAGTTGATGCTCGTCGCCGTCGTCCTGGTAGCGGGACTGGCTGCGGCCCAGGTTCCCCAGCCCGCGGCTTCCTGAGACACCGCAGGACTCGCCGCCGGGCAGCGTCGGCACCACCCGGCCGCTGCCCAGGTGCCCGGCCCCTCGTCAGACCTTCTTGGGCATGTGGCCGACGCCGAGCATGTGCATGACCTTGTGACCGGTGTCGGCCGTCGGGTTGAACATGCACGGGCAGCCACCGTCGATGACCGTGACACCGTGCTCGCGGCCGTAACGGGTCGCCTCCTCGGAGACGCTGCCCGGCCCGGGGCCGCGGTGCATCCAGACGCGGTTGATCCCGAGGTCCACGCACTCCTTCATGGTCGCCTCGGCGTTCGTCGGGCTCGTGCCGATGACGACGCCCTCCACTCCCCCGGTGATCGAGGCGAGGTCGTGGTAGCAGTGGTCGCCCTCGACCTCCTCGGCGTTGGGGTTGATCGCGAACACGGTGTAGCCACGGTCGCGCAGCCGCTTGTAGACGACGTTGGCGCCGTGGTCCTTCGGTGACCGCGACACCCCCGTGACGGCGATGCGCTTGTGGTCGAGGAAGTCCGCTGCTGCCTGCTTGACGGGGATCACGGCTGACTCCTGGGGTGCCTCGGCGATGGACGGCCCGAGCCTCACCGGGTGCGCGGGGTCGACACCATCGGCCTTCGGCCCGGGATCATCCGTCCGTTGGTCCCCGCCCCGCCGCACGACCTGTGGTTCGCGGATCGTTGTGCTCTGCCCACCGTGGTGGGCAGAGCCCAACGTTCCGGGAACCACAGGTCGTGCGGCCGACCGCCGGGGACCAACGGACGGTCGATCCGGGCCGAAGGCCGATGGTGCCGTCCTCGCGCGCCCGGTGAGGCTCGGCCCCGTCAGTCGCCGAGGCCCTGAGGAGTCAGCCCGTGATCCCCGTCAAGCAGGCAGCAGCGGAGTTCCTCGACCACAAGCGGATCGCGGTCACCGGGGTGTCGCGGTCACCGAAGGACCACGGCGCCAACGTCGTCTACAAGCGGCTGCGCGACCGTGGCTACACCGTGTTCGCGATCAACCCGAACGCCGAGGAGGTCGAGGGCGACCACTGCTTCCACGACCTCGCGTCGGTCACCG
>DASYGS010000093.1:0-13029 GCA_035999465.1 Blastococcus sp. | reverse complement strand
GCCGGCGGCTCGATCTTGTTCTTGATGCCGTCGAGGCCGGCCATCAGCATCGCCGAGAAGGCGAGGTAGGGGTTGGCCGACGGGTCGGGCACGCGGAACTCGATGCGCTTGGCCTTGGGGCTGTCGCCGGAGATCGGGATGCGGCAGCAGGCCGAGCGGTTGCGGGCCGAGTAGACGAGGTTGATGGGGGCCTCGTAGCCGGGCACCAGGCGGTGGTAGCTGTTCACCGTCGGGTTGGTGAAGGCCAGCAGGGACGGCGCGTGCGAGAGCAGGCCGCCGATGTAGTGGCGGGCGGTGTCGGACAGGCCCGCGTAGCCGGTCTCGGCGTGGAAGAGCGGCTCGCCGTCCTTCCAGAGGCTCTGGTGGCAGTGCATGCCCGAGCCGTTGTCGCCGAACAGCGGCTTGGGCATGAACGTCGCCGTCTTGCCGGCCGCCCAGGCGGTGTTCTTGATGATGTACTTGAACAGCATCAGGCTGTCGGCCGACCGCAGCAGCGTGTCGAACTTGTAGTTGATCTCGGCCTGACCGCCGGTGCCCACCTCGTGGTGGCCACGCTCGAGCTCCAGGCCGGCGTTGGTCAGGTTGGTCATCATCGTCGAGCGCAGGTCGCTGTAGTGGTCGTAGGGCTCGACCGGGAAGTAGCCGCCCTTGGCCCGGGTCTTGTACCCGAGGTTGGGGCCGCCGTTCTCGCCGGTGAGCGCGCCCGAGTTCCAGGCACCCTCGATCGAGTCGACGTGGTAGTAGGACTCGTTGATGCCGGTCGAGTGGCGGATCGAGTCGAAGATGTAGAACTCGGCCTCGGGGCCGAAGTAGGCCGTGTCGGCGATGCCGCTGCTGGCCAGGTACGCCTCGGCCTTCTTCGCCACGTTCCGCGGGTCACGGCTGTAGGCCTCGCGCGTGATCGGGTCGTGGATGAAGAAGTTGACGTTGAGCGTCTTGTGCGTGCGGAACGGGTCGAGGAAGGCGCTGTTGGCGTCGGGCAGCAGGAGCATGTCCGACTCGTTGATCGCCTGGAACCCGCGGATCGACGAGCCGTCGAAGCCCAGGCCCTCGCTGAAGGTGTCCTCGCCGAAAGTCGACGCCGGGATGGTGAAGTGCTGCATGACGCCGGGCAGGTCGCAGAAGCGGACGTCGACGTATTCGACGTCGTTGTCGCGGATGAAGGCGGCGACCTCGTCGGGACTGGTGAACATCGATCCTCCGGAAGTGGGCGGATTGCCAACCGGCAAGCTACGAGGGGGGAGTTGCCCCGGGGTGTCCCAAGTGTTTCGGAGCGGTAACAACACCCCGGCGGATCGCCGGGAAGTGCCTCTCCTCAGCACCTCGGGGCGTGCTCTGGGCTGGTTCTACGCTGGCGTGCATGGTCAGGGATGCACACCAACCCTCTCAGGAGCGCGTCCGCGGCGCCTCCCTGGGGCTGCCGGCCGAGGGCCCGGGCTCCCTGGCGCCCTTCGGCACCCGCGCGGCCGCCTTCGTCGTCGACGCGCTGGCCTCGGCCCTGGTCGCCGCCCTGGTCACCGCCCCACGGCTGCCGGGCAACTGGAGCCTGCTGGTGTTCGGCGTCATGACGGTGCTCACGCTGCTGGCCTTCGGGCAGACCCCGGGGATGCGGCTGCTCGGCCTGCGGCTGGCGCACCCACGCCAGGGTCAGCGGCTGGCGGTCTGGCGCGCCGTCGTCCGCACGGCGCTGCTCCTGCTGCTGGTGCCGGCCCTGCTCGTGGACGCCGACGGCCGCGGACTGCACGACCGGCTGACCGACACCGCCGTCGTCCGCGACCGGTGACCCGGGAGGACTCTCGGCGCCGCACGTCCCGCTGACCGACACCTGCCAGCGGCAGCGAGACCGAGGAGCGGGCACCCCGGCCTCGGCCCCGACGTCCCGCTTCTCCGTGCTCTGCCCACGACTGTGGGCAGAGCACAAGGTTGCGGCAGACAGCTGGTGAGCCGGACGCCGACCCCGTCCGGTCCTACCTCCGCCGCACCTGGCGCTGGCTCACCGACATCTGCTTGCCGCCGGGCAGCGGGCCGCCGGGCACCGGCATGCGGGCGCCGCCCAGGGCGCTCATCCGGCGCCCGAGCGAGTTGACCTCGGCCGCGGTGAGGTTGCGGGGCAGCTTCATCACATGGTTGCTCAGCTTGCGCAGCGGCACCTGGCCCTCGTCGTCACCGACGACGAAGTCGTAGATCGGGGTGTCACCGACGACCCGGGCGACCTTCTTCTTCTCCTGCGCCAGCAGGCCGCGCACGCGGCTGGGCGCTCCCTCGGCCACCAGCACGATGCCGGGGCGGCCGAGCACGCGGTGCACGGCGTCGAGCTGGGCGGTGCCGGCGACACCCGAGGTCACCCGCCAGTCACCGCGCATGCCCTCGAGCACCCACGCGGCAGCGCCCGGCTGTCCCTCGACCTGGCGGTAGGCCGAACCCTGCGCGCGACGGCCGAAGATGATCAGGGCGGCGAGCAGCCCGAGCAGGATCGCGACCGGCAGGAACAGCCAGGGCGAGCCGAGAATGATGGCGACGACCTCGACGACCGCGACCACCGCCACGAAGGCGATGAGCATGATCCACGGGAGCTTGGGGTCGTTCTTCCGCGTCAGCGAGTAGGCCTGCTTGATCATCCCGGCCTGGTTGGTGAACCGCTTGATGCGGCCGACCTTGGGCTGACCCTTCTTGTCCTGCTTCGCGGCCTTACCGCTCGGAGCCTTGCTGCTCGGAGCGGTCGCGTCTGTGGGCTTGCTGCGTGCCATGCCGCCCAGGATAGGTGGGCGGCACCAGGAAACCGTCGCGCCCGGCTGGAACGGGCGTGCAGGTCAGCTCGTGCGGGTGAGTCCGCGCGCCGCGACAGCCTGCTGGTAGAGGCGCCCGGCGCGGTAGGAGCTGCGCACCAGCGGGCCGGCGAGCACGCCCGGGAAGCCGATCCGCTCCGCCTCGGACTGGAAGCCGACGAACTCGTCGGGCTTCACCCAGCGGACGACGGGGTGGTGCCGAGGCGAGGGGCGCAGGTACTGCGTGATCGTCAGCAGATCGCAGCCGGCGTCGTGCAGCGCCTGCATCGCCTCGACCACCTCGTGCGGCTCCTCGCCCATGCCCAGGATCAGGTTGGACTTGGTGACCAGCCCGGCCTCGCGGGCCGCGGTGATCACCGACAGGGACCGCTCGAACCGGAACCCGGGGCGGATGCGCTTGAAGATGCGGGGCACCGTCTCGACGTTGTGCGCGAGCACCTCGGGCCGCGAGGAGAAGACCTCGGCGAGCTGCTCGGGGTCGGCGTTGAAATCGGGGATCAGCAGCTCCACGCCGCAGCCGGGCAGCTGGGCGTGGATCTGGCGCACCGTCTCGGCGTACAGCCACGCGCCGCCGTCGGGCAGGTCGTCACGGGCGACGCCGGTGACCGTGGCGTACTTCAGGCCCATCGTGGCGACGCTCTCGCCCACCCGGCGCGGCTCGTCGGCGTCGAAGTCGGCCGGCTTGCCGGTGTCGATCTGGCAGAAGTCGCAGCGCCGCGTGCACTGGTCGCCACCGATGAGGAAGGTGGCCTCGCGGTCCTCCCAGCACTCGTAGATGTTGGGGCAGCCGGCCTCTTCGCAGACCGTGTGCAGCCCCTCGCGGCGGACCAGCGACTTCAGCTCGGTGTACTCCGGGCCGGTCTTGAGCCGGGTCTTGATCCAGTCGGGCTTGCGCTCGATCGGCACCTGGCTGTTGCGGACCTCCAGGCGGAGGAGCTTGCGGCCGGCGGGCTCGATGCGGGTGTCCGAGGAGGGGGTCGGGGCCGCCGTCTCACTCATGACCTGCACGGTACCCCTGACCGACGACGCCCCCGCTGCAGCTGCAGCGGGGGCGTCGTCCGGACGGGTGGGCACTCAGGCCTTGTCGCCGCCGGTGCCCGGCGCCTGACCGGCGTCACCGGTGTTCTCGTCGCCCTCGGCGAGCTGCGCGGTCTGCTCGCCCAGGTCGGTGTCGGGCGGAGTGGCGTCGCCGGCGGCGGCACCCGCGGTGGAGACGGTCCTGTCAGGGGTGCTGGGCACGGGGTCCTCCCGGTAGCTGGGAACGGGGCCGTCACCGGCGGGCGCGGGGGTCCAGTCCGTGTTCCTGCGTCGTAGCACCACGCTCACGCCGGCCCCGATGCCGATGACGACGACGAGCCAGGGCCAGCGCCGCGGCTTGCGCTCCTTGCCCACGGCGCGCTTGACCTGGGTGGAGGTCGCCGACGCCTTCTTCTCGAACTTCTTGCGCTTCTTGCCGGCGGTCTTGCGCGCCTTCTTCGCCGACTTGCGCACCTTCCGGCTGGACTTCTCGGCCGTGGCGGCCAGCTCGGCGCGCCGCGCCTCGAACTCGCTCAGCGCGCTGTCCACGCCCGCCGCGAGGGTCTCGCGGGCGCTCTCGAGCGCCGGCGTCACGACCTCACGCGCCGCCGCGACCCGGGGGACGGCGTACGCGACGGCGGCCGCCTGCGCGGCTTCCAGCCGGGGGACGACGTCGCTCTTGAGGGTCTTCTGCGCCGACTTCTGTGCCGCGGCCGCCCGCGGGCCCAGGTCGGCCGCGGCCCGTACCGCGGCATCCTGGGCGGCGCTCACCGCCGACGCGACGCGGGGGGCCGCGGCCTCGCGGGCCGCGTCGATGCGGGGCGCGAGCGCGTCGCGGACCGCCTCGATACGGGGGCCGAGGGTGTCCCGCGCCGCCTCCACCCGCGGGCCGATCTGCTCACGGGCCGACGCGACCGCGGGGGCGGTGGCGGCGACGGCGGCGGCGACCTTGGGGGCGACCGCCTTCTGGGCCTTCTTCTGGGCGGCGTCGAGCGTGGGGCCGGCGGCGTCGCGGGCGGCCGCGACCCGGGGTCCGAGTTGCTCCGCCGCGAGGCGGCCGGCCTCGGAGGCCGCCACCCCGATGTGGGCGAAGCCCTCCTGGAGCTCGGCGCCGATGACCTGACCGCGCGTCTTCTTCCGGAACACGAGCTGCACCTCCGAGTTGATCGTCTCGACGATCATCCTGCCCGGTCCGGGCGGTGCGCACACCCCGAGGCCGTCCCGGTCCCGGTCCGGAGGGGCGCGCGGGCGCGCGGGTGGTTAGCGTCAGGGAATGCAGTTCCGGATCTTCACCGAGCCCCAGATGGGCGCCACGTACGACGATCTGCTCGCCGTCGCCCGGCGCACCGAGGAGACCGGCTTCGACGCCTTCTTCCGGTCCGACCACTACCTGACGATGGGCGGCGACGGCCTGCCCGGGCCCACCGACGCCTGGCTCACCCTCGCCGGGCTCGCCCGGGAGACCAGCCGGATCCGGCTCGGCACCCTGATGACCGCGGCCACGTTCCGGCTGCCTGGGCCGCTGGCGATCTCGGTGGCCCAGGTCGACCAGATGAGCGGCGGTCGCGTGGAGCTCGGCATCGGCTCCGGCTGGTTCGAGGGCGAGCACGCCGCGTACGGCATCCCCTTCCCGGCGCTGGGGGAGCGCTTCGACCGCTTCGAGGAGCAGCTCGCGATCATCACCGGCCTCTGGGGCACCCCGGCGGGCGAGACGTTCACCTTCGACGGCACGCACTACGAGCTCGTCAAGTCCCCGGCACTGCCCAAGCCGGTGCAGGACGGCGGGATCCCGGTCCTGATCGGCGGGCGGGGGAAGAAGCGCACGCCGCGCCTGGCCGCGCAGTACGCCGCCGAGTTCAATGTGCCGTTCGCCTCCGCCGACGACAACGCCCGCCTGTTCGCCGGGGTGCGCGAGGCCTGCCAGGAGGCCGGCCGCGACCCGTCGTCCATGGTCTACAGCTCGGCGCTGGTGCTGTGCGTCGGCGGGGACGAGGCGGAGGTCGCCCGCCGTGCCGCGGCCATCGGCCGGGACGTCGACGAGCTGCGCGCACACGGCGTCGCGGGCAGTCCGGCCGAGGCAGTCGACACGCTCGGGCGCTTCGCCGAGTCGGGCGCGGAGCGCGTCTACCTGCAGGTGCTCGACCTCGCCGACCTCGACCACCTCGACCTGGTCGCGAGCGAGGTCGTTCCCCAGCTGCGCTGAGGGATCAGCCGCGGATCGGGGCCCGCCGGCCGGCCTGCTCGATAAGGGACGGCGGCGGTGCCTCCAGCCACGGCAGGAAGTCGTCGACCGGCATCGGGCGGGCGATCGCGTAGCCCTGGGCGACGTCGCAGCCCAGCTGGGCCAGGACGGCTCCCGTGGCGGCCTCCTCCACGCCCTCCACGACCAGCCGAAGGCCGAGGTCGTGCGCCAGCGCAACGGTGTGCCGGACGATCGCGGCGGCCCGCGGATCGGTGTCGACCTCAGCCGTCAAGCTCCGGTCGAGCTTGAGCTCGTCGGCGGGCAGGTGCCGCAGGTAGGCCAGCGAGCTGTAGCCGGTGCCGTAGTCGTCGATCGACGTCCGGATGCCGAGCCGGCGCAGCTCGCCCAGAACCTGCCGTCCGCGCTCGGGGTCGGCCATGAGGGTGTCCTCGACCAGCTCCAGGGTCAGCGCCGCCGCCGGCACGCCGTGCCGGGCCAGCGCCGCGGCGACCTTGCTCGGGAGGTCGAGGTCGTTGACGTTGGCGGCCGAGAGGTTGACCGAGATCGGCACGCGCCGCAGCTGCCACCAGCGGGCCACGGCGGCGAGCGCGAGCTCCAGCACCCGATCGGTCAGCGGCCGGAGCAGGCCGGCCTGCTCGGCGGCCGGCAGCAACTGGGCGGGGGAGAGTAGACCGCGGGCGGGGTGGTTCCACCGGACGAGCGCCTCGACGCCGACGACCCGGCCGTCGGTCAGCCGGACCTGCGGCTGCAGGTGGACCACGAGCTCGTCGTTGCCGAGCGCCGTGCGCAGCTCCTCCATGGTGCGCAGCCGGTCGCCGGTGCCGCCGTTCGGATCGGGCACGTAGACGTGCACGCCCTCCCGCCCGTTCTTGGCCGTGTACATCGCGACGTCGGCGCAGCGCAGCAGCTCCTCGACGGTGGCGGCCGGCACGGGTGCGGTGGCGACCCCGATGCTCACCCCCACGTGCAGCCGGATGCCCTCGACCGTGAACGGCGCGAGGATCAGCCTGCGCAGTCGCTCGGCCAGGTCCTGTGCCTGGTCGAGCCCCGTGTCCGGCAGCAGGACGGCGAACTCGTCGCCGCCGAGCCGGGCCAGCAGGTCGCCGGGGCGGAGCCCGGGCATCAGCCGTGGGCCGATCTGGGCGAGCAGCCGGTCACCGGCGTGGTGGCCGAGGCTGTCGTTGACCTCCTTGAAGCCGTCGAGGTCGAGCAGCAGCAGGGCCGCGGGCCGGCGGGCCGAGGCCGCGGCCACCACGCGACCGGCCTGGTCGAGCAGCGCCCGCCGGTTGGCCAGCCCGGTCAGCTCGTCGGTGCGCGCCTGCTGCGTGACCTCGTGGAAGGAGCGCACCTCGCGCAGCGTCACCGCGGTGCGGGCGAGGGCGGCCAGCACGCAGCCGATCGCGAGCCAGGCGGCGACCCGGGGCAGCTGGTCGCCCCACCCGAAGGCGAGGACGACGACGCTGGCGACGTTGCAGGCCAGCGGCAGCGCGAGCAGCCGCCAGCCGGTGCGCGTCCGGCTCTCCTGCTCCTCGGCGGTGATCGGCACCGGCCGGCGGGCGCGGTGCGCGGCCAGGGCCGCCAGGCAGATGCCGGTCAGCCACGTCAGGTCGCAGGGACCACCGTCGACGTAGGTGCCGGCGGTGGACCGGACGAAGAGGATCACGTCGCCGGCGAAGATGCAGCAGAGGGCGGCGGTGACCGTGAGCAGCGTGCGGTCGAGCCGGACGCCGAGGATCGAGCCCACCGCGACGAGCAGGGCCAGCAGCAGCACGTCGGTGGCCGGCCAGGCCAGCTCCATCAGCGGGAGGGGCTCCTGACCGCGGGCGGGGGAGAGGTAGGGCCCGAGGAGGAAGGCGACGCCGACGGCCGTCGTCCCCAGGGCGCCGATCACGCCGTCGAGCCACATGCTGGGGTGGAACCGCGCGACCCGGGCCCGGATCAGCCCGACCATCGTCACGTAGAGCAGCACGTAGGCCACGAGCGAGAGGACGTCGATCGCGGGGATCGAGGACGTGCTGCTGCCCGTGATCCCGGCGGCGAGCGTGCGGGTCGCGTTGCAGCCCGCGCTGATCAGGAGGGCGACGGCGAGGGCGCGCCAGGCGGTCCGCTCGGACCGCACCCGGGTGCCGGCCATCCAGCACGCCGCGGCGGCCGGCAGGTAGGCGCAGTTGTAGAGGACGACGTCGTAGAACCGGTCCCACGCCAGGCCGGCGGGCCGCGGCCCGACCCCGGTCGCGAACAGGGCGACGGCACCGATCGCCAGGACCACCAGGATGCGGGACGACGGCATGCGGAGCCGGGGGCCGACCTGCTGATCACGTGTCACTCTCAGGTCTTCGGCCGCCCGGGACCGTGCCTCGACTCGAGCGGCGCGTCTCCCGCCCCCTCCGGGTGAGTGACGCCGGGCACGTGCCGGCGATACCCGCGGGTGACGCGTCCGCCGTCGCGGTAGGCTCGGGGTCGTGACCGAGCGGCTCCTGCTTTGCCGGCCGTGCTGATCTGACCTGTTCAGACAGCACGGCGACCCCTCCTGCGTGAGGGGTTTTTTGATGTCCGCCGCCGGCACGAGCACCCGGGAGCACCGACGATGACCGACACGGCCAGCCAGTCCAGCAGCAGCCCCACCGGCGACGGCGTGCCGCCGCACCGCTACACCCCTGCGCTGGCCCAGAAGATCGAGCTCGCCTGGCAGGACCGCTGGGAGGCCGAGGGCACCTTCCACACGCCCAACCCGGTCGGCCGGCTCAGCGAGGGCTTCGACCGCGTCGCCGGCCGCCCCAAGTACTTCGTGATGGACATGTTCCCGTACCCCTCGGGCGCCGGGCTGCACGTCGGCCACCCGCTGGGCTACCTGGGCACCGACGTCACCAGCCGGTTCCACCGGATGGACGGCGACAACGTGCTGCACCCGATGGGCTACGACGCCTTCGGCCTGCCCGCGGAGCAGTTCGCCGTCCAGACCGGGCAGCACCCGCGGATCACCACCGAGGCCAACATCGCCGCCATCAAGGCGCAGCTGCGGCGGCTGGGTGTCGACCACGACGAGCGCCGCACCTTCGCCACGATCGACCCCGAGTACTACAAGTGGACGCAGTGGATCTTCCTGCAGATCTTCGGGTCGTGGTTCGACGAGCGCCTGGGCAAGGCCCGCCCGATCGAGGAACTGGTCGCCGAGCTGGACGCCGGCACGCGGGAGCCGGCCCCGGGCACCAACCCGCTGGGCCGGCCGTGGGCCGAGCTGGACGACGTCGGCCGCCGGGTGGTCGTCGATGCACACCGGCTGGCCTACCTGCACCAGGCGCCGGTCAACTGGTGCCCCGGTCTGGGCACCGTGCTCTCCAACGAGGAGGTCACCGCCGACGGCCGTTCCGAGCGCGGCAACTTCCCCGTGTTCCGGCGCCCGCTCACCCAGTGGATGATGCGGATCACCGCCTACGCCGACCGGCTGCTCGACGACCTGGACCGGCTGGACTGGTCGGAGTCGCTGAAGCTGATGCAGCGCAACTGGATCGGCCGCTCGACGGGCGCGCGGATCGGCTTCGGGGTGGGTGGGGGCGAAGCCACGGGATCTGACCGCGCCCACACCGTCGAGGTCTTCACCACCCGGCCGGACACCCTGTTCGGCGCCACGTACATGGTGCTGGCCCCCGAGCACCCGCTGGTCTCGTCCCTGACCGCCGCGGCGTGGCCCGACGGCACCGACCCCCGCTGGACCGGGGGAGCGGCGACGCCGGCCGAGGCCGTCACCGCCTACCAGCGGCAGGCGTCCCGCCGCTCCGAGCTGGACCGCCAGGACGCCGGCCGCGAGAAGACCGGCGTCTGGCTCGGCGTCACCGCCACCAACCCGGTCAACGGTCGCGAGCTGCCGGTGTTCATCGCCGACTACGTGCTGACCGGCTACGGCACCGGCGCGATCATGGCCGTCCCCGGCGAGGACACCCGCGACTGGGAGTTCGCCGAGGCCTTCGGGCTGCCCGTCGTCCGCACGGTGCAGCCGCCGGCCGACTTCGACGGCGGCGCGTACACCGGCACCGGCCCGATGATCAACTCGGCCAACGACGAGATCTCGCTGGACGGCCTGGACAAGGCCGAGGCGATCGCCGCCGTCACCGAGTGGCTCGTCCTGCACGGTCACGGCGAGCCGACCACCACCTACAAGCTGCGCGACTGGCTGTTCAGCCGGCAGCGCTACTGGGGCGAGCCGTTCCCGATCGTCTACGACGAGAACGACCTGCCGGTCGCCGTCCCGCAGTCGCTGCTGCCGGTGCTGCTGCCGGAGGTCGACGACTACTCGCCGAAGACGTTCTCCGACGACGACGCCGACTCCGCCCCCGAGCCGCCGCTGTCGCGCGCCACGGAGTGGACGACGGTCGAGCTGGACCTCGGCGACGGCCCGCGCACCTACCGCCGCGAGACCAACACGATGCCCAACTGGGCCGGGTCGTGCTGGTACTACCTGCGCTACCTGGACCCCGGCGACGGCGAGCGCTTCGTCGACCCGGAGCTGGAGCGCTACTGGATGGGCCCGCGCGAACCGGGCGACACGGGCGGCGTCGACCTCTACGTGGGCGGCGTCGAGCACGCCGTGCTGCACCTGCTCTACGCCCGCTTCTGGCACAAGGTGCTCTTCGACCTGGGCCACGTCTCCAGCGAGGAGCCCTTCCGCCGCCTGGTCAACCAGGGCTACATCTCCGCCTACGCCTACACCGACGAGCGCGGCTTCTACGTGCCGGCCGCCGAGGTCGTGGAGCGGGACGGCCAGTTCTTCCACGAGGGCAAGCCGGTCAACCGCGAGTACGGGAAGATCGGCAAGAGCCTGAAGAACATGGTCACGCCCGACGAGATGATCGGGGCCTACGGGGCCGACACGTTCCGGGTGTACGAGATGTCGACCGGCCCGCTGGAGCAGTCGCGGCCGTGGGAGACCAAGGCCGTCGTCGGGTCGCAGCGGCTGCTGCAGCGGATCTGGCGGGTCGTCGTCGACGAGGAGTCCGGCGCGGTGCGGGCCGCTGACGACGTCGAGCCCGACGAGGAGACGCTGCGCGCGCTGCACCGCACCATCGCCGGTGTCCGCGACGGGCTGACCACGCTGCGGTTCAACATCGCGATCGCCCGGATCACCGAGCTGACCAACCACCTGACGTCCGCGTTCGGCGCCGGGTCGCCGGTGCCGCGCTCGGTGGCCGAGCCGCTGGTGCTGCTGGTCGCGCCGCTGGCCCCGCACGTGGCCGAGGAGATGTGGTCGCGGCTCGGGCACGACTCGTCGCTGGCCTGGCACCCGTTCCCGGTCGCCGACGAGCGGTGGCTGGTCGAGGACACGGTGCAGATCCCGGTGCAGGTGAACGGGAAGGTGCGGTCGCAGGTCTCGGTGCCCGCCGACGCCGACGCCGCCACGCTCGAGGCCGCCGCGCGCGCCGACGAGAAGGTCGCCGGCTACCTGGACGGGGCGACCGTGCGCCGCGTCGTCGCCGTCCCGGGCCGGCTGATCAACTTCGTCCTCGGCTGACTGGAGTCGCTCGGTGACGGAAACCGTCATGTCCAGTCTCAGGACATCTGTCAGGACTGAAGTCTCATGACATCTGTCGCTTGATCATCACGCCGCCGATGAGGTGGCGTGGGGAAGCGAGCGGCAGTCATGCGACTGATGGATGCAACGTTGCAGGTCGGCGTGCCGATCGAGAACGTGGCCGAGTGGTGCCGGGTCAACGGCGTCAACGAGCGCACGTTCTACCGGCATCGGGCGCGAGTGGCCGCCGAGGGCGCGTGGAGTGAGCGCTCCCGGCGGCCGCAGCGCTCGCCGACGTCGACCGGGGAGTGGCTCGTCGAGCGGATCGTGGCGCTGCGGGAGAAGCTCAAGCCCGACAACGGCGCGGACAACATCCACGCCGAACTGCTCGAGGAATCGACCGGGTCGACCTGGCCGGCCGGGACTGCGGTGCCGGCGCGCGCGACGATCAATCGGGTGCTGGCCCGCGCCGGCCTGCTGAACAGCAATCCCCGGAAGCGACCGAAGTCCTCCTGGCGCCGGTTCTCCTACGCCCGTCCGCGGGATTGCTTCCAGATCGACGGCACCGAACACACCCTCGCCGACGGCACCGTCGTGGTCGCGATCGACATGATCGACGACTGCTCCCGGGTCTGGGTCGCCTCCCACGTCGCTTCCGGAGAGACCGCTGCGGCCGCGATCGCCGCCCTGACCAGCGCGATCACCGAATTCGGCGCGCCCGGGCTGGTGCTGGCCGACAACGGTCGCGCGTTCACCGGCGGTGCCCGGGATAAGAACCTGACCCGCCCCGGCCGGTTCGCCGCCGCGGTCGCCGCCACCGGCGCCCGACTCATCCACTCCAGCCCCTATCACCCGCAGACGCTGGGCAAATGCGAACGGCTGCACCAGACCGCCGACAAGCTGCTGGCCCACTTCTTCCCCGAACCAGCCGCCACGATCCCGGAGCTGCAGACCCGCCTGGACACCGTCCGCGCCCACTACAACGACCGCCGGCGGCACTCCGCCGTCGGCACCGCCCCCCGGCGCGCCTGGCAGAACGCCCCAGCGCACGGCGGACCCGATCAGCTACCGCTCCAGACCGACGCCACCGTGCACCGACTCACCGTCATCCCGCACGGCACCGTCACCCTCGGCCCCCACCTGATCCGGATCGGCTCCCGCTATGGCGGCACGCAGGTCACCGCCCTGGTCAACGGCAACCAGGTGAGCTTTCACGACCTCAACGGCGACCTGATCGGCCAGCTAACCCTCGACCCGGCCAAGCGCTACGCCAAGATGCAAGCTGCCTGAACCGAAGTGCGACACATGTCGTGAGACATCACCACGACAGATGTCCGGAGACAGAACATGACGGAAACCGTCACCGAGCGACTCCATCATCGCGCCGCCACCCGCCGGCTCACCTCGACGCGGCCACCTCGGGGGTCACCGAGATCCCGTACTCGCGGATCTTGCGATAGATGGTCGCGCGCGACATCGCCAGCCGGCGGGCGGCCTCGACCTTGCTCCCACCGCTG
>DASYGS010000075.1:0-15350 GCA_035999465.1 Blastococcus sp. | reverse complement strand
CGCGATCTCCTCGTAGGTCAGGCCCTCGATGTCGCACAGCACGACCGCGACGCGGAACTCCGGCGACAGCGCGTCGAGCGCGGCCTGGATCTGCGGGTCGAGATGGGTGTCGGCGTAGACCTGCTCGGGGCTGGGCGCGCTGCCCGGCAGCCGCTCGGTGTCCTCGGGCAGCGCATCGAACCGGATCCGCTGCCGGCGGCGCACCATGTCGAGGAACAGGTTGGTCGTGATCCGGTGCAGCCAGCCGCCGAAGGTGCCGGGCGTGAAGTCCGCCAGCGACCGGAACACCCGCACGAACGTCTCCTGCGTGAGGTCCTCGGCGTCCTGCTGGTTGCCCGACAGGCGGTAGGCCAGCCGGTACACCTGGGCGGAGTGGTCGCGGACGACCTGGTCCCAGCTGGGCGCGACCCACCCCTCGCCCGTTGCAGGAGCGGGCACGGAACCGGTGGGAGCGAACGACGCAGTACTCATGGCGGAGGCCTCCAACACAAAGGTCGGCAGGTCTCCCCCGCCCGGCGATCGCCGGGCCGGTAGCGCCGGGCCTGATGGCAGGCCGTACTGACGACGCTCCGCGGAGGGGTACTCCCCTACGCAGACCATCATGCCGCACGCCCCGCCCCGTCGTCCACATCCATTCCACGTTCCTCGATCCGCGCGGGTTCAGTTGACGAGCACGGCGGCCCCGCCGAAGCGGCCGTGCGCAAGGTCGGCGAGGGCGGCCGGCGCCTGCGCCATGGGGTAGGCCGCCGTCGTGGCCCGGATGCCGAGACGGCCGGCCAGCAGCAGGAACTCCTCGCCGTCCCGGCGGGTGTTGGCGGTCACGCTGCGCAGCCGGCGCTCCTCGAACAGCTCGGCCGCGTAGTCCAGCGCCGGGATCTCCGACAGCCAGATGCCGGCGACGGCCAGCGTCGCGCCGCGGTCCAGCGCGCTCAGCGCGACCGGCACCAGGTCACCGGCCGGGGCGAACAGGATGGCGCCGTCGAGCGGCTCGGGCGCCGGGTCGGCCGCCCCGGCCACCGAGTCGGCGCCCAGCTCCCGGGCGAGCCGGCGGTTCTGCTCGCCCCGGGTGAACACGTGCACCCGCAGCCCCTGGGCGAGCGCTACCTGGGCGGTCAGGTGGGCGCTGCCCCCGAAGCCATAGATGCCCAGGCGGCCGCCCGGCGGAACGGCGGCGCACCGCAGCGCGCGGTAGCCGATGATCCCGGCGCACAGCAGCGGCGCGGCCTGCTCGTCGCCCAGCGCCTCCGGGAGCCGGTAGGCGAACCGCTCGTCGACCAGCACCGCGTCGGCGTAGCCCCCGTCGAGATCCCAGCCGGTGAAGCGGGGATCGGTGCACAGGTTCTCGTCCCCCCTCCGGCAGAATCGGCACGAGCCGTCGGTGCGGCCCAGCCACGCCACACCGACCCGCTCGCCGACGGCGAACCGCAGCGCGCCGGCGCCGCACGCCTCGATCCGGCCCACCACCTCGTGGCCAGGGGTCACCTCCGCCCGGCGCGGGGGCAGGTCGCCCTCCGCCAGGTGCAGGTCGGTGCGGCACACGCCGCAGCAGGCGACCCGGACGCGCACCTGTCCCGGCCCGGGCTCGGGCTCTGCCCGCTCGACCCGGCGCAGCGGTCCCCCGTCGATCGGTCCGGGGGTGTCGACGACCCAGGCACGCACGGCACCCTCCCGACCCGTCCGGCGTTCCAGGAGGCGTACCCCACCAGCGCGCCCGAGGCGGTGACTGCGGGCCGACGCCCCTTGCCGGAGGGACGTAGGGCCCGGCCGCCGCCGGCCGGGCCAAAGGTCTGCCCCGCTCGTGACGGGAGGCCCACGCGCGCCGGCGGCAGGCCGCGGACACTTCTCCCGACTCGCACCACCGAGGAGCCCCCGCGATGGTCCGCCGCTCCACTCCCCCGCCGCCGCGACAGCCCCGGCCCGACCCCGCCGCCCTGCCGCCCGACCCCTGCATCCGGGCCCTGCAGCGGGCGGCGGACCTCGCCGTGCTCGCGCCCTCGGTGCACAACACCCAGCCGTGGCGGCTGGTGATGCGGCTGGACCGGATGGAGCTGTGGGCCGACCGCAGCCGCCAGCTCCCCGTCCTGGACCCCGACGGCCGCGCCCTCGTGCAGAGCGTGGGCGCCGCACTTCTCGACGCCCGGGTCGCGCTGGCCGCCGAGGGCTGGGCGGCCGAGGTCGAGCGGCTCCCCCGGCCGGAGGAGCCGGATCTGCTCGCCGTGCTCCGCCCGGTCGCCGGGCCAGCGGACCCGATGCTGGCCGCGCTGGAGCCCACGGTCGCACGGCGGCACACGAACCGCCGCCGGTTCAACGCGGACCTGGTGCCCGACGACGTCCTCCGGCGGCTGGCCGAGTCCGCCGCGGCGGAACGGATCGCCCTCCTCCCCGTCCTGAGCGTCGCGCACCGGCAGCTCGTCGCCGGGCTCACCCGGGAGGCCGACGAGGAGCAGAACGCCTCCGCCGCCTACCGCGCCGAGCTCGTGCGCTGGACGACGCGCGCGGAGTCGGCCGGCGACGGCGTCCCGCCCGGCGCCGTCCCGCACGTCGACGTGCACCGGCGCGACGACCTGCCCCTGCGCGACTTCGACACCCAGGGATCGGGAGCGCTGCCGTGGGACCCCGGAGCCCCCTCGGACCACACCCTGGTCCTGTTCACCTCCGAGGACGACGACGCGACGGCCTGGCTGCGGTCGGGGGAAGCGCTGCAACGGGTGCTGCTGGAGGCGACCGCCCTGGGCTGGGTCGCCAGCCCGCTGACGCAGGCGCTCGAGGTGCCGCGCACCCGGGCCCGGCTCCGCGCGGCGGTGACGCGGGAGGCGTACCCGCAGATGCTGCTCCGGATCGGCCACGCGGACCCGACCGCCGACGTACCGCGCCGGCCCCGCGACGCCGCCGTCGCCAACAGCTGGCGGAAGCCGGAGGCGCCACCCGTGCACGGGCAGCCCGGTCCGCCCGACCACGGCCCGCGGCACCCCGTCTCCGACGGCCGGGGCGGGACGACGTGGGTCTGACGGGCCGGCCGTGACCGGCTGGCTGCTCCGCTACGACGGCTGGGACCCGGCCGGGGAGGCGCTGCGGGAGACGCTCTGCGCCCTCGGGAACGGCCGTATGGTCACCCGCGCGGCGGCTCCCGAGTCCCGGGCCGGCAACGGCCACTACCCGGGCACCTACGCGGCCGGGGTGTTCAACCGGCTGGCCGACGACATCGACGGGATCCACCTGGAGAACGAGAGCATCGTCAACCTGCCCGACTGGCAGTCGCTGACGTTCCGCATCGACGACGGCGCGTGGCTCGACCTCGACACCCTGATCGTGTCCGACTACGTCCAGGAGCTCGACCTCCGGCGCGGGGTCCTCACCCGCCGGTTCCGCGTCACGGACGACCGGGGACGGCGCACCGACGTGTCGCAGCGCCGGCTGGTCTCCATGTCCGACCCCCGCCTGGCCGCGCTGAACTGCACCGTCGTCGCGGAGAACTGGTCCGGGTCCCTGACGGTCCGCTCGGGGCTGGACGGTCGCGTGACCAACGACGGGGTGACCCGGTACCGCGGGCTGGCCGGGCAGCACCTCGCCGGGCTGGAGACCGGCGTCGCCGACGGCATGCTCACCCTCGGCGCGCGCACCGGCCAGTCGGGCATCCGCCTCGGCCTCGCCGCGCGGCACCGGCTGCTGACCGACGGGACGACGCTGGACCCCGTCACCGTCCCGGCGGGCGAGGAGGGGTTCGCGGCCGTGGACCTGACCGTCCCGATGCAGCCGGGCCGGCCGGTCACCGTGGAGAAGGTGGTCGCCCTGTGCACGTCCCGGGACCGCGGGATCGGCGAACCCGTCGAGGCCGCCCGCGACGAGATCGACCGGGCGGGTTCCTTCGACGCCATCCTGGCCCGGCACGAGCTGGCCTGGGACCACCTGTGGTTCCGCTGCGACGTGGAGATCAAGGGCCCGGTCCGGGCGTCCCTCATCCTGCGGCTGCACGTCTTCCACCTGCTGCAGACCGTGTCCCCGCACAGCATCGACCTCGACGCCGGCCTCCCGGCCCGCGGGCTGCACGGCGAGGCCTACCGGGGTCACGTGTTCTGGGACGAGATGTTCGTCCTGCCCTTCCTCAACCTCCGGCTGCCCGACGCCGCCCGCGCGATGCTGCTCTACCGGTGGCGCCGGCTGCCCCAGGCCCGGGAGGCCGCCCGGGAGGCCGGGCAGCGCGGTGCGATGTTCCCCTGGCAGAGCGGGTCGACCGGGCGTGAGGAGTCGCAGCGGCTGCACCTGAACCCCCGCTCCGGGCACTGGCTGCCCGACAACTCCCACCTGCAGCGGCACATCGGCCTCTCGGTCGCCTACAACACCTGGCGCTACTACGAGGCCACCGGCGACGTCGACTTCCTGACCGAGTACGGCGCCGAGCTGATCCTGTCGATCGCCTTCTTCTGGGCCGACCTGGCCACCTACGACCCGGTCGACGACCGTTTCGACATCTGCGGCGTCATGGGGCCCGACGAGTACCACGACGCGCTGCCCAAGAGCGAGGAACCGGGCCTGGACGACAACGCCTACACCAACGTGATGACGGCCTGGACCCTCGCCCGGGCCCTGGAGTGCCTCGAGGTCCTGCCCCCGGGACGGCGGCACGAGCTGCTCGACACCCTCGACATCCGCCGCGCGGACATCGAGAAGTGGCAGCACGTGAGCCGCAAGCTCCGGCTGTGCTGGCGTCCGGACGGCGTCCTGCTGCAGTTCCGGGGCTACGACGAGCTCGAGGAGTTCGACTGGGCCGGCTACCGGAAGCGGTACGGGGACATCAGCCGGCTCGACCGCATCCTCGAGGCCGAGGGCGACTCGACCAACCGCTACAAGGTGTCCAAGCAGGCCGACGTCCTCATGCTCTTCCAGCTGCTCACCGCGGAGGAGCTCTACGCGCTGCTGGACCGGCTGGACTATCCGCACGACCGGCGCACCATCCCCGCGACCATCGCCTACTACCTCGACCGGACCTGCCACGGCTCGACGCTGTCGAAGGTCGTGCACGCCTGGGTGCTGGCCCGCAGCGACCGGCGGAAGGCCTGGGACTATTTCCTGCAGGCCCTGGAGAGCGACATCGCCGACGCGCAGGGGGGAACGACCGGCGAGGGCATCCACCTCGGCGCCATGGCCGGCACCCTCGACCTCCTGCAGCGCGGGTTCACCGGTCTGGAGACGCGCGAGGACGTGCTCGGGTTCGATCCGTTCCTGCCCGACGCGCTGGCCGGCATGCGGTTCCGGATGCGCTATCGGCGGCACACCGAGATGGAGGTGGCGATCGACCACGAGACCCTGACCGTCGGCGGCAGCGCCGTCCGGTCGACCGTCCTGCCGGTCCGCGTCGGCGGCAGGCAGTTCCAGCTCGACCCGCGCGGCAGCCTGTCGATCCCGCTCCGCCGGCGCCACGCCGACTGACGCCGGCCGCTCCGGAACGGGACCTTGTCCCCCCGCCGCCGTAGCTGTCGGAATCTGGTCGGTCACGCGTCGGCGCCCCATGGTGGACCAGCCGGATCCGACGGTTTCTCTGGGGGAAAGATGCACCGCTCTCGGCACGTGGTCACGGTCGCCGTGGCCTGCCTGCTCGTCCTGGTCTCGGGTGGCGTGGCGCACGCTGCCCCGGCGACGCCGACGCTGGTCGGCATCCGCGCGGCCCACCACCCGACGTTCGACCGCATCGTCTTCGACTTCCGGAACGGCGTGCCGGCCGGCCATCAGGCCCAGTACGTGACCCAGCTGACCGGGGACGCCTCCGGGCTGCCGGTGCCCGTGGCGGGCCGGGCCGTCCTCAGGATCCGGTTCTCCCCGGCCCAGGCGCACGACGCGGCAGGGCACGTGACCGCGCCCGCGCGGGTGGCCTTCGGGCTGCCGAACATGCTCATGACCGTCCGGTCCGGTGACTTCGAGGCCGTGACGACGTACGGGATCGGCCTGGCCGCCCGGCAGCCGTTCCACGTCTTCACGCTGTCGAGCCCGCCCCGCGTCGTCGTCGACGTGAACGCGGCATTCCGGACCGTGCAGCGGAAGGTGTACTTCCTCGACCCGGCGCGGTTCGCGACCGGCACCGAGCCGTACTTCCGGCCGGTGCTCCGGCCCGTCCTGCCGCTGACCCCGGCCACGGGCGTCATGGACCGGCTCTTCGCCGGGCCCACGCCCGCCGAGCAGGCCCGGGGCCTGCGGTTCCTCGCCTCCGGGGCCACCGGTTTCCAGAACCTGAGCATCCGTGACCGCATCGCGCGCGTGCAGCTCACCGGTGGGTGCAGCAGCGGCGGGTCGACGGCCACGATCGCCGGGGAGATCTTCCCGACGCTGCGGCAGTTCCCGAGCGTGGACGTCGTGAAGATCTTCGACCCCGCGGGCACGACCGGCACGCCCGCGGGACACCGCGACTCGATCCCGAACTGCCTCGAGCCCTGACCGACCGGGCCCCGGGGCGGCGGCGCGCCGGCACCGCCGTTCCGGCCGCCCCTCCGCTAACGTCCGTCCCCGACGGTCGCGAACCCAGGATGCCGTGACCCGGTCGAGGACCGACGGTCGAGGAGGGCCATGCACGGTGGGCAGGCACCATCGATCGGGGTGCCGCGGTGGGCGCACTGGCCCCGTGCGGTCCTGACCGTCGGGCCCGCCGGGCTGCTCGTCCTCGTCGCGCTGGCCGTCGTCGCCGCCCGGGCCGGGGTTCCGCAGGACGTCACGCTGCCCGACTGGTGGGGACGCTGGCCGCACCGGCAGCCGGGGGCCCTGCACGGCTGGGTCGCCGCCGGGATCGTGCTGGTCGGCGTGCTGTGCGCGGCCTGGGTCGTCCTGGCACGACGCCTGCTGCGCCCCCGTGACACCGCGACCGACACGGCCAGGGCCGTGCCCGCGCGCCGCAGGGTGGGCGTCCCGGCGCTCGCCGGGATCGCGGCGGCCTGGTCGCTGCCGCTCCTGCTGACCGGCCCGCTGGGCAGCCTCGACGTGCAGAGCTACGCCGCGATCGGCCGGCTGGCCACACTCGGCTACGACCCCTACGTGACTCCACCCGGCTGGCTCGGCGGTGCGTACGGCGCCGCGGTCGATCCCATGTGGCGGTGGACGCCGACGCCCTACGGCCCCCTGCAGGTCCGGCTGCTGCGGGAACTGGTCCGCGTCTCCGGGGAGCACGTGGGCGTCGCGGTGCTCCTGATCCGCGCCGTCGCCGTGCTCGGCGCCGTGGGTGCGGTCGCCCTCGCCGTGCGCGCCGCGTCCCCGGCCGACCGGGTGGCCGTGTTCGTGCTCACCGGGCTGAACCCGGTCCTGCTGCTGCACGTGGTGTCCGGTGCCCACCTCGACGTGCTGGTGGGCGGGCTGGCCGTGCTCGTCGTCGCGCTCACCCGGTCCGGCCGTCCCGCCCTCGCGATGGCCCTGGCGGTCGGAGCCACCTTCCTCAAGCTGCCCGGCGCGGTGCTGGTGGCGTTCGTCCTGGTCGACCTGGTGCGGGCCGGGCCGCGGACCGCCCGGCCGGGCGCCGTGCTGCGGACCGTCGGCGGCGGCCTGGGGGCGGTCGGTCTCGTGCTCGTCCTCTGCCCCGACCCGTTCGGGTGGACGGCCGCGCTCGGTGTCCCGGGCATCTCCCGCAACGGGACGGCGCCCAGCACGTGGACCTCCTACCTGGTCGCCGTCCTGACCGGCCACATGTCCGGCGCGGGCCTCTCCGTCGCGTTCACCGTCGGGCGGGGCATGACGGCTCTGGTGGGCGCGGTCGCCGCCGGCCTGCTGCTCTGGCACGCGACCTCGGGCACGCGCGCGGCGGCGTTCCGCGGCGTCGGGTGGGCGCTGGTCGTCCTCGCCCTGACCGCGCCGGCGCTCTACCCCTGGTACCTCTGCTGGGGGTTGTTCGCCGCGGCCCTCGGCAGCGGCATCCGCGGGCGCGTGCTGCTGATGGTGCTCAGCTGCGCCCTGTGCGTGGCCGCGTGCGCCAGCGACGGCACGGTCGTGCTCGTCACCTGGACGGTCGTGCTGTTCGCCGTCGTCGGCTGGACCGTCTGGGTGGCGCGGGGCCTGGTCACCGGCCGGTCGCTGGTCACCGGCCGGCCGGCCGTCGCGTCAGCCCGGTCACGGGCCGCCGCGCAGATGCGCGCGTCCTGACCCCGGCTCGGAGAAACGGCGGGCGGCATGAGCGGACGCGGGGTCGCCCTCCTCGTGCCGGGGCTCCTGCGACGGGGACGGGGAGCGGCGCTGGCCGTCCTCGCCGCGTCCGGGCTCGTCGCGGTCACGGCGCCGGCCGCGCACGCCGCGGGCGACCGGGCCGCCGGGGCGGCCGGGCCGGTCGTGGTGGTGGGCGTGCCGGACCTGAGGTGGCAGGACGTGCAGCCGCGGCAGACCCCGGTCCTGTGGCGGCTCGCGGCCGGCGGTGCGGTCGCCGCGATGACCGATCAGTCCGGCGAGGGGGACGCCCGGCGGGCCGCCGGCTGGCTCACGTTCAACACCGGCAGCCGGGCGCGGGCCGACGTCGACCCGCGCGCGGTGCCCGACCCGGCCGTGCCCGCGCAGCTCGACGCCCTCCGGGCGGCCAACCGCACCGCTGCCTACCGCTCGCAGGTGGGCGCGCTGGGCGACGCCCTGCACCGGGCGGGGCTCACCGTGGCGACCGCAGGGGGCCCCGGCGCCGTCCTCGGCGCGATGACGGGTGCCGGCACCGTCGACTCGCCGGACGCCCCGGTCGGGACCGCGCTCCGCCACGCGGACGTCGTCGTCGTGGAGCTGCCGCAGCTCTACGCCGTCGACCGCGGGAACCCGGCCGCCCTGCGCGCCGCGCTCACCGCCGTCGATTCCGGGGTCGGCGCGGTGCTGCGTGCGCTGCCGGCGAACGCAGCGCTGCTGGTCGCGGGCGTCTCCGACGGCGGAACGGGCCGGGCGCACCTGCACGTCGCCATCGCCACCGGACCCGCGTTCGGCGCGGGCCGGCTCACCTCCGCGTCGACCGGCCGGGTCGGCGTGGTGCAGCTCATCGACGCGGCGCCGACCGTCCTGTGGCTCGCCGGCGCCCCCGTGCCGCCGGGCATGCTGGGGGTGCACTGGACCGCCGTCCACGACCGCACGCCCCTCGCGACGCGGGTGTCCGCACTGGTCGACCTGGACCGCCGGTCCCAGGCCCAGATCACGGCGCAGAACTGGTACTACCCGGCGGTCGCCCTGGTCGCGCTGGCCTACGTCGTCGCCACGCTCACGGCCTGGGCCCGGCGGCGGGCGCGCCTCCCGCTCGTGGTGAGCACCGTCGTGGCGAGCGTGCCGGTCGCCGGCTGGCCGGCGCAGCTGGTCCCGTGGTGGCGAGCGGGAACCTGGCCGTTGGCGCTGCTCACCGCCGGCGTCGCCATGCTCCTCGGGTCGGCCGCGGCACTGGCTCCGTGGGCCCGGCGCGGCCGGTGGCGTCCCGCCGGGGTCGTCGGCGCCGTGACCGCGGCGGTCATGGCCGTCGACGCCGGCACCGGCTCGCCGTTGTCGCTGGACGCGCCCTTCGGTGACAACCCGATCATCGCCGGCCGCTTCCACGGGCTGGGCAACGTCGCCTTCGCCCTGCTGGGTGCGGGCACGCTGGTGCTCGCCGCCGCCGTGGCGGCACGGCTGCGCCCCGGGCCCTCCGCCGCCGCGGTGTTCGGTCTCGGTGCCGTGGCCGTCGCGGTGGACGGCCATCCGCGCCTCGGCGACGACTTCGGCGGCGTCCTGGCCCTCCTGCCGGCGGTCGCCGTCCTCGGGCTGACGGTGTGGCGGGTCCGGATCGCCGCGCGGCACGCGCTCGCGGCGGTGGTGGTCACGGTGGCGACGGCGGCCGGCCTCGCGCTGTACGACTACTCGCGGCCGGCCGTCGAGCGCACCCACCTCGGCCGGTTCGTGGGACAGCTCGCCGACGGCTCCGCCGGCGCGGTGGTGGCCCGCAAGCTGGGCAGCAGCCTGGGCACGTTCACCTCCGGCTGGCCGCGGTGGATCGTCCTCTGCTGGGTCGTGCTGGCCCTCGCCGCCTGGTGGGGCCTTCGACGCGGAACGCTGTCGCTCCCGCCCGCCGAGGACCGCCGCACGGTCGCGGGGCTGACCGCCGCCCTGCTCGTGCTCGCCGTCCTCGGGGCCGCGCTGAACGACTCGGGCCTGGGCGTAGCCGCCTTCGTCCTCTACGTCGGGGCGCCGTTGCTGGCCGCCATGATCGGGCCGGCCGTGGCCGGGGCGACGGGGCCACCGCTGCGCGACCGCGAGGTCGGGGCGCGCGCCGGCTGACCGCTCACGCCCAGATGGCCTCGAGCGCGCGCAGGATGTTGCCGCCGAGCACCTTGGCGATCTCCTCGTCGGTGAAGCCCTCCTGCACCAGCCACGCGGCGATGTTGTGGAAGCTCTCGGCGGGGTTCTCCAGCCCGTCGACCCACGGCACCCGCTCGGGCACCGGTGCCCCCGGCCGCGGCTCCGTCGCGAGCAGGCCGGCGAAAGTCGTGTGCAGCCCGACGTGGTCACCGAACAGCGTGTCCGGCCCGAAGCCGACCGCGTCGATGCCGACGAGGTCCAGGCAGTAGCGGAAGTGGTCCATCACCGACAGCAGGCTGTGCCGCGGGTGGGCGTGCGACACGGTGGTGTGCGGGGCCGCCGACAGGCCGATGACGCCGCCCGAGCCGGCCACCGCCCGCAGCACGTCGTCGCCCTTGAGCCGCGGGATGTCCCACACCGCCCGCGCGCCGGCGTGAGTCATGAAGATCGGCCGGTCCGAGGCGGCGGCGGCCTGGATGCCGGTCAGGTCGGAGGAGTGCGAGACGTCGATGGCCAGCCCGAGCTGGTTCATCCGCCGCACGGCCCGGCGGCCGAACGCGGTCAGCCCGCCGTCGACGGCCTCGTTGAGGCCCGAACCCAGCGCGTTCGCGTCGGAGTAGGCGATGCCGATCTGCCGGATGCCGAGGCCGTAGAGGACATCGAGCTTGTCGAGGTCGTTGCCGATCGGGGTGGCCGCCTCGAGCCCGAACACGAGCCCGACCCGGCGCCCGACGTGGGTGCGGTGGATGTCGTCGAGCGTGCGGATCACGACCACGTCGGACTGGTGCGCGAGGTCGGCCAGCCGCATGCCGAGGTCGGTCACCACGTCGTCCCACTGCCAGGGCGCGTTGCCGGTGACGCAGGCGGTGCCGTCCATCATGTTGTCGAAGACGACCGTCAGCCCCGACGCCCGCAGCCCGTCGAACGCGGTGTGCTGCCGACCGGTGCGGTTGTACCGCGGGGTGTCGGCCATGTCGGCCGGGAACAGCACGGGGTGGTCGTGCAGGCTGACCGTGATCAGCTCCCGGAGCAGCCGCTCGGCCCGCTCGACGTGCTCGGGCGCGAAGCCCGGCGCGTAGGGCGGCACGCGGCCGGTCTCGGGCGCGAGCGGCACGACGGGCAGGCCCAGGTCGCCGCCCAGGTAGTCGTAGGACCGGTAGGCGCTCACGAGGCGAGCGCCGTCGTGTCGTCCTGGACCCGCCAGGCCGCGAGGCCGGTCCAGAGCGCGCGCCAGGCGCGCATGCCCTCACCGAACCGCCGGATGCGGAAGAACTCGTTCGGCGCGTGGTGCTGCTCGTCGGCGGTGGCGAAGGAGAAGAACAGCGTCTTCGCGCCCAGCACCTCCTCGAACAGCGTGGTCGCGGGCAGGGTGCCGGCGATCACCGCGAGCAGCACCTCCTCCCCCGGGTAGACCTCCGCGAGGGCCGCGGCGGCCGCGCGGATCGCGGGGTGCTCCGGATCGATCCGGTAGGCCGGCACCCGGCCCGGATCGGCGCGCACCGACACCTCGACACCGGGCAGCCGCAGCGCCCGGACGTGCTCGGTGACGGCCGCGGCGACGGCGTCGGGGTCCTGCCGCCCGACCAGGCGGCAGGTGACGTGGGCGACCGCGCGGTGCGGGATCACCGAGTACTTGCCGCCGGCGGTGATGCCGTTGACCTCGAGCGTCGGGCGCTCCCAGAGCCGCTGCAGCGTGCTGTAGCCCGCCTCGCCGGCGAGCGCCGGGACGCCGACGGACGCGCGGTACTCCTCCTCGTCGAACGCCACCGCGTCGATCTCCGCCCGCCGCTCGGGCGAGAGGTCGTCGACCCCGTCGTAGAAGCCGGCGACCGCGACGGCGCCGTCGGGAGCGTGCAGCGAGGCGACGACGGCCGCCAGTGCGTGCACCGGGTTGGCCACCGTGCCGCCGTAGCGCCCGGAGTGCAGGTCGCGGCCGGCCCCGGTGACGACGACGTCCATCGACACCAGGCCCTTCGAGGCGACCGACAGCGACGGCTCGCTCGGGCGCCACATCGCGCCGTCGGCGGAGATCACCAGATCGGCGGCGAGCTCGCCGGCGTGCGCGCGGACGTAGCCCGGCAGGTGCGGGCTGCCGATCTCCTCCTCGCCCTCGAACAGGAACTTCACGTTCAGCGGCAGCGCCCCGTCCTGCTCCAGCATCGCTCGCGCCAGGCCGAGCACGAGCAGCACCGGGCCCTTGTCGTCGGTGACCCCGCGCCCGCGGACCACGGCCTCCCCGGCACCGCTGTCGACGACCGTCTCGAACGGGAGCGTCGTCCACTCGGCGAGGTCGCCGGTCGGCTGCACGTCGTAGTGGCCGTAGACCAGCACCGTGGGCGCACCGGGGGCGCCGAGCCACTCGCCGCGCACCACCGGGAAGCCGTCGGTCTCCTCGACCCGACCGCCTGCGAAAGCCAGCCGGCCGGCGAGCCAGCCGGCCGCCGCCCGCATCGTCCCGACCGGGGCGCTGCGGCTGTCGCTGGCGATCGCGACGTACTCCGCGAGCTCGGCCAGCAGCTCCTCGTCGCTGGGCAGCCGCATCTCAGAACGCCAGCATCGTCTTGATCGAGCGCCGCTCGTCCATCGCGGCGTACGCGTCGGCGACCGACTCGAGCGGCACCGTCAGGTCGAAGACCGGCCCGGGGTCGAAGGTGCCGGCCAGCACCCGGTCGACCAGGTCGGGCAGGTAGCGGCGCACCGGGGCGACACCCATGCCGATGGTCAGGTGCTGGCGGAACGGCGGGAACAGCGACAGCTGCGGCGCCGTGTGCGGCACCCCGACCGCGCCCAGCCGCCCACCGGGGCGCGCCATGCCGATCGCCATGTCCCACGACTCCGGCGTCCCGACGGCCTCCACGACGTGCGCCACCCCGCGGCCCCCGGTGAGCTCGCGCACCGCCGCGATGCCCTCCTCGCCGCGCTCGGCGACGACGTCGGTGGCACCGAACGCCCGGCCGACCGCGGCGCGGTCGGCGTGCCGGCTCATCAGGATCACCCGCTCGGCGCCGAGCAGCTGCCGGGCCCCGAGGACGGCGCACAGCCCGACCGCGCCGTCGCCGATCACCGCGACCGTCGCGCCCTTCTCGACACCGGCCAGCACCGCACCGTGCAGCCCGGTGCCGGCGACGTCGGTGAGGGCGAGCAGCGCCGGCAGCAGCGCCTCGTCGACGCCGGCGAGCCCGCCCGGCACCGCGACGAGCGTGCCGTCGGCCTGCGGCACCCGCACCGCCTCGCCCTGCCCGCCGTCGGTGCCCGGGGCGCCGAAGGTGCCGCCGTTGTCGCAGCGCACCTGGATGCCGTCCTGGCAGGCCGGGCAGGTGTTGTCCGACCACTGGAAGGGCGCGACGACGAAGTCGCCGGGGCGCACCGTGGTGACCTCGGCGCCGACCTCCTCGACCACGCCGATGAACTCGTGGCCGATGCGGGAGCCGGCGGGGCGGTCGATCACCCCGCGGTAGGCCCAGAGATCCGAGCCGCACACGCAGGCGCGGACCACGCGCACGACGGCGTCGGTCGGCTCGGCGAGGGCGGCGTCGGGGACGTCGCCGACGGTGACGGTTCCGGCGGCCTGGTGGATGGCGGCGCGCATTGCGGTTCCTCTCAGCAGGTGTGGATCAGGCGGCGGTGTGCGCTATGCGCTCAGGCCGCACTCCGCGCGGCGACGAAGGCGGCGAGCTCGTCGAGGTTGGCCGCCTCGTTCACACGCCGGCCCTCCTCGATGTCGTGGATGAGCTCGGCGACCTTGTCGAAGATCGGCCCGGAGACGTCGCGGAGCATCTCGTCGATCTCGGTCTTGCGCTTGCGCACCGCCAGGTCGCGGTAGATGCCGCTGTGGGTCTTGGCGCTGCGCCGGTTGAACGCGGCCAGCCGGTCCAGCGACCCCTCGAGGTCGTCGGGCACGAAGCCGTCGAAGCTCTCCACCGGCACCGGGGCCTGGTCGAGCACCTCCTGCGCGATGGCGATCATCACCGGCCGGTACGCCGGTGCCTCGAGGGTCTCGGCGATCGACAGGTCCGACACGGCACCGGCCCACAGCATCGCGCCGTAGGCCTCCTTGCCCCACAGGTAGCCGAGCACGTTGCCGGTCGGCTCGGCGTAGGGCAGCAGCTCCGCCAGCTCCCGCACCCGCGGGGTGATCGTGCCGCCGTCGAGCTCGCCGACCCGGAACGTCGCCACGTTGCCCTGCATGATCACGCCCGGCGCCATCAGGTCGGCCCCGAAGTTGACGAAGCTGGAGATCACCCGCTCCCGGCCGACCGCCTCGACGAGGGTGTCGGCGGTCAGCCCGTTCTGCACGGTGAGCACGTAGTCGTCGGGGGCGAGCCGGTCGCGCAGCAGCTCGGCGGCCGCGCGGGTGTGCAGGCTCTTCACCGCCACCATGGCCCGGTCGATCCGGTCGGGCAGCCCGTCGGGCGTGACCGCGGCGATCTCGACGGTGAACTCGTTCACCGGTCCCTCGATCCGCAGGCCGTGCTCCCGGATGGCGGCCACGTGCGCCGCGTCGGCGTCGCAGAGCAGGACGTCGTGCCCCGCCCGGACCAGGTGGGCGCCGAGCGTGCCGCCGATCGCGCCGCCGCCGATGATGACCAGCGGGCCGCTCACGCCGGCGTCCCGGCGGGCACCGCGCGGTCGACGAAGGCGCGGATCGTCTGCTGGAACAGCTCGCGCTCCTCCACCTGCGGCGAGTGGCCCGACCGCTCGAACACGACGAGCTCCGCGTTCGGCATCAGCGACGCGATGGTCTCCGAGGAGCTGACCGGGGTGACCCAGTCGCGCCGTCCGACGGTGACCAGCGTGGGCACCGTGACCGACGGCAGCTGCGCCTTGAGGTCGTAGGCGCCCCAGTTGTGCTGGAAGCACCAGTTGTGCGCCTCGTGCCGGTAGATGCCGGCCTCGACCGCGGCGGCGGACTTCACCGGGTCGTACTCGAAGTCGTAGAGCGGGATCAGCTCCGACCACAGCTGCTTGAGGTCGGCGTCGTCGTGCACCTCGCCGTGCCAGTAGCGGTTGAACCGCTCCCAGTCGATCTCCACGCGGTCCTGGTTGCGGGCGTTCTCGAACGCGAGCTCCAGGTTGCTGCCGTCGGCCGAGGTGTC
>DASYGS010000014.1:0-9017 GCA_035999465.1 Blastococcus sp. | reverse complement strand
CGGGGGAAACCGGTCGCCACCGGGACGACGACGCCGACGGCGGTCAGCCCGGTCTCGGTCTCCCCGTCGTTGAGGGCGTACCCGCGCCGCCGGACCGTCCGCAGCTCGCGGGTCAGCCGCGCGGCCACCACCTCGTCGAGGGCGTCGACCACGGCGGCCACGGTCTCGGGGGCCGCCGCCGCGAGGATCGCCTTGCCGCCCGACGTCCGGTGCGCGGGCAGCGTGCGCCCCGCCCGGTCACCGACGCGCAGCACCTGGTCGCACTCGACGGTGCCGACGAACCGCACCTCGGTGCCGGCCAGCAGCAGCACGTTGGCGGTCTCCCCCACCTGGTCGACCAGCCGCCGCAGGTGCGGGAGCGCGGCCTCGCGGAGCGCCGCGGCGGGTTCCGGCGCGGCGGGCGTGCCCCGCAGCACGCTGCCGGCCCGGTAGCGACGGTCGTCCTGCTGCTCGGCGAAGTCGCGGTAGACCAGCATCGCGAGCAGCCGGTGCGCCGTCGACACGGAGACGCCGAGGCGCTCCGCCGCGTCGGTCACGCGCAGCGGGCCCTCCTGCTGCAGCAGGGTGGCGAGCAGCAGGACGTGGTCCACCGACCGGATGGCGTACGGCGGCTGGTTCTTCACAGCAGAAAAGACTATTCCCACCAACGGAACCCTGGGCACAGTGTCGGTGCGACACCGCCGGAGAGGACGACTCATGACCCGCACCCCGTCACCCGTCACGCTCACTGCGACCGACGGCCCCGGCCAGCCACCCCGCACCCCGGAGCTCGAGGAGCTGTACCGCGGTTTCGAGAAGGAGCTGCTCGTCCCGCTCTGGACCGAGATCGGCGACCTGATGCCCGCCGCGCCACGGTCGGCCGCGCTCGCCCACCGCTGGCGCTGGAACGACCTGCTGCCGCTGGCCGAGCGGGCCGGCGACCTGGTGCCGGTCGGCCGGGGCGGTGAGCGCCGGGCGATCGCGCTGGCCAACCCCGGCCTCGACGGCCGGCCGTTCGCCACCCCCACGCTGTGGGCGGCGATCCAGTACCTCAACCCGCGCGAGGACGCCCCGGTCCACCGGCACACGCAGAACGCCTTCCGCTTCGTCGTCGAGGGCGAGGGCGTCTGGACGGTCGTGAACGGCGATCCGGTGGCGATGCGCCGGGGCGACTTCCTCCCCCAGGCCGGCTGGAACTGGCACGGCCACCACAACACCAGCTCCGCGCCGATGGCCTGGATCGACGGCCTGGACATCCCGTTCCAGTACTTCGCCGACGCCACGTTCTTCGAGCTCGGCCCCGACCGGGTCGACGACGAGAGCTCGCCGGAGCGGTCGCGGTCCGAGCGGCTCTGGGGCCACCCCGGGCTGCGGCCGCTGACCCACCTGCGCCCCGCCCCGGCCACTCCCCTGCTGGCCTACCGGTGGGAGCACACCGACCGTGCGCTGACCGAGCAACTGGCACTCGAGGCCGAGGGCTACCCCGCGACCACCGAGCCGGGCCACGCCGCCGTCCGGTACACGAACCCCACGACCGGCGGTGACGTGATGCCGACGATCCGCACGGAGTTCCACCGCCTGGCCCCGGGCGCCGAGACCGCCGGGCGCCGCGAGGTCGGCTCCTCGGTGTTCCAGGTTTTCGAGGGCACCGGCGAGGTGACCGTCGGCGACACCAGCTGGACCGTCGAGCACGGCGACCTGTTCGTCGTCCCCTCGTGGCAGCGGCTGACGCTGCGCACCGAGGCCGGCCTCGACCTCTTCCGCTTCAGTGACAGCCCCATCCTCGAGCGCCTCTCCCAGGACCGCGTCGAGATCGACCAGAAGGAGCAGCACGCGTGAGGCTTGCGACCGTCCGCACCGGAGAAGGCACCCGCGCCGTCCGCGTGGAGGGCGACGGCTACGTCGACCTCGGCTTCGCCGACGTCGGGGAGCTGCTGCGCCAGGACGCCTGGCACACCCTGGCCGCGGCCGCGGGTGCACCCCTTCCCGGGCCGGTGGAGTTCGCCCCCCTGGTGCCCCAGCCGGGCAAGGTGCTCTGCGTCGGGCTCAACTACCGCAACCACATCCTCGAGATGGGTCGCGAGCTGCCCGCCCACCCCACGCTGTTCGCCAAGTTCGCCGACGCCCTGATCGGCGCCGCCGACGACATCGAGCTCGCGCCCGAGTCCGACGCCGTCGACTGGGAGGCCGAGCTGGTGGTGGTCATCGGCCGCCCGGTCCGCCGGGCCGACGAGCAGCAGGCCGCCGCGGCGATCGCCGGCTTCACCGTGATGAACGACGTCACGATGCGGGACTGGCAGTTCCGCACCAAGGAGTGGCTGCAGGGCAAGACCTTCGAGGGGACGACGCCGCTCGGCCCGGTGCTGGTCACCCCCGACGAACTGGCCGGCGGTGTGCGACCCGCGCTGGAGATGACCGCCACCCTCGACGGCGAGCTCGTGCAGAAGGCCAACACCTCCGACCTGGTCTTCGACCCGGTCGCGCTGGTCCGCTACGCGTCGACGATCTTCACGCTGCGGCCCGGCGACGTGATCGCCACCGGCACGCCCGGCGGCGTCGGGCACGCCCGCACCCCCCAGCGCTACCTGAAGGACGGCGACATCCTGGTCACCGAGATCGCCGGCATCGGCCGGCTCGAGAACACGGCGCGCAGCGCGTGAGCGCGCGCGACTGGATGACCGACGCCACCGCCCTGTTCCTGCGGACGGTGGACCGGCTCCCCGACGCCGACCTCGACGCGCCCACCGCCCTGCCGGGCTGGACGCGGCGGCACGTGATCGCACACGTGCACTTCAACGCCGAGGCGCTGCTCCGGCTGGCCGCCTGGGCGTCGACCGGTGTCGAGAGCCGGATGTACGCCTCGCCCGAGCAACGCAACGCCGAGATCGCCGAGGGCGCCACCCTGCCCGCCGCGGAGCTGCGCGCCCTCGTCTCCGGCTCGGCGCAGCGGCTGGGCGAGACCCTCGCCGCGCTCTCCCCCGACGCCTGGCACGCGACCGTCGTCACGGCGCAGGGCCGCAGCGTGCCGGCCACCGAGATCCCGTGGATGCGTGCCCGGGAGGTCGCCGTCCACACCGTCGACCTCGACGCCGGCGTCGGCTTCGCCGACCTGCCGGAGGCCTTCGTTCCCGCCCTCGTGACCGAGGTGGCCGCCAAGCGGGCCGCCTCGGGCGAGGGCCCGGCGCTGGCCGCCTGGCTCACCGGCCGGGCGGGCACCGCTCCCGAGCTCGGCCGCTGGCTCTGACCCCACCCCCGCATCGCCCCGAACGGACGGACACGCTCATGGACGCCACCGCACCCGCAGCCACCCCTGACGCCGACGTGCTCGTGGTCGGCGGAGGCATCGGCGGCCTCGCCAACGCCTACGCGCTGGCCCGGCTCGGCCGCACGGTCCGCGTCCTGGAGCGCGCGGCGGAGTTCGCCGAGGTCGGCGCCGGCCTGCAGATGGCCCCCAACGCCACCCGGATCCTGCGCGAGTGGGGCCTGCTGGACCGGGTGATCGAGGAGGGCGTCACCCCGCGCCGACTGGTCTTCCGCGACGCGCTGACCGGCGAGGAGCTCACCTCGCTCGACGTGGGCGCGGACTTCCAGGAGCGCTACGGCGCCCCCTACGTGGTCATCCACCGCAGCGACCTGCTCACCATCCTGGTCGACGCGTGCCGCGACGCGGGGGTGGAACTGGTGCCGAGCACGAGCGTCGAGGACGTCGAGCCCGGCCACGCCGGCGCCGTCGTCGTCACCACGGCCGGCCGGCAGACCGCGGACGTCGTGCTGGCCGCCGACGGGCTGCGCTCGACGCTCCGGGCGAAGTTCAGCGACGACGAGCCGGTCGCCTCCGGCTACGTCGCCTACCGGGGCGCCTTCCCGGTGTCGGAGCTGACCGCCACCCTCGACGAGCGGGCCTTCGAGGAGGTCGTCGTGTACCTGGGCCCGGGCTGCCACCTCGTGCAGTACCCGCTGCGCCGGGGCGAGATCTTCAACACTGTCGCCGTCTTCGAGTCGCCGGCCTACCGGCGCGGGGAAGCCGAGTGGGGCGGCCCGGAGGAGCTCGACGAGGTCTTCGCGGGCGCGTGCGAGCCGGTGCGCCGCGGGCTGGCGTCGCTGTGGCGGGACCGGCGCTGGCCCATGTACGACCGCGTCCCGATCCCGCAGTGGGTGCAGGGCCGGCTGGCGCTCACCGGCGACGCCGCCCACCCGATGCTGCAGTACCTGGCCCAGGGCGCGTGCCAGGCGATCGAGGACGCGCACTGCCTCGCCGCCGAGCTCGACGGCAGCGGCGACTGGGACAAGGCGCTCGACGCCTACCAGCGCACGCGGACCGAGCGCACCGCACGCGTGCAGACCACCGCGCGCACGTGGGGCGACATCTGGCACGTCGACGGCGTGGCCCGGATGCTGCGCAACGCCCTGTTCACCGACCGCGACCTGGCCGACTACAAGTACATCGACTGGCTCTACGCCGTCTGACTGCCTGCGGTCTGAGCTGTACCGACCACGACCGGGAGACCGGCCGCGGCCCACTCCGGCAGGCCGTCGACCAGCCGGAGCGCCGGCCGTCCCCGCGCGGCCAGGGCACGCACGGCGTCGTCGGCGTACACGCAGTAGGGCCCACGGCAGTAGGCGACCACCGGATGCCCGTCGGGCAGCTCGTCGAGCCGGCGGTCCAGCTCGGCGGGCGGCACGTTGATCGCCCCCGGCACGTGCCCGGCGGCGTACTCGGACGAAGGGCGCACGTCGAGGACGACGACGTCGCCGGTGCGCAGCCGCGCGGCGAGCTGCTCACGGCCGATCGTCTCGAGCCCCGAACGGTCGCCGAGGTAGGCGGTGGCGAGCTCGTCGATCTCGGTGACGTAGCCCGCGGCCACCCCGCGCACCGCCGTCCACAGCGCCGCCACCGCGGGCCCGGCCAGCGCGTAGTACACGCGGGTGCCGTCGCGGCGGGTGGTGACCAGCCCGGCGCGGAGCAGCACCTGCAGGTGCTGGGAGGTGTTGGCGACGCTCTGCCCGATCTCGCCGGCCAGCTCGTCCACCCGACGCTCGCCCTGCAGCAGGACGTCGACGATCTCGGCCCGCCGCCCGTTGCCCAGCGCACGGGCGACCGAGGCCAGCCCGTCGAACAGCGCGTCCTTCGCCTGCCGGCTGCCCATCACGACGTCCTTTCTCAAGAGTTCGGTTGACAACGTACGCCTCAAGAGCCGATCCTCAAGGAGTTACTTGAGGAGTTCCCCCCGATGAGCCGTCCCGCACCGAGCCCCGAGGCAACGCCCACCCGTCGTCGAGGCCGCCCGATCCGGCTCGGGCTGCGCCAGAACGTCGCCCAGTTCGCCCTGCTCGTCGCGGTCAACGCGCTCGTCGGCGGCATGCTCGGCGAGGAACGCACCGTGCTGCCGCTGCTGGCCGTGCGGGAGTTCGGGCTCACCGCCTACAGCGCCGTCCTCACCTACATTCTCGCGTTCGGCCTGGCCAAGGCCGCGACGAACTACCTCGCCGGCGCCTGGTCGGACCGGTTCGGGCGCAAGCCCGTCCTGATCGCCGGGTGGCTGGTGGCCCTCCCCGTTCCCCTGCTGCTGATCTGGGCGCCCTCCTGGGGGTGGGTGATCGCCGCCAACGTGCTGCTCGGCGTCAGCCAGGGCCTCACCTGGTCGACCACCGTGATCATGAAGATCGACCTGGTCGGCCCGGCCCGGCGCGGCCTGGCGATGGGGTTCAACGAGGCGGCCGGTTACCTCGCCGTCGCCGTCACCGCGCTGGCCACCGGCTACCTCGCCGCGACCTACGGGCTGCGCCCCGTGCCGTTCTTCCTGGGCATCGCCTACGCGGCGCTCGGTCTGGGGCTGTCCACGCTCGTCGTCCGGGAGACGCGGGAGCACGCGCGACTCGAGGCGGCGGGGCACACGGCCCGCGCCGACGGCCGGCACGACCACCTGCGCGAGGACCTCACCCAGGGCCAGGTCTTCCTCCAGACCAGCTTCCGCGAGCCGGCCCTGTCCTCGGCCAGCCAGGCGGGCCTGGTCAACAACCTCAACGACGGCCTGGCATGGGGACTGTTCCCCGCCCTGTTCGCCGGCGCCGGCCTCGGCGTCGCCCGGATCGGCGTGCTCGCCGCCCTCTACCCCGCCGTGTGGGGCGTCGGCCAGCTCGTCACCGGTGGGCTGTCGGACCGCTGGGGGCGCAAGAAGTTCATCGTCGGCGGAATGCTCGTGCAGGCCGCCGCGCTCGCGCTCATCGCCTCCGCCCACGACTTCGCGCTGTGGGCCGTCGCGGCCGTGGCGCTCGGCGCCGGCACGGCGATGGTCTACCCGACGCTGCTGGCCGCGGTCGGAGACGTCGCCCATCCGGCCTGGCGCGCCCGAGCCGTCGGCATCTACCGGCTCTGGCGCGACGGCGGCTTCGCCGCCGGTGCGCTGCTGGCCGGCGTGCTCGCCGACCTCTACGGCATCCGCGCCGCGGTATGGGCGGTCGCCGCCCTCACCGCCGCGTCCGGGCTGCTCGCCGCCGTGCGCATGTACGAGACGCACCACCGGTCACCGGCGGACGGCGACCCCGAGGACGTGGGGTGATGTCGGCATGACCAGCCGCGAGTCGGGGAACCGGAGCCGCTCCAACCGCTCGATCGTGAAGCCGGCGGCCTCGATCGACGCCGCGGTGTCACGGCTCGTGTGGCAGCCGCCGCCGACGACCGGCCACACCGTGGCGTCGAGCAGCCGCTGGGCGCCCGCGAGTACCGCGGTCTCGGCGCGGACGTGCTCCCAGAAGTACAACCGCCCGCCGGGCCGCAGCACCCGGCGCAGTTCGGCGAGCGCGGCCGCCTGGTCGGGCACGCTGCACAGCACCAGCGCGCTGACCGCTGCGTCGAACGAACCCTCGGCGGCGGGCAGCCGGGCCGCGACGCCCGGGACCACGACGACCGGGACCGCGGCGTCCCGGGCGGCCCGCTCGGCGAGCTCCCGGAGCCGGGGCTCGGGCTCGACGGCGACCACCTCGGTCACACCGGCCGGATACAGGGGGAAGTTCGTTCCGGTGCCCGCGCCGATCTCGACCACGCGTCCGGCGATGCCGGCCAGCAGCCGCCGCCGGTACTCACCCGCTCCATTCCGCTCCACGAGCGGCGACAGCCGTGCCCAGAGCCGGGCGAAGAGCGGATGAGCCACCTCTGGCGGCGCCGTCCGGCCACCGTTCCGTCCCGTCATGCCGTCACCTTGCCACGCCGCGCCGCATACCCCCTGGGGAATGCCTTCCCCGGTGCTACCGTTGAACCGGATACCCCCAGGGGTATCGACTGCAACTCGCGTACACCAGGAGCTTCCGTGATTCCCGAGATCGACCAGAACACCCTCGCCGGCCGACTGGCCGACGGGGACGCGTTCGTCCTCGACGTCCGCGAGGCGCGCGAGTACCGCCCCGGCCACGTCCCCGGGGCACTGAACATCCCGCTGAGCATCCTGCCGGTGCGCATCCACGAGCTGCCCAGGAACAAGGAGGTGCTCGTGATCTGCCAGGCGGGGGGCCGCAGCGCCCAGGCCACCCAGCTGCTGTGCGCCGTCGGCGTGGACGCCTACAGCGTCGCCGGTGGCACCGGCGCCTGGATCGAGGCCGGCCGCCCCGTCGCGACCGTCGCCGCCTGAAGGGAACCGACGTCGATGATCACCGTCCTGCCGCTCGACACCGCCGGCCTCGGCGACCGCACGTATCTCGCCCACGACGGCGAGGTGGCCCTCGTGGTCGACCCGCAGCGTGACTACGACCGCGTCCTCGGCCTGGCCCAGGCCGCCGGCGTGCGGATCACCCACGTCTTCGAGTCCCACATCCACAACGACTACGTGACGGGCGGCCTGGAGCTGGCCCGGCACGTGGGCGCGCAGTACCTGCTCAACGCCGAGGACGAGGTCGCCTTCGAGCGCACCGGCGTCTCCGACGGCGACGTCGTCGAGGTGGGCGACTCCATGCGCGTCCGGGTGCTGCTGACCCCGGGCCACACGCACACCCACCTGTCCTACGCGCTGGAGGCCGACGGGGAGCCCATCGCGGTGTTCACCGGCGGGTCGCTGCTCTACGGCTCGACCGGCCGACCCGACCTGCTCGGTCCCGACCACACGCAGACCCTCGCCCACGCCCAGTGGCACTCGGCGCGGCGACTGGCGGCCGAGCTGCCGGACGCCACCGCGGTCTACCCGACGCACGGCTTCGGCAGCTTCTGCTCGGCGAGCCAGTCCGACGGCACGTCGAGCACCATCGGCCAGGAGAAGCTCGCCAACCCCGCTCTGACCAGCGACGAGGCGCGCTACGTCGAGGACCTGCTCGCCGGCCTGGACGCCTTCCCCGCCTATTACGCGCACATGGGCGTGGCGAACTCCGCCGGCCCCGGCGAGCCCGACCTGTCGCTGCCGGAGGAGGCCGACGCCACCCAGCTGCGCCGCCGCATCGACGCCGGCGAATGGGTCGTCGACCTGCGCAGCGGCACGGCCTTCGCGGCCGGCCACGTAGGCGGCACGGTGAACTTCGGGCTCGACGGCCAGTTCGTCACCTACCTGGGCTGGCTGCTCCCGTGGGGCGCCCCGGTGACGCTGCTCGGCGAGACGCCCGACGACGTCGCCGAGGCCCAGCGCGAGCTGGTCCGCATCGGAATCGACCGGCCGGCCGCCATGGCCACCGGCAAGCCCGAGGCGTGGGCCGGCAACGCACCGCTGGCCACCTTCCCGCAGGCCACCTTCGCCGACCTCGCCCGCGAGCTCGCCGGCGATCGGCCGCCCGTCGTCCTCGACGTCCGCCGCGATCAGGAGCGCCGGGAGAGCGCGATCCGCGGCTCGGTGCACATCCCGATCCACGAGGTGCTCGCCCGCCTGGAGGAGATCCCGGACGGCCAGGTCTGGGTGCACTGCGCGGGCGGGTACCGCGCCGGCGTCGTCTCGGCACTGCTCGACGCCCGCGGGCGCGACGTGGTGGCGATCGACGACTCGTTCGACAACGCCGCTCCCGCCGGCCTCCCGATGGTCCCCTGACGGGCTGATGGAGTCGCTGGGTGACGGTTTCCGTCACCC
>DASYGS010000070.1:0-23310 GCA_035999465.1 Blastococcus sp. | reverse complement strand
AGGGCCTACACCAGTGAAGCCGAGCGCGTCGCCGCCTACCCGGACTTCCTCCACCGGTACAACCATCACCGCGGCCACACCGCACTCGGCGGTCTACCTCCCGCCGCCCGCGTCACCAACCTCGCGGGTCAGTACAGCTAGACCCTCGTCGGCTCGGGGACCAGGGTCACCTCGAACTGCTCCTGCACCGCGGCGGCGATCCGGTCGGCGAAGGCGAGCAGTTCGGTCGCCGTCGCCCCGGGTTCGGTGGTCAGGGCGAGGCTGTGCCGGGACGACGTCCCGACGTGCCCGTCGCGCGTGCCGCGGCCGAATCCGGCGTGCTGCACGAGCCAGGCGGCGCTGAGCTTGAGCTGCCCGTCGCCCGCCGGCCAGCTCGGGCAGCCCTCGACGGCCCGCGCCGCCGGCACGATCGGGTTGGTGAAGAAGCTGCCGGCGCTGCGGCTGTCGGGGTCGGCCGGGTCGAGCACCATGCCCTTCCCGCGGCGCAGCTCGAGCACCGCGGTGCGGACGTCGTCCAGCGGGGCGGTGTCGCCGAGGTCGACCCCCAGCCGCCCGGCGAGCTCGGCGTAGCCGACCGGGCGCGACTCGGCGCTCTCGGCGAGACCGAAGGCGACCGAGAGCACGACGAGTCGCCCGGGCTCCCGCTTGAGTCGGCTGTCGCGGTAGCCGAACCCGCACTCGGCGGGGGTCAGGGTGCGCTCGGCCTTCTCGGCCCGGTCGAACACCCGGACGGCGGTGATCGTCTGCGCGACCTCCTGGCCGTAGGCGCCGACGTTCTGGACGGGCGTGGCGCCGGTGGAGCCCGGGATGCCGGCGAGTGCCTCGATCCCGGCCAGTCCGTGGGTCACGGCGTAGGCGACGACGTCGTCCCAGGGTTCGCCGGCCTGGACCTCGATCGCCGCGCCCCGGCGGTCGATGCCGCGGCTGCGGACGGCGACGACGTCGCCGGGCCAGCCGGCGTCGGGCGCGACCACGTTGGACCCGCCGCCGAGCAGCAGCAACGGCCGCCCGGCCTCGTCCGCGTCGCGGACGGCGGCGACGAGCTCGGCAGTGTCGGCGACCTCCACCAACCGGTCGATAGGGCCGCCCACCGCGAGGGTGGTGAGGTCCGCCAGACGGACGTCGCGTCGAACCTGCACGGCCCCACGCTATCCGGGACTACCCTCCGGACCGGTGAGCGAGGCGGACGGAGGGCACAAGCGGCGGGCGTCGCTGGGCGCGCAGCCGGCCCGGCGCAAGCCGCCACGGCTGGCCGCCGGGCGCGCCCGGGCCCTCGGCCTGCCCACGCGCGGCACGACCAACGCCAACCGGCTGCGCCGGGTGGACCGCTGGCTGCTGGCCACGCAGGTGCCCCGGCTGCGCGACTCGGCGCGGCCGCTGGTCGTCGATCTCGGATACGGCTCGTCGGCGGTCACGACCCTGGAACTGGTCGACCGGCTCGGCTCCGAGGTGGACGGCCTCGAGGTGGTCGGCCTGGAGATCGACCCCGCCCGGGTGGCCGCCGTCGAGGCCGACCGCGACCCCCCGCGGGTGGACTTCCGGCTCGGCGGGTTCGAGCTCGCCGGCCTGCAGCCGGTGCTCGTGCGGGCGTTCAACGTGCTCCGGCAGTACGACGAGGAGTCGGCCGCCCACGCCTGGGACACCATGCGGGCCGGCCTGGGCGCCGGAGGGCTGATCGTCGAGGGCACGTGCGACGAGTGGGGACGGCGGTCGGCGTGGGTCGCCCTCGACGACGACGGCCCGCTCACGCTGACGCTCTCGACGAGGGTCGCGGACATCTCCACGCCGTCGGACCTCGCCGAGCGGCTGCCCAAGGCGCTGATCCACCACAACGTGCCCGGCCAGCCGGTGCACGAGTTCCTGCGGTCCTTCGACGCCGCGTGGGCGGCCGCGGCGGGGCTGTCGACGTTCGGCCCCCGGCAGCGCTGGACGGCGGCCGTCGAGTCGCTCGCGGAGCAGGGGTGGCCGGTGATCGGCTCGACGCGGCGGTGGCGGCACGGCGAGGTCACGGTGCGCTGGTCGGCGGTCGCCCCGATCTGAGCGGTCCCCCGGGCACCATCGACCCGGACCCGCCGTTCCGGGGCGAACCCGCCGGAGGACCGCCCGACCACGCAGATCGACACTCCTGCACGATGACGGCGTGACCAGCCTGGAGCGGTGCGGGATCGCCGGCGCGGCCGCCGAGGCGCTCCCGCGCGGCCGGTGAGGCTTCCCCCCGGGCCGACCGTCGTCACCGGCGGCACCGCCGAACTGCTCGCTGACGCCGACCGCGACGGCTCGTGGATGCTGCTCGTCAACGGCACCCCCCAGTCGCACGTCGACCTCGACGACCCGGCCCACCTGGAGTTCGAGTACGTGCGGCGCATGGGCCACGTCCTCGACCTGGTGGGGGAACCGGGCGCCCCGCTCGACGTGCTGCACCTGGGGGGCGGCGCGCTCACGCTCCCCCGCTACGTCGCGGTCACCCGGCCCGGGTCGAGACAGCGGGTGGTCGAGATCGACGAGCCGCTCACCGGCCTCGTCCGCGAGCACCTGCCGCTCCCGCGGGGCGCGCGCATCCGGGTCCGTGCGGCCGACGCCCGCGAGGGGCTGGCCGCGACCCACACGGGCAGCACCGACGTGGTGATCACCGACGTGTTCGCCGGCGCGCGCACGCCGGCCCACCTGACCAGCGTGGAGTTCGCCACCGACGCCCACCGCGTCCTGCGGCAGGGGGGCACGTACATCGCGAACGTCGCCGACGGCCCCCCGCTGCGCTTCGCCCGCGCCCAGGTCGCGACCCTGCGTGCGGTCTTCCGGAACGTCTGCCTGCTCGCCGAGCCCGGAACGCTGCGCGGCCGCCGCTTCGGCAACCTGGTGGCCGTCGCCTCCGACGGCGACCTCCCCCTCGCCGCGCTCACCCGCCGCACGGCGAAGGACCCGATGCCCGCCCGGGTGGTCGACGGCGACGACCTCGACCGGTTCGTGGGCACGGCCCGCCCCGTCCACGACGAGGACGCCGTCGCCTCGCCGGAACCCCCGCCCGGGGTGTTCGGCCGCTGACCGCCGCCGCGTCGACACCCGCCGTCGAGGAATAGAGCGGGCTAGCGCGTCACCAGCTGTTGTTGCCCCGGCGCAGCCCGCGCAGGGCCGGCCGCACGTCGACGAGATAGACGACGGCGGCGATGACGGCCGGGAGCCAGAGGAAGCTCAGCGGCGGCGTGAAGTAGGCGATGACCAGCGCCAGCCCGGTGATCGCGCCCCACGCCGGCTTGGTGAGCTTGCCGGCCGCGACATAACCGTTCGCGGGACGGACGAGTGCGTCGACCAGGGCCCATCCGGCCAGCCCGACGACCGCCCAGTACAGGACCTCGAGGAGGAACCCGTCGAACGACTGCATGGGCGCAGCGTACCCGCCGGCGGCCCGACCACGGCCGCGGAGCGCCCGGGACCGCACAGGACCCGGACAGCACAGGGCCCCGGAGCGCACGATGGCAGCTCCGGGGCCCTGAGCAGGGGGAACCGGGTGTCAGTTCTTCTTGGCGGGCACCGCGGTCGGGGCAGCCGGCTTGGCCGAGCGGGCGTGGGTCACGCGGGCGGACGTCGACTTGGCCGGGGCCTTGCGAGCGGCCGGGCTGTTCTTCTTGGCCGGCGCGCTCTTGGTCGCCGACGGGGCCTCGACGGCCTCCTCGGCGGTGGCCTTGGTCGCCGTGGCGGCGTCGTCCACCTTGGTCTCGGCCTTCGCCGCGACCTTGGTCGCCCGGGAGGCGGTCTTCTGCGCGACCGAGGTCACCTCGTTGGAGGCGTCGGCGACGGCCTTGCCGGTGTTCTCGATGACCGAGTCGAGCTTGCCCTCGACGGTGTCGACGGCGGTCTCGGCGCGGCGCACGACCCGGCGCAGGGCCGGCTGGCGACGCAGCTCCTCGACGACCTCGGCACCGCGGCCGGCGAGCGTCTCGACCAGCCCGGCCACCGTGGTGCGCAGCGCCTCGGGGCGCACGGCGGTCGCGAACTGCTGGGCGGCCACGCGGGCGTTGCCGGCGGCCTCGGTGGCCCGGGTGCGGGCCTCCTTGACGGCGAGGTCGGCCTGCACCTGCGCCTCGCCCGGCAGAGCCAGCACGGAGGAGGTGGCCTTCGAGCGGAACTGCGTCACGACGGTGCGGGCCCGCTCGACGGCCAGGTCACCGGCGCCGACGACGGCCAGCAGCGGGGTCTTGCTCCGCTCGGCCAACTGCTCGGCAGCCGTTCGGCTCTGCGCAACGGCGAGCTCGCGGTACTGCTTCACGGTCTGGGTGGGGGTCATGCGGACTCCTTGGAAGTGGTGGTCGAGGTCTGGACGGCGGCCTGCGCGGACGCCGGGGAAGAGGCGTCGTGCTCACGGACGTAGGTCTCGTAGAGCTCGAGCAGGACCGCCTTGTGACGCTCGGACAGGGCTGTGTCCGAGCGGATGGCCGCCACGGTGTCCGGATTCCCGGACCGCCGGTCGAGGATCCCGGCCTGCTCGTAGAGCGACTCAGCCGAGATCTTCAGGCCCCGGGCGATCGAGGCGAGAATCTCCGCGGACGGCTTGCGAAGACCCCGCTCCACCTGGGACAGGTAGGGGTTGCTGACCCCGGCATTGCGGGCCAGTTCGCGCAGCGACACCCGCGCGGCGCTCCGCTGTTCGCGGATGAACTCGCCGACCTGCGAGCTGACGGTGGCCACGCTGGGGACGTCGGCCACCGACGAGGTCACGCTGCCGGCGACACGGTCCACCTTCTCGCGGACCGTGGTCACCTGTTCGCGGACGAACTCACCGGGTGTCTGCACGTCTACGACGGTAGACCGGGGTGCTAGCTCCTGCAAGCGGATCGGCTAGCAGCGTGGAGTGACTCCACTCACACAGGATCTGCGCTGGTCAGCGGCTCAGGAAGGCCGCCGCGCGCACCTCGCCGACCACGTGCTCGCCGCCGAGCACCGGAGGCAGCAACCACGGGGCGAGGCTCTCGGGCGGCACCCCGAGCCGGACGAGCGCCGCTCCGAGGGCCGGCGTCCGCCCCCGGTCACCGCCGTCGTCCAGCTTGAGCGCCACCGCACCGCGGCCCGGCAGGGCGGCGACGTGCACGCCGTCGGCCCCGCCCTTCACCAGCAGGCCGGGGACGGCGTCCATCAGGGCGGTGTCGTCGCGCCCGGTGCCCGCCACGAACCACGGCTCGGCGCGCATCGCGTCGGCCACCGAGCGCTCCCGGCTCTCCGGGGGCGCCTCGACCAGCGACAGCACCCCCCGGGCCAGCCCGGTCAGCGTCAGCGCGTGCTGCGGCGCACCGCACCCATCGACGACGACGGCGGTGACCGGCTCACCGGCCGCCTCGCCCAGCCGCGCCTCGATGGCCTGCTGCAGCGGATGGTCGCGGGCGAGATAGCCCTCGGTGGGCCAGCCGGCGCCGACGCACGCCGAGAGCATCGCCGCGTGCTTGCCCGAGCAGTTCATGGCCAGCCGCTCCGGCGCCCGGCCGGCGGCCAGCCACGCGGCGCGGGTCGGCTCGTGCAGCGGCAGGGCCGGCGGGCAGCCGAGGGCATCGGGGGTCAGCCCCACGGCCTCGAGCATGGCGGCCGCGAGCTCGCGGTGGCCGTCCTCCCCGCTGTGCGACCCCGCGCCGATGGCGAGCTCGCGCCGCGAGCGGGGCGCCCATCCCGCGGCCAGCAGGGCGGTGGCCTGCACGGGCTTGTTCGACGACCGCGGCAGCACGGGACGGTCGACGTCCCCGGCCGCGAACGCGACCGAACCGGCGGCGTCCAGCACGACGACCGCACCGCGGTGCACCGACTCGAGGAACCCCGACCGGTGCACCTCGACCAGGACGGGATTCTCCGGCCAGGCCCCGGCCCCGGCCCGCTGCGGGTTCAGTGCCGACCCTCGTCGGCCAGCAGGGCGGCGACGTCGGCCTCGCCGTCGCGGTAGCGGCGGCCCAGCTCGGCGGCCAGCCCGTCCATGACCTGCTGCACGCCACGGCGACGCTCCGACAGCCCGCTCTCGGCCTCGGCGAGCGCGCGGGCGGCCTTCTCCAGCTTCGCGTCCGGCAGGTCGGAGATGGCCGAGAGGTCGACGCCCGGGGTCAGCGCGTTGACCCACGACTCGTAGTCCTCCGGCGCCGAGGGGCCGACCGTCTGGTGCCGGCCGAGCCCGTGGGCCGGGCCGCGGCCCTTCTCGGCGAGGATCTCGGGCAGCAGGTCGACCAGCGACCGGCCGTCGTCCTCGGCCCGCCGCTGCAGCTCGCGGCGGACGATGTCGAGCCGGCCCTGCAGCAACCGTCGCGTGTAGGAGAGGTTGACCTCCTCCTGCTCGGCCCGGCGGCGCAGCACCCGCACCTCGGCCATCGGGCTGCGCATCGCGTTCTCGAGAAAGGCGGGGTCGAGCAGCGCGTCGACGGCAGCGCCACCGGCGGGCGCGGGCTTCGGACTCACGGTGCGGCCTCCATCGTCTTGATCCCCAACAGGCGTCGGGCGTCGTCCGTGCCCAGCGGCGGCCGCTGGGCGATGCGGGCCAGACCCGCGGCGCGGGCGACCAGCTGGGCGTTGTCCCGCACGGCCTCGCCGGGAGCGTAGGTGAGCGTGTCCTCCATGCCCACCCGGAGGTGACCACCCGCCGACAGCGCGGCAAGCATCACCGGCAGCGACGTCCGGCCGACACCGGTCGCGGCGAACGTGGCGCCGTCGGGCAGGAAGGGCAGGCAGGCGGTGAGCGCCTGCGCCGTGCCGGGCATCCCGCCGGGCACCCCCATGACGAGGTCGACGTGCACGTGCCCGCCGTGCGGCGGCCCGTAGCGGTCCAGCAGGCGGCCGAGGGTGGCCAGCTGGCCCAGGTCGAAGACCTCGTACTCCGGCACGATCTGCCGCTGCTGCATCTGCGTGTGCAGCTCGACGATCAGGTCCCACGGGTTGCTGAAGACGTCGCGGCCGAAGTTGACCGTGCCCAGCGTCAGCGAGGCGGCGTCGGGCTGCGCATCGAGGACGGCCAGCCGCGCGTCGAACGGGTCGGTGACCGCCCCGCCGGAGGACAGCTGGACGACCAGGTCGGTGGCCTCGCGCACCGCGTCGACCACCTCCCGGACCCTGGGCAGGTCGAGGGTGGGGCGCGTCTCGTGGTCGCGGACGTGCAGGTGGATCACCGAGGCGCCGACGGCCTGGCAGTCGCGCGCCGTGGCGACCACCTCCTCGACCGACACCGGCAGGGCGGGGACGTCGGCCTTCGCCGACTCCGCCCCCGTGGGGGCGACGGTGATGAGCGTGCCGGCGCTCGGGGTGGTCAGCGTCACCGGCCGATCGTCGCAGACCGCACGGCCCGGACGCGTTCGCGGGCCGCGGCCAGGGTGTCGTCGGGGGTGGCGGGCGCGTCCTCGGGGTCGATCGCGGCGGCCGAGCCGGCGACCGTCAGGGCCGCGTCCATGGCCACCGACTGCTTCACCATCGCCAGCGCGACGACGCCGAGTTCGTGATGGCGCACCACGGTGCCGACCCGGCCCACCTCGCGGGTGCCCGCGAGCACCGGGGTGCCGGGCTCGGCGAGCACCTCGCTGACGCCGTCGAGGTGCAGCAGGACCAGCCGGCGGGGCGGCCGGCCCAGGTTGTGCACGCGGGCGACCGTCTCCTGGCCGCGGTAGCAGCCCTTGTCCAGGTGGACGGCGGTCGTCAGCCACTGCAGCTCGTTGGGGATCGTGCGGTGGTCGGAGTCGACGCCCAGCCGCGGACGGCGGGCCTCCACCCGCAGCGCCTCGTAGGCCGCGCTGCCGGCGAGCGTGGCCCGGGCGGCGAGCAACCGGTCGGCGGTCGCGGGGAGGTCCGCCCGGGGCACGACGAGGTCGACCACCGGCGCGCCGTCCCCGATCGGGGGCATCCGGCGGACGAAGCCCGCCCCCTCCGCCCGCACCTCGTACGCCACCTCCGGCACCGGCAGGCCGGCGGCGGCCAGGACGCCGTCCCCGGCCGGGCCGACGAGGCTCAGCACCGCCCACTCGCCGGTGACCAGCGCGGGCTCGACGCGGAGCAGGAACCGCATCCGGTCGAGAAAGGTGTGCAGCGCGGCGCCCGTGCCCGGCTCGACGTCGGCCCAGGTCGTGCCGCCGAGGTCGGCGAGGACGAGGTGGTGCTCGACGTGCCCGTGCGGGGACAGCACCAGCGCCTCGGTACCGGTGCCGTCGGCCAGGCGGTCGAGGTGCTGGCTGGTCAGGCTGTGCAGCCAGGAGAGCCGGTCGGCGCCGGGCACGACCAGCACGTCGCGGTCGCTGCGGTCGACCAGTCCGGCGCCCTCGGCCAGCGTGCGCTGCTCGCGCAGCGGGTCGCCGTAATGGAGGGCGACGGACCCGTTCTCCTGCTGCACGGCTCCGGGTCGGCCGACCAGGGGTGAGGCGCTCATGAGTGCTCCGATCCGGCTCGTTCGCGGCACGCACGGCACGTCCCGGACAGGGCGACGTGCCCCACGTCCACGGTGAAACCCAGTTCGGCCTCCAGACGTTCCGCGGCGCTGTCCAGCAGCCCCGGCTCGGCCGAGGCGATCTCGCCGCAGGAGGCGCAGACGACGTGCAGGTGCGGGTGCCCGGCGGCGTGGTAGACCGGCGCCCCCTTCCCGAGGTGCGTGTGCCAGACCAGGCCCAGTCGCTCCAGCAGTTCGAGGGTGCGGTAGACGGTCGAGATGTCGGGGGCCGCGCCCCCGGGGTCGGCCTCCTCGCGCAGCCGCGCGCCGATCGCCTCGGGCGTCGCGTGCTCCAGGGCGGCCACCGCGGCGAGCACCCGCTGCCGCTGCGCGGTCAGGCGCAGGCCTCGGGCCCGCAGCCGCGCGGCGAGCGGGCCTGCCGCGTCGTCGGCGGCCGGGTGCGCGCCGTGCCCGTGTGCCACCTGTCGAGCCTATGCCCGGCGTGCGGCAGGCTGGGCCCGTGACCGACGAACGCCCAGGGGCGGACCAGCGCATCGTGGCGGTATGGCGGGACGGCGCGGCCGTCCGGGTCCCGTCCGACCAGCCCGCTGTGACCGCGTTCGATCTCGGCCTCGTGCGCGGGGACGGCGTCTTCGAATCGGTCGCCGTGACCGACGGCGGCACGCCCCACCTGGCCGCGCACCTGGCCCGGCTCGCGAGGTCGGCGACCCTGCTGGAGCTCACCGATCCCGGAGAGGCGACCTGGCGCGCCCTGGGCGAGGCGGTGCTCGCGGCGTGGCCGGCCTCCGACGAGGGCGTGATCCGGCTGCTGCTCACCCGCGGGCTCGGCGAGGGCCTGCCGCCCACCGCCGTCGCGATCCTCGCCCCGGTGCCCGCCGAGGTCGTGCGGCAGCGCACCGACGGGCTGGCGATCATCACCCTGGGGCTGGGCGTCCCGGCCGGTTTCCGGGCCGAGGCGCCCTGGCTGCTCGGCGGGGCGAAGACGCTGTCCTACGCCGTCAACATGGCCGCCCAGCGCCACGCCCACACCCTCGGCGCGGACGACGTCGTCTTCACGTCGCTGGAGGGGCAGCTGCTGGAGGGCCCCACGTCGACGGTCGTGTGGGCCGCCGGCGGCGTGCTGCACACCCCGCCGCTGGAGACCGGGATCCTCGCCGGGACGACGTCTGCGCGGTTGTTCGCCCGTGCCGCCGAGGCGGGCCGGCCGACGTCGTTCACCGCCGGCACCGTGGCCGACCTGCACGACGCCGACGCGGTGTGGCTGCTGTCCGGCGTCCGGGGGGCCGCCGTCGTGCACACCGTCGACGGCGTCGCCCGCGGTGACAGTGCCTTGAGCGAGGGCGTGCGCGCGCTGCTCGCCGGCTAGCTAGGAGGTCGGCGCAGAGCCGGTGAACAGTGCCGTGATCGTGTCGTGCTGGTCCGGGTCGGCGATGACGAGGACCTCGTCGCCGGCCCGCAGTTGGCTCTCGCCGCGGACGGGCACCAGCCGCTGGTCGCGGACGACGAAGCTGATCCAGGCGTCCTCGCCCAGCATCGCGAGCTCGTCGATGCGCTTGCCGTCAGCCGGGGCCCCCACGCCGATGGTGAGCTGCTGGGCGCCGTCGGGTTCGTCGGCCAACCGGACGCCGAGGGCCCACGGTTCCGTCGTCGCGGTCCGCATCGGCAGGTGCAGCAGGCCCGCGACAGTGGTCACGAGGCTGCCCTGCACGAGGACCGAGGACACGACCACGACGACCACGATGCCGTAGAGACGCTCTGCGTCAGGAATCCTCGCGGCCAGCATGAAGCTGCCGAGAAGGATCGGCACGGCGCCCTTGAGACCCGCGAACAGCACGAAGGCGAGTTCGTTCCGCTTCAGCCGCGCCGGGATCAGGCACAGGCCGACGAACAGCGGACGGACGACGACGGCGAGGACGACGCCGATGACCAGGCCCGGGATCCACACATCGGAATGGGCGAGCACGCCCAGATCGACGGTGAGACCGAGCACGATGAACGCCACGATCTCGCCCAGACTGGCCAGCGCGGAGTGGAACCGTTCGATCTCCCGCTTGTAGGGGGCACGGGCGTCGCCGAGCAGGATCCCGGCGACGAAGACGGCGAGGAACCCGGAGCCGTGCGCCAGCGTCGCCGCGCCGAACAAGATCGCCGCACACACCGCCGTCCGCAGCGGGTAGAGCGCCTCGCTGGGCAGCGGCACCGCCCGGATGAACCACAACATCGCCCGCGCACCCACGACGCCGACCGCGGCGCCGACGCCCATCTGCAGCGCGAACTCGCCGGCGACGTGGCCGAACGCCCCCGCACTGACTCCGCCCGCAGTGATGAGACTGGCCAGCAGCGCGATCCCGACCGGGTCGTTGGCGCCGGACTCGCCTTCCAGGACGGTGCCGCTACGCCCGGAGACCTCCCGCTGCCCGAGCACCGAGAACACCACCGCGGGGTCGGTCGGGGAGATGGCGGTGGCGACGAGCAGGGCCGGGAACCAGCTCACCCCGAACACCGCATGGATGAAGACCCCGATCGCGGCCACCGTGAGGAACGTGCCCAGCACTCCCGCGACAGCGATCGGGACCGCCGCGGACCGGAACTTCCGCCACCCCATGTGCAGGCCGCCGTCGAACAGGATGAAGACCAGCGCGATCGTCACCAGCCGCTCCACCGTGCGCTCCGGCGGCGCATGCAGTGCCGGAACCACGTTCACCGCCACGGCTGCGGCCACCAGCACCACCAGCGGAGTGGGGACCTTGATGCGTTCGGTCAGCCGATTGGACAGCAGCGCCAGCAGGCCGACCGCAGCCACGAGCAGCACGAGACCGGCGAAGGGATAGGTGTCTGACACGGCAACTCCGGAATGGGGGCACGGCAAATGCGGACTTGCCGACCAGGCTTCCCGGCGCTCCGCCGATCAGCCTAGTCGAATGTCGGTTGCCGACCCCTCTCCGCGCGTCGTACCGTCGTCGTACACGAGAGAGGAGGTGGTCCGCAGTTGCATGCTTATCGGACTCGTGAGGTGGCTGTCCGCTAGCCGCCGTCCAGATGGGCCGCCCGTTCAGACTCACGTCTGAACGACGGCAGATCGCCCGTCCGTCGCACGGCGGCGAGCGAGAACCGGACAGTCACCCGACCCCCGGGCCGCCGACATTTGTCCAGTCGGCCCGCGAGCAGCTCCCCTGGTCCGCCAGGTCGAGCGCCGCGGAGCAGCCCGGGGGTTGTCCGTGTCCGGGGGCAGGTGCGGCGTAGGTTCGCCCGGTGCAGTCCGAGGGCGAGTGGATCGCCGCCGCCCTCCTGCCCGACGGTGTGGGCTCGCTCGTCCCGCCGGTCTTCGAGGCCTACGCCCGCGTGTTCCACCCGGCGGTCCGCTACGACGGGGACGACGACGTCGAGGTGAGCTGGGCCGAGGTCGCCGCCGTGAACGGGACCCTCGACCACCCCCGCATGCAGTGGGCCGCCGTCACCGGCGGCTGGGAGTACCTCGGCACCGACTGCCAGCCGCCGACCTGGGACGACGCCCCCGCGGAGGGACACCTACCGGCCGAGGTCGCCGCCCGGCTCGCCGTCGTCCTCACCGCGCACACCACGACCCCGGGCATCTGCCTGTTCGGGGTGTGGGCGGCCTTCGGCTTCGGCGTCCCCGGACCGACCCTGGCGCTGCCCCGCGACCGGGACGTGACGCTGGTGCGTGGCACGGTCGCCGACGCCGCACGCAACCTCGCGCCCGAGCCCCAGGAGCAGAGCGCGAACCTCTGGTGGCCCGGCAACCGGGCCTGGTGCGTCGCCACCGACATCGACCTGCGCAGCACCTACGTCGGCGGCAGCCGCGCCTGCGTCGACGCGCTGCTCGACGTGCCCGACCTGGAGGTCTGGGCCGTCGACCCCGCCGATCCGGTCGGGCTGCGCGACGACGACGTCAACCCGGTTCCGCCCGGCGGCCCCTGACGGCGGGAACCCGCACCCGCCGCTACAGCTGCCCGAGCTCGTCGGCGAGGTCGTCGAGGCCGAGCGACCCCTGGGACAGCGCGGCCATGTGCCACGCCTTGAGATCGAAGGCGTCGCCGCGGGCCTTCTGCGCCGCCGCGCGGCCGGCCAGCCAGGCCCGCTCGCCCAGCTTGTAGCTGATCGCCTGCCCCGGGATGCCGAGGTAGCGCACCAGCTCGCTGTCGAGGAAGGCGAGATCGGCGCCCGAGTACTCACCCAGGAACGCCCGCGCCAGATCGGGCGTCCAGGGCTGCCCCCGGTGCTCGGCCAGCGCGCCCTCGGCATCGTCGGGGATCGGCAGCCCCAGGTGCATGCCGATGTCGATGACCACGCGCACCGACCGGAGCTGCTGCGCGTCCAGGAAGCCCAGCCGCTCCCCCGGGTCGGCGAAGTAGCCCAGCTCGTCCATGAGCCGCTCGGCGTAGAGCGCCCAGCCCTCGACGTTGGCCCCCACCGAGCCCAGCGACGTCTGGTAGGTCGACAGCTGCCCCGAGACGAGCGCCCACTGCGCGAGCTGGAGGTGATGACCGGGGACGCCCTCGTGGTACCAGATCGACACGAGGTCCCAGAGCGGGAACCGGGTGCGGCCGAGCGTCGGCAGCCAGGTGCGGCCCGGGCGGGAGAAGTCCTGGGCGGGCCGGGTGTAGTACGGCGCCGCCGCGCTGCCCGGGGGCGCGATCATCGCCTCGACCCGGCGGACCGGCTCGGCGAGGTCGAAGTGGGTGCCGTCCAGCGCCACGATCGCGTCGTCCATCATCTCCTGCAGGCGCACGCGGATCGCCTCGACGCCCTCCACGGCGCGCCCGTTGAGCCCGAGCCAGTGCATGGCCTCCATCGGGGTGGAGCCGGGCAGCACCTTCTCGGCCTCGACCCGCTGCTCGGCCAGGATCCGGCGGTGCTCGGACCAGCCCCAGGCGTAGGCCTCCTCCAGGCCGAAGCCCGCGCCCAGGTCCGACCCGGTCCACCGGCGTGCGGCCAGGGCGTAGCGCGCCCGGCCCACGGCATCCGGCGTCCCCTCGGCGCGCGGCGCGTACTCGTCGCGGAGGTAGTCGCGGATCTCGGCCACGGCCCCGTCGGCGGCGCGGGCCGCGGCGTCGAGCTCGGCCCGCAGCGGCTCCGGCCCCCCCGCGGCGAAGCCCGCGAAGTACGGCCCGGCCAGCCACTCGTCGAGCTGGCCGACCACGGTCAGCACCTGCCGCGGGGCGGCGAAGAGCCCGCGCCGGGCGCCCTCCTCCAGCGTCTCGCGGTAGCCGCGATAGGCCTCGGGCACCCGCGCCAGGCGGCGCGCGATGACACCCCAGTCCGCCTCGGTGGCGGTCGGCATCAACGTGAACACCTGGCGGACGGCGTGCACCGGGCTGAACAGGTTGGACAGCGAGCGGTACCCCTCGCCCGCCTCGTGCGCGGCCAGCTCGGCGCCGAGGCGCTCGCGCAGCAGGCGGGCACAGCGCCGCTCGATCGGGTCGGCGTCCAGCGCCGGGTCGGCGGCCAGCACGCGGTCGAGCTCCGCGAGGGTCTCCCGCAGCAGCGAGGCCTCCGCCTCGAGCCCGGCCGGGCTGCTGTCGGGCAGCCGGTCGTCACCGGGGCGGGTGCCCAGCGAGGTGGCCAGGATCGGGTCGAGGTCGCACGCCGCGTCGACGTAGCGATCGGCGACCTGGCGCGGGGTGGTAACGGCGGGGGTGGTCATCGGATCCGTTCCAGTCGTGCGGACATGACAGGGCGAAGCTGCTGGTCGGCGCCGGCCCGGTCGATGGCGTACATCAGCGCGCCCTCGACGATGCCGTAGAGCCGCACGGCGCTGACCACCTCGGGGGCGTCGGGCGTCCGGGCCACGACGTCGGAGGTGAGCTCCCAGCTCGTCGTCGTCCGGGCGGAACCGACATAGATCTCCAGCAGTCCGTCGGGGCTGACCACGAGCAGCTCCACGTCGTCCTGCCCGCGAGGCCGGAGGAAGCCGGACTCCCGGACGTCGGGGCCCACGATCGTGCCGTCGTCGGTGAGCCGCCAGGTGCGCGACTCATAGGCGAGGAACCCGCGCCCGTCGTGCGCGAAGCGCACCCACTGGCCGAACCGGAGATCGTGATCGGAGCCGGTGGCAGCGCCGCTCAGGACACCCTCACCGTGCCACTCGCCGAGCAGCGGCAGCACCGCCAGCAGCGTGTCGGAGACCTCGGGACCGCTGCGGACGTCGGCCGTGTCGGGCACCGGCAGCTCGGTCGGGGCGGTCACCGGCGCAGGCCCTTCGGGCGGCGCGCGAGGCGCAGGGCGCCGTAGGCGCACGCGAGCGCGCCCAGCGACGCCACGGCGACAAAGAACCAGGCAGACACCATGGGGACCACCGTATGTGGGCCGCCACGCTGCGGCTCACCGGGTAGCGACCGGCGCGCCCCACCCCCACCGGCGCCGGTCGAGGCGCTCGGCGCGCACCGCCGCCTGATCGGGCAGCTCGAGGGGAGGCAGCGGCCCCCCGGTGACCCGCGCCAGCAGAGCGTCGGCCAGCGCGGGGTTGCGCGCGAGGACGGGCCCGTGCAGGTACGTGCCGACGATCCGGTCGGTGCGGACGCCCTCTCCGCGTCCGGCTCCCCCGTTCCCGGTCCCCCGCAGCACGCTGCCCAGCGGTGCGGCCGACGGCCCCAGCGTCGTCGCGCCGCGATGGTTCTCGAACCCGGTCAGCGCACCCACGCCCGGGAGAGAGCACCACGTCACGATCTCCCCGACCGCCCGGCGGTGGCCGCGCACCGTCGTGAGATCGAGGAGACCGACCCCGGCGAAGCGATGCCCCTGGGCGTCCTCCATCCACCGGCCCAGCACCTGCAGGCCGGCACAGACGGCCAGCGTCGTCGCCGACTCCGCCATCGCCGTCGTCAGTTTCCGGTGCGCGCGCAGCCAGTCGGCAGCCATCACCTGGGCGGCGTCCTCCCCGCCCCCCAGGACGTAGAGGTCGCAGGTGCTCGGAGGCACGCGATCGGCCGTGATCGTGCAGACCTCGACGGGCAGCCCGCGCATGCGCAGCCGCTGGGCCAGCACGGTCACGTTGCCCGCGTCGGAGTACGTGTTGAGCACCTCCGGCAGCAGGGCACCGATCCGGACGGCGGACTCCCCGGTCACGACGCCCGCCGCGCGGTCAACCGGCGCCGCAGCCGCAGGAAGGCGGTGTAGTTCGCGACCACGTGCACCTCACCCGGCGGCAACAGCTCGAGGCCGGCCAGCGGGTCGGGCGCCGTGCGGTGCTCGATCCCGGCGTAGCTCAGGCGCAGCCCGAGGTCGGCTGCCCGCTCGCCGCTGGCGACCGTGGGAACCCCGGGGAGCCGCTCGAACGGGACGTCCCACAGCCACGACGTGTCGCGCCCGTCGGCGTCCGCGGCGTTCACCACCAGCAGCAGCGCCGACGCGGTCCCGAGTATCGGCAGCAGTTCCGTCCACCCGGCCGGGTTCTTCGCGAGCAGGAGCCGAAGTTCGTGCCGGCCGCGGTGGACCTTCGTGTAGCGGCCCGCGATCGACGTGACCCGGGAGGCGGCCGCCGCGGCCGCGTCCGGCGGGACGCCGAGCGCGCCGGCCGCCGCCATCGCCATGGCGGCGTTGCCGATGTTGAACTGCCCCGGCAGTGCCAGCGACACCGGCGTCCTGCCGTGCGGCCCGTGCACCGCCCTCGAATCCGCGCGCCACGTGGGATCCGGCCGCGCCGGCTCGCCGAGGACGTCGGCCTGCCAGCCGGCACCGGCGGCAACCCACACCGTGCGCGCGCATTCCCCGACAGCGCCCACCACCGTCAGGTCGTCGGCGTTCGCGACGACGAGCGTGTCGGGATGCGCGGAGACGGCCGCCGACACGCTCGCCGCGACGGCTTGTACCTCGAACCCGCGGTCGAGCTGGTCACGGGTGAGGTTCAGCAGCACCAGCACCTCGGGGCGCACGGCCTCGGTCACCGCGCCGAGATAGAGCTCGTCGACCTCCAGGACGGCGTACGGGGCGCCCCGGTCGGCGGCCAGCGCGGCCACGAGGCCGTCCGGCATGTTCGCGCCGGTGGCGTTGTGGACCACCGCGGCCCTGGTGCGCAACGCGGCCGCGATCAGGTGCGCGGTCGTCGTCTTCCCATTGGTCCCCGACACGAGCACCACCCGCCGCCCGGCCGCGAGCACGGACAGCGCCCCGGGTGCCAGCGCCAGGATCACCCGGCCGCCGATCACCCCGCCCGCGCCGAGCCGCAGCCGGCGCGCGAGCCGGCCGGCCAGCAGGCCGAGCCGGACCGCCGCCGCCGTCCAGGGATGACGAGGGCGTGACCGTGCTGTCATGCCTGGCATCGACCGTCCTGTTCGGCTCCCCCCGTCGGGAGACACCAGATGACCACGTCTTCCCTGAAGACACGCTCAGCACGCGACAGCGCCCGCTCCCGCGGAGGCGGGAACGGGCGCTGTCGGAGGAGCTCGGTCAGTCGATGACGACGGTGGTCTCGTTCAGGCCGACGTCGGCGGCGAGCACGCGCTCCCCACGGCCGGCCGGGGCCAGCGAGCGCAGCTTCCACTCGCCGGGGGCGGCGAAGAAGCGGAACTCACCCTCCGGGCTGGTGACCACCTCGGCGGTGAACTCGTCGGTCGAGTCCAGGAGCCGCACGTAGGCTCCGGCGACCGGCGTCCCGTCGTGCCAGACCGCTCCCTGGATCACCGTCTGCGTGGTCAGGTCGATACCGGCCAGGCCGTTGCCCTGCTTCGGGGCGCCGCACATGCTCAGGCCCCGATCTCGATCGGAACGCCGACCAGCGAGCCGTACTCGGTCCACGAACCGTCGTAGTTCTTGACGTTCTGGTGACCGAGCAGCTCCCGCAGCACGAACCAGGTGTGGCTCGAGCGCTCACCGATCCGGCAGTAGGCGATGGTCTCCTTGCCGGCGTCCAGGCCCGCGCCGAGGTAGAGCTGGGCCAGCTCCTCGTCGCTCTTGAACGTGCCGTCCTCGTTGGCCGCCTTGCTCCACGGCACGTTGAGCGCCGTGGGAATGTGGCCGGGGCGCTGCGCGCCCTCCTGCGGGAGGTGCGCCGGGGCGACCAGCTTGCCGGAGAACTCGTCGGGCGACCGGACGTCGACGAGGTTCTTCGCGCCGATCGCGGCGACGACCTCGTCGCGGAACGCGCGGATCGAGGTGTCGGGCTCGGACGCCTTGTACTCGGTGGCCGGCCGGGTGACCGCGTCGGAGGACAGCGGGCGGCTGTCGAGCTCCCACTTCTTGCGGCCGCCGTCGATCAGCTTCACGTTCGTGTGGCCGTAGAGCTTGAAGTACCAGTAGGCGTAGGCGGCGAACCAGTTGTTGTTGCCGCCGTAGAGCACCACGGTGTCGTCGTTGCTGATGCCCTTGGCCGACAGCAGCTTCTCGAACTGTGCGCGGTCGACGAAGTCGCGACGCAGCGAGTCCTGGAGGTCCTTCTTCCAGTCCAGCTTCACCGCGCCCTCGAGGTGGCCCTTGTCGTAGGCGCTGGTGTCCTCGTCGACCTCGACGAAGACGAAGCCGGGGGCGCCGAGATGCTCCTGGGCCCAGTCGGCGGTGACGAGCACGTCGTTGCGGCTCATGGGAAAGGCTCCTCTGATGGGGGTCGGATGGTCAGACGGTCTGGGCGGGGGCGCCTGCCGGCAGCGCCCGCCGGACGAGCAGGTAGAGCTCGCAGCCGAGGCAGAAGCCCGTGGCCGCGTTGAGCAGGGCCGCCACGAGCGCGAGCCCGGTGGCGACGGCGCCGAGCGTGGGCGCGCCCAGCAGGTAGCCGGCGGCGCCGGCGACGGCGAACAGCAGGCCCACCAGCTGCGCGAACCGGGGCGGCCCCTCGGCCTCCCGCTCGCGGACGGGCCCCAGCCGCGGTGCGACGAGCACCCGGAACAGCACGCCGTACGGCGCGTACCGGAGCCCGGCCAGCGCCCCGACCGCGAACACGACCGCCTGGACGGCGACCAGCACGCCGCTGCCGCTCAGCAGGGCGACGGCGAGCACGACGCTGGTGATCCAGGCGCCGAAACGCGGGCCCCGGACATCGAGCAGGCGGGCGGGTGCCGACGACGTGGGTATCGACGACGTGGGTGTCGAAGACGTGGGAACAGCCATGAGAAAGACGACCTCCGGACGGCGGTATGGGCGCGTCTGGACGAGCAGGGCTCGCCCTCAGGGGGTCGGACAGAGGCAGCTGCCGACGCGGCACAGGTCAACTGTGCGGCGCGAGGTCAGCAAGGTGCCCACGAGGCGAGAGTAGCCGATCAGGAGGGACCACTCCCCACGTGGGCGTCCACCAGTGCGGTCAGCTCCTCGGGCCGGGGCGCGCCACTGCTGCGCCCGATCAGGCTGCCGTCGCGGTGGAGGTAGAACAGCGTCGGCGTGCGGCGGACGTCGAGCGCGCGCACCTCGTCGAGGTGGCTCTCGGCGTCGACGTGCACGTAGGCGAGCCCTGGGCGGGTGGTCTGCATCTGCTGGAGACGCGCCCGCGTCGTGCGGCACGGGCCGCAGAAGGCGGTGGAGAACTGGACGACCGTGAGGTCGGCGTCGGCGGGGCGCACACCCAGGCGCTCGAAGACCGGCGCCTCGGCGGGCGCGGACCCGCCCGCGTCGGCGGCGACGGCGCGGACCGCGCCGTTGCGCGTCCGCAGCCACCATGCCGCGGCCGCCGTCACCACCAGCGCCGCGACCACCACAGCCGCTCCGATCCCGCTCACTCCCGGCCCAACCGGGCCGGCGCGGGGGCTATTCCGACTATCCCGATGTGAGTACGGCGTTCGATGCGGCCACACGGACGTCCACGCCGTCCGCGGCCGGCGTCACGCTGGTCAGTTTCAGCCCGAACGGCAGCGGCGGCACGGTGTACCGGAGGTCGAGCAGGCCGGTCGCCCGGTCGAGCAGGAAGCCCGGGACGCTCACGCCCCCGCCGGAAGCCCGGCTCACGTGGACGACGAGGTCGTTGCCCTCGAGCGTCACCTTCCCGACCGCGGTGAGCGGGATCCGCTGCCCCAGCAGGTCGACGGTGCGGGTGACACGCAGCCCGCTGCCCTCGCGGGTCAGCCGGGTCGAGGGGCCGAGCTTCGCCGACAGCAGCGTGTAGGAGACGGTCGCCGTCCCGTCGATGCGGTCGACCGGTACCTTCCGCACCGAGCCGGACAGCACCTCGCCCAGGGGCACCTGCACGCCGTGCAGGTCGACGGCGGCCTTCGTGCCGGCCGGCTGGCCGAGCTCGGCGGCGGTCAGGGAGATCCGGACGTCGTCGTAGCTGCCGGCCACGGCCTGGGTCAGGAACGGGAAGCCGGAGATCACGACCGACGGCGTGCCGTGCAGCCGGCCCTTGTCCGCGAGCTGGGTGGCCACCTTGTCCTCGGCGAACCCCGCGGCGGCCCGGTCGGCGACCACGCCGAGGCCGAGCAGCAGGACCAGCACCACCAGGAGTGCCTTCACAGGACGGTCTGCATCGCCAGCGCCACCGGCGCGCACGCCGCGAGCGGGAGCACGACCTGGATCAGCGGCAGCGCCCAGGCGGAGTACCGCGGCTCGCACGCCCGCCCCTCGTCGCCCTCCGGGGCGTCCTCGCCGTTCGCCGCGACGACGACGTAGCTCGCCGCGAGGGCCGTCAGCGAGGCGACGATGCCGAGCACGGCCCCGTAGACCACCGCGGCCACGGCGTCGAGGACCGTGCCGGCGTCGCGGCCGAGGAAGGTGACGACCGCGCCGGCCACCACGGCCAGGAACAGGCCGACCAGGCCCCGCGGCACCTCGAAGGCCAGCTGCGGCCGGGGCAGCACTACGTCGACCAGGTGGCCGACGACAAGGGCCGCCCCGACGGCCAGCAGCGCCACCACCACCCGGCCGGGGCCGGCCGCGGACCGGCCGAGCAGCAGCAGCGACGCCAGCGCGCCGATCACGGTGATGAGCAGGACGCCGCCGGACAGCGAGGCGACGAGGTCGTGCCGGGGCCTGCGGAGCATCTGCTGCACGACGATCGCCAGGAAGCCCACACCGAAGACCGGGAGCAGGCCGCCCAGCGCCGGCCGGGCGGGCAGCCCCAGCAGCAGGTCGGCCGCCACCGCCGCGGCGGCTCCGACCGCCAGCGAGCCGGCGAAGCCCTGGATCCCGGTGACCAGCACCCACGCGAGCACCAGCCCGAGCTGGAGGATCAGCACCGCGGCCAGCCGCCCGAGGTCGCTGAGGAGCTCGGGCAGCAGGACGAGCAGCGCCACCGCGACCACGGCGAGCCCGGCCGCCGGCAGGTGGTGGGCGCGGACCGAGGGTCCGGACTCCAGCGCGGCGGACATCACCCGTTGATGGTCGCAGACGCCCAGCGTCCGATCCGCTCGACCAGCGGGGCGGTCGCGGCACTCTCGGCGTGTCCGAACCCGGGAACGACCCATGCGGTCGCCGCCGGGCCCGCCGCCTGGGCCAGCGTGCGGAAGTGCTCGAGCGGGAAGTACTCGTCACGGTCGCCGTGCACGAGCAGCAGCGGCGTCGGCGCGATCGCGCTCACCACCTCGATCGGCGCGGCCGGCGGGGTCAGCCACGGCTCGTCGAGCCGCAGCCGCACGGCCCGCGCCCCGAGCCGCCGTCCCGCCGTCGTCTCGAGCAGCCAGTGCACGCGCCGCATCGGCCGGGTGTCGCGGACGTACCACCGGCTCACCGCGCTGACGCTCACCACGGCGTCGGGACGGTGCCGGCCCAGCGCCGCCTGGCGCAAGGCCACGCCCCCGCCCATCGACATGCCGACGGTGACCACCGCGTCGGCACCGTCGGCCCGCGCGGCGGCCACCGCCGCGTCGAGGTCGCGCACCTCGGGGTCGCCGCCGACACCGGACCCTCCTGCGGAGCGCCCGTGCCCGCGGAAGTCGACCGCCCGCACCTCCCCGAAGCGGCGCAGCCACCCGGTCATGCGACCGAACGGCGCCCGCGACACCGAGTTCGTGAACCCGTGCGCGAGGACGAAGGTCATCGGTCGCGCACCCGCCGGCAGCGGTCCGGGCAGGGCTGCCGGCAGCACCACCCCGGCGAGCTCGACGTCGTCGTCGGTGCGCACGGTGACCGCCCGGCCTCCCGCGACGACGCGCTGTTCCACGGGCACGTCGGCTATCCTGCCCTCTTCCTCGACAGCGCCGTCGAAGGTTCCTCGCCGACGCCGGTCGTCGAGGCTCCCCATGAGGAGACGACATGCGACTCGTACTCATGACCGCGGCGCGCCAGGCCACGACCGAGGTGCTGCCGGCCCTCGGCCTGCTCCCGCACCAGGTCCGCGTGGTGGCGCCGGAGCTGTCCAGCCTGCTCGACGGCGACTGGGGGGGCCGCGGGGATGACATCGTCCTCGTCGACGCCCGCCACGACCTCGCGCGGGCCCGCGCCCTGTGCAGCCTGCTCGCCTCCACCGGGGTCGCCTCCTCGGTGGTCGCCGTCCTCGCCGAGGGCGGCCTCGTCGCGCTCTCGGCCGACTGGGGTGTCGACGACGTCCTGCTCGATACCGCCGGTCCCGCCGAGGTCGACGCGCGGCTCAAGTGGGCCACGGGCCGGCGGCTGGCCGCCACCACGCCCGCCGACGGCGCCGACGGCGGCGTCACGCAGGCCGGCGAGCTGGTCATCGACGAGCACAGCTACTCGGCCAAACTGCGTGGCCGCCCGCTCGACCTCACCTACAAGGAGTTCGAGCTGCTGAAGTACCTGGCCCAGCACCCGGGCCGGGTGTTCTCGCGCGCGCAGCTGCTGCAGGAGATCTGGGGCTACGACTACTTCGGCGGCACCCGTACCGTCGACGTCCACGTCCGCCGGTTGCGCGCCAAGCTCGGTACCGAGCACGAGGCGCTGATCGGCACGGTCCGCAACGTCGGCTACAAGCTCGACCAGCAGGTCGCCGACGCGACGGCGGCGGCCGCCCAGGCCCAGGCCGGCACGCAGGCCGACGTCCCCGCCGAGCTGGTCTGAGCCCGCTCTGACCACGCCACTCCCGCCCGTCCGCGACGTCGCCCGGCTCGATCCGGCCGACGTCGACGAGGTGCTGGCCCTGCTGCGCGCGGCGAGCGCCGCCGACGGCGTCCGGCCGCTGTCCGAGGAGACTGAGCTGCGGCTGCAGCACGGTGGTCCGCCCGGCGGCCGGGACCTGCTGGCGCGCACTCCGGACGGCGTCCTCGCCGGGTACGCGCGGCTGGACGCCGGCGAGGCGGAACTGGTCGTCGCGCCCGGGCTGCGCCGCCACGGCGTCGGGAGCGCACTGCTGGACCGGCTGCTCGAGCTGACGGCCCCGGCACCGCTCTCCGTCTGGGCGCACGGCGATCTGCCGGGGTCGGCGGAGCTGCTCGCCGCGCGAGGTTTCCATCGCGCGCGGGTGCTGCTGCAGATGCGCCGCGACCTCGCCGGCGTCGACCCCGCCCCGTCGCCCGCGCTGCCCGACGGCGTCGCCGTGCACCCCTTCCACCCGGGACGTGACGAGGAGGCGTGGCTGCGGGTCAACGCCCGGGCCTTCGCCGCGCACCCCGAGCAGGGCAGCTGGACCGCCGAGGACCTGCGCCTGCGCGAGGAGGAGCCCTGGTTCGACCCGGCCGGCTTCCTGCTCGCCTGGCGGGGCGACCCCGACGACGGCGGCACGCTGCTCGGTTCCCACTGGACCAAGATCCACCCCGCCGGCGACGTCGGTGACGAGGCCGTCGGCGAGGTCTACGTGCTGGGCGTCGACCCCGACGCGCAGGGGCTGCGCCTCGGCCGCGCGCTGACCGATCTGGGCCTCGCCCACCTGCGCTCCCGCGGGCTCGCGGAGGTCCTCCTGTACGTCGAGGAGGACAACGTCGCCGCCGTCGGCCTCTACGAGGGGCGCGGGTTCTCCCGGCACTCCGTCGACGTCTCCTGGCACCGGGACGCGCGCACCTGATCCCCCGCCGGACCCGCATCTACGTGCCGATTCATGCACTGGACGTGAGCTGTCTCTCACGCGGCAAGGAAGACCTCAGCGGCCGTTCACC